>JAHEOA010000209.1 GCA_018609825.1 Candidatus Bipolaricaulota bacterium | reverse complement strand
CTTCATCATCATCGACGACCCGATCGACCCGCGCAAGCCGCAGACGCTGGCGGACATTCATCGGATTAAGGAGTCGATCACGCGGCGCATCCTGCCCATGGCGAGCCGCTGGGACGTGCCGGTGCTCTTCTTCGGCACGCCGATCATCGAGGGCGACATCGTCAGCTGGATCGCGGAAAACGAGGAGTTCGAGGTCGACTACCTCCCGGCGATCGACGCCGAGGGGCATCCGACGTGGCCCCAGCAGTGGCCGGAGCGGGCGCTGGCGAAGAAGCGCCGCGAGATTCAGGAGGACGCTTTCCGCAGCGAGTACCTGCTGGAACCCGTGGCGCCGATGGACTCTTACGTCGACCCGAGCGTGCTGAGCGAAGCGGTCGGCACGATCGACTGGAGCGACGGCGCATGAGCCTTCTGCAAGATCACGAGGTTCGCACGGCAAACCGGATCGTCACCTATCGGCTGCACCCCGACTTCGAGCGGGCGTCGACCGAGCGCGACGCGGCGATGGCGATCTTGCAGACGGCGGCTTACGGCGGCTACGATCCGGCGCGCAAGCGCCACCCGAGCCACTTTGCGGTGGTCCAGCCGCTCGAGCGAGCGGGGGAGCGCGATCCCCACCTGATCCAGATTGCCTCCATCTGGATGGAGCCGGGCACGCTCTATCAGGATCAGCTCTCGGAGATCGCCAAGCTCGGGAAGCGGCATCGCGTCGGCTCGATCTACTACGACAGCACGCACGGCGATCTCCAAGCCTTGCAGGATATGGACGAGCTACCGGACGGGTTCGCGGAGGTCTATCTGAGCGGCCAGACGAAGTCGACGATCGCCGGGATGCTCAACACGCGGCTCGAGCGCGGGACGCTCACGCTGCTTCCCGACGAGCGGCAGCAGAAGAACATCCTCCAGGTCAACAACCTCCTGCAAGCCGAGGAGACCGAACTGGGGCACGGCGACTCCTTCTGGTCGCTCGCGCTGGCCGTCTACGCGTATCAGACCGAAGGGCAGCGGCGGGGGTCGATGATGGGCTTGCTCTACGGGTCGGATCGCATCTTATGATGGGTTATCGGGGCTACGAGGAGGGTAGCGATGGCTGACGAATCGACGGGGCAGGCGGAGCACGTCAACGGCGACCACGAGACGGAACTCGACGCGGCGAGGCGCGAGGTGCGCGATCAGCTGGCCGAGCTGTTCGGGTCGTTCGACTTCGGGACGTTCACGGCGGTCCAGTCGGCGAAGGGCGGCGAGCACGATCCCGTCTCGCAGCTGACGTTCAAGCCGCAGGGGCAACTCTCGTGGGAGAAGCGCGACGAGTTGTCGCGACACAACTGGCTCGCGCACAACTACGTCAAGCGGTTCGCTCGCGAGGCGACTCGCTCTTGGGTGTCGCTCCGGGTCGAGGGCGATCCCGAGCACCCGCTGGCCGTCGCGGCCGAGCAGTACGGGCGGCGGCAGAAGGTGGATCTGCGCTCGACGTTCCGGCACGCGATCCAGATCGCGCTGGATCACGGCGACGGCTTCGGGGCGATCGGCTTGGACGAGGGCAACACGGACCTGTCGCTCGCGGACAAGGTCGACCTCAACGCGGTGCAGAGCCTCGACTACATCAACGTGTTCGACGGCAAGAACGTTCAAGGCGGCGAGCAGGACGAGGATCCGTGGAGCGAGACGTTCAAGCAGCTGGTCCGCCTCGACCTCGTTCCGCTGACGGAGGCGGAACAGAAGCAGAAGCGCGGCCGCTCCGTCGACCTGAGCCGCATCATCCACGTCCAGTCCGAGGAGGACCCCTTCAACAAGCCGTGGGGCGCCTCGGTCCACGAGCGGCTCTGGCCGATCTACCGGCTCAACAACATCGCGCAGTCCTCGATCGAGCTGCTGTTCTATCGGCTCGTCCTCATCGTCTTTACGAGCGACGACTTCTACCGGCAGATGCAGAGCGAGGACCCCGAGACGGTCCGCGCTGCTCGCGAGAAGATCCAGCAGGACCTCTCCTACCTCAACATCTGGTTGAAAAGCTCGGACGAGGAGCTGGACGTGCTGAGCATGGCGGGTTCGCTCGGGAACATCACGCCCCTGTTGGAGTTCGTCCGCGACGTGACGTCGGGCAGCTTGGAGATGGGCAAGCACCTGATCTACGGCAGCGCGGCGGGCGAGTTGACGTCGAGCGAGGAGGATACCATGCGCTTCCACGACGTGCTCCACGGCTTCCAGGAGGACGTGCTGCGCAAGGAAGTCGAGTGGGTCTACACGCTCATCCTCGCCGCGCTGATTAACAGCGGGGACGAGGCCGCGCAGGGCTTCGGCTCGATTGACGACGTCAGCTGGCAGTTGGAGTTCAACGCTATTCGGCAGATGACCGAGCAGGAACGGGCCGAGATCGAGTCGAACCACGCCACGGCCCTCAGCCGCAAGACGACGGCGATTACGGCGGCGTTTGAGGCAGCGGGCATCGGCCAGGACGAGTACCTGTCGGTCATGGAGAGCATCTGGGGCGAGCGGCTCTCGTCGGGAACCGTCGACGAGGCGCTGTCCGAGATGATCGAACAGGTGCCCGCCGAGTCCCAGCCGGAGATGCTCGACGCGCTGCTGGGGCGGATCGTCCAGGATCTCAGCCCCGACGCGCAACAGAAGATCGTCAAGTGGGCCGAGCGGGTCGGCACCGGTTCCGCATAAGGAAGGGGGAAGTAGACACCTTGGAAAAATATCAGCTTATGTGGGAAAAGGATGATCTCGATGTCAGGTGACGTGAGGCTGGAGAGGGAGCTATCGTGAGCGCCGAGCGCCCGGCGGTCGCCGTCGACTTCGACGGCGTGATCCATCGCTACTCGCAAGGCTGGCGGGACGGGTCGATCTACGACCCGCCAGTTCCCGGCGCGCTGGCCTTTATGCAAGAGTTGCTCGAGGACGGATACGCGGTCTACGTCCACACGACGCGCAAGCCAGTTCAAGTTTATGATTGGCTGATCGAGCGGTTTGCCGAAGATGGGATTCCGCTCAGCGTCAAGTTGATTCCCGAGTCGACGCTGTTCTGGAACGAAGGCGACACGATCGGCGTCACGAACCGCAAGCTACCCGCTGTGGCGTACGTCGATGACCGGGCGGTCGAGTTTGGAACGCCGCGGACGTGGGACGGCGTGCGGGCGAAGGTCGACAAGTTGGCCGAGGAGGGCTGAGTTGTGGCGAAGTACGTCAAGAAGCCGGTCGTCATCGACGCAGAGCGCTGGAGTGGGAACCCGATGCAGTGGCCGGAACTGCCTGAGTGGATACGACAGTCAGCTCATGTGCTTGTCAATTCTTATAGAGAGTACCCACAGCGCAATACTCATGGGCTGCCTGATAGTGACGTTCCTCTCTGGGTGGAAACCGATGAAGGGGAAATGAAGGCTTCTCCGGGAGACATGATCATCCAAGGTGTCAACGGCGAGGTCTACCCTTGCAAGCCGGATGTCTTCGAGAAGACGTACCAGACGGCCGATCCGGTCGACGAACTCGGACTTGATCTCAGGGGCGCTTTCCACGAGGCGTACAGCCATCTCGTCAACGATCCGCAGATGACGGAAGCTGCGACCGGCGTTAAGGGGGCCGATCAACTGGTCGGGCCTGACGGGGAGCCCGTGAGGGTCAAAGTGGTTGTCGCCCGAGCCGTCGGGCAGGTGGCTCAATGAAGGACGCTGAGTTGAACGTGATTGCTTCGCTGGACGTTGCGGGCGGGTTGCTCCCCGAGGCGGACGAGCTTCGCGATTACGTGCGAGCCAGCGAGCGCGACGAGACGCTGGCACCGATCCTACACCCTGGCGCCTGGAGCCGGGCGAGCGGTCGACTGGAGGCCGGGAAGCGTCTGGCCGCCAAGGCTGCCGAGTTCAAGGAAGCGTGGGAGGCATTTCGCCAGGTCGCGGAGCGCGAGGCCGACCCGGAGCTGGACGCGGCGGCGCGGGAGGTCTATCGCGCTGAACGCCAGCGGATTCGGGGCTCTCGGGTGAGCCGTGAAGCGGACGATGAGGGGGGAGCGTAATGCCGCAGCAGGCGCATGACGAGTTCGACGCCGAAGCGTACCTCGGGCAGATGCCCTACACCGCGCTCGACCACCTCGACGATGCCGACTACGCGCTCGTCAAGCGGGCGTTCGAGCGCTGTGCCGAAGATCAGTGGTGGCAGGTCCGGATCGCGTTAGAGGAGCAGACAGAGCAGCTCGGCGATCGGATGCCCCAGTTGAAGTCGGCGCTTGCGCTGGTCCGCAACATCATGGATGCCAAGTTCCCGCCCCCGGGGCGCGAGCGGGAGGAGAAGCATGTTTGAAGATACCCTCGACCATGCCGAGGCGGCGACGACGCTGCTCGACCTCGACTGTGACGCGTGCCGTCGCGAGCTGGCCGAGCGGAAGCGCCGGGCGGGCGAGTGGATCAAGGCCGAGTTCCCGCGTCGGTACGTCGAGTTCAGCGATCGGCCGAACGCTACTAGCATGACGGTGCGAGTGAAGCGGCCGCAACCTGAGGACTGGCGACACCTGGCAGAGCTGACGCTGGTCAACCTGGCGCCCTCCAAGGGGTTCGGCTTCGGGACGCGCTTCGACGTTGAGCTGGGACTCTACATGGCGTTCGCGTTGGTCATGTTCGTCGACCACGGATCGCACGCCGAAGGCGGTTGATCGGATTGTCGCCAGCGGGAACGGGCTCGAATCTCTCTAACAAGGCAGGTGTCCGAACTTCCTTGTGTGAACGTTGGGTCCCTCTCGTCCGTCACCCCGTTCCCGCTCGCGGCATAGCGAAAGGGTGGAGCCATGTCACGGATTGACAGTCTAAGGGATATGTTGAGGGCGTACGGCGAGGGCGCGCGGCCGTCCTTAACGGACGCGGCTGCCTTCGTGCTCGACTCGATATGGGCGTCGGCGGCGGAGGCGCAGGGGTTCTGTCCGACGCTGACGGTGTGGAAGTGGCTCGACGACGCGCGACAGCCCAACTGGCAGGCGACCATTCCCGTTCTTCGATCTATCGCGACGTCGCCGCAGCTTCCACAGTGGGTCTCGCACGTCGTGGGCAACGGGGAGGTCGACGAGTACCTGCTCGTTCTGGAGGTCGACCTCTCGAACAGCTCCGACGGGTCGGCTGACGTTGATCCCGGGGTCTGTTGTATCTATGGTCGACCCGACGAGGACGAGCGGATCGGCGTAGCTCCGTTCCGCGACGACGGCGGGCTCGGCGAGCTGACGTGGATCGCGCCGCTCGACGCCCGCTTCGTCAGCGCCGAGGTGGCGTCGACGGCTCAGTCCCAGCCGTGGATCAGCTTGAACTGAGGAGGACACGATGGCCGAACAGGATCGGTCCGACCAGCAGCAGACGTTGTCTCAGGACGAAGCCGTGCGAGACCTGGAGCGCAGGCTCGGCCGCAAGCTCACAGCCGACGAGGCGGACGAGGTGCGCAAGAAGGCGAGGGAGAACCTGCGACCCACGTTCGATCGCGACGAGGCGGATCATGACGACGCGTAAGCCGGAGCAGCCGGTCCGGTACAACGTCTCGGGCACGATCTCCGCATCCGATATGCGCGAGGTTCTCTGTATTTTGAGCGAGTTCTTCGCCGAAGAATACTTCCGGTCGGTCGAAGAGGGGGTCTCGACCTTCGGTCGTTCCCAGCTTCCCCAGGGGTGCGAGCTGAAGCTCGAGCGCGTCGATGGCTAGCGAGCCGATCACAGCCGAGGAGATTCGGGCCGAGCTGGAGCGCGACGTCGAGCTGACGCCCGATCAGCCGAACCGTGTGCCCGACACGCCGTTCCCCGACGGCATCTCCCGCGACCTGCGGAACCGCATCCGCTCGGGCGTGGAGGCGATGATCGAGCTGTGGCACCAGACTTGGCCGTCGATCCGCTCGGAAATCGAGACGATCAACCGGCGCCGCCAGCGCCTCAACGCGCTCGACGCGGCCGACGCGACGTTCGACGACGAGATGGATCGGATCGTCGAGATCCTGCAACAGTTTCGCGAGAAGGGCCGGGAGCGCGTCAGGGCCGAGGCCGCGCCCAATGCGGTTCAGCAGGTTTTCGAGCGCATTCGCAAGTTCGTGCGCCAGAAGGGGCGGCGGGAGTTCGAGGTGGCCGGGTTGACCCCGCTGCAAGCCAACGACGAACTCGACCGCGCGGTGCGTGCCCGGGTAACGCAGACAGTCGGCCTTATCGAATCCCTCCCCGACGAGTTCCACGGCAACGTCCAGCGCACGATCCTTGACGGCGTCAATGAGGGACGGGCGACGAGCGACATCGCCACCGACCTCGAAGACGAGACGCGCGTATCGCGTCAGCGGGCGACGCGCATCGCTCGCGACCAGACCGGATCGGCGCTCGGCGAGATGCAGCGCGCCCAGCAGCAGCGCAACGGCCTTCGCCGAGCCGAGTGGCGCTCCATGTTCGACCGCCGCGTCCGCGGCAACCCCGGCGGCATGTATCCTCGGGCGACGCCGTCTCACTGGAATCGGCACGGTCAGGAGTTCGATCTGGAGCAGGGGCTCGGCGGTGAGTTCCCGGGCATGCCGATCCTGTGCCGCTGCATGTCGCGGCCGATCCAGCGCGACTTGGAAGATCTCGCCGCCGGTGACACGCCGGGCGGGGCAGGTGATCCGCAATGAGTTCGGTGCTGTGGAACGACGAGGACGTCCGCAAGGCTCAGGAGTGGGGCTTCGAGCTGGGGAAGGTCTACACGGTTCCCGAGGTGCGCCAGATCCTGCGTAAGGACTCCAATCAGAGCATCCGCAGCCTTGCCAAGACGGGCCAGCTCCCCGGCAAGAAGGTCGGCCGCGACTGGCGCTTCAGCGGCCACAACGTGCTCCGCTTCATCCGCCACCTCGACGGAAGCGACGCCTGACCTCGCGGGCTCGCCCGACGTGCGGGGTCAGCGCAAGCTCCGGCGAGCGCGCAAGCCAGACGTCCGCCCCTATCTGTCGATAACTTTCGGTAACTTCCCCGTCTCGCTCCCTGTCCTCCTGCTTCGGAGCGACGAATCTGGTATACGGGAACCGAGGCAGGGCGAATCGCATGACCTCAACAACGACTGCGCCGCATACGCATCCGACGCCCCAGTTCTACGCGGGGCGATACGACCACGGCCGTTTCGTCGTCGAGGACGCCGAGACGGAGCGACAGAACGGTCGTGAGGTGCTGATCGTTCCGACCGACATCATGCGCTTCGGCCCGTTGCCCTACCGGCACGACGACGGCAACGTCTACTGGGAGTTGAAGGCGCCGGAGGACTTCGCCACGGATCGCTTTCTCTCGTCGTTGAACGGTCGGCCGGTCACCGAAAACCATCCCGGCTTGATTACCGAGCAGAACCTCTCCGACTATACGTGCGGTCAGCTCTTCGACGAGCACGAGGTATTCGACGATCGCATTCGGGCGATCATGTCGATCTATCAGCCGGAGCTCATCCGCAAGGTCTACGACGGAAAGGCCGAGGTCTCGACCGGACTGTGGAACGGCTTGATCCGCGAGGAGGGCGTCTACGACGGCGTTCCCTACGACTTTCGCCAAGTTGTTCCCCGGCTGAACCACCTGGCGATCGTCGAGAAGGGGCGATGCGGCGAGATGTGTCGAGCGCACCTCGACAACGGGGATGCCCATGCCGTGCCCGACCTGCGCGGCATCCAGGACGCGGCGGCGACCAGCCTCGACGTCGATCGCGCTCTCGACCGGCTGGACCGAGCCGATCTGCGTAACCGGTTACGCCGAGCGCTGCCGTCGCCGGAGCCGCAGACCGCTTCCCTGCTCAGCAAGGACGCGTCCGAGTGGTCGCGCGACGACTGTTCGGCTGCGGTGCGAGCCCTCGCGATCGCCCGCTCGGCGGATTCGTTCGCCGCGGGGCGCGCGGAGGGGCGTCGGGGTTTCGATCCCGACTTAGCGAAAGGAGGACAAGCCATGGGAGACAGCCTCGACGAGGCGCTGTCTCAGATTCGACCATCCAGGTTGGGCCGGGCCGACCGCTATTTCCGCGTGATGCGCTGGGATGCCGAGGTGCTCGGCGTGCATCTGCTCGACGAGGAGGTCGGGCCGATCTTCGTCAACGTCGAGCCGATCCAGGCGTTCGACGCCAACACTTTCGAGGTGATCCACCTCGATCGGGAGTCGGTGAAGATCGCGGGCGTCGACCTGTTCATTCCCATGCTCGACGGCGTCCAGGCGATCGTCGGGACGCCGATCAACGCGCTGAGCAACCCGATCGAGCTGCAGACGCAGAACCAGGTGTCCGGCGAAGCGGGCGCGACGCGGACGGTGCAGAGCTTCGTCTTCCATGTCCTTGACGGCTGGGACGTCGAGCGGGCCGAGGCGTGGTTCAACGCCAAGTTCGGGTCGACCGACGCCACCGTGGATTCGTTCACGATGGACGGCGTCGTGCCGCCGAACCCCTCGTCCTACGAACTGGACGAGGAGTCGTCGTGGGCCGCGCCCGACCTGCCCCGCCCGCTCGAGGACATGACGGATCAGCAGAAGCGGGAGTTCGTGCGGCTGT
>JAHEOA010000208.1 GCA_018609825.1 Candidatus Bipolaricaulota bacterium | reverse complement strand
GGGGCGCCTTCAATCCGTTGGGGGAGAGAGGTCGCCATCGGCGGCGGGTCGGGGCGCCAATGGGGATGATCAGCTCACGGAATGACGATCCGCCTCCGCTCGGTTCCCCCGACGATCAATCGCACTCGCTGAAGCCACAGTCCTGGCAGAGATAACAGCCGTTGGTGAACATCAGCAGCCCGCCGCAGCTCGGGCACAGTTCCGCCTGGCGGGTCTTCTCGAAGCCGTTCGTGCCGGCGGACTCGCCGATGTTCTGCTGCGCGCGCCGTTGAGGCTGTTCCATGTTCTCCAACAGCGAGAGCTGCACCCCGCCCTGCATGTATTCCTCCATGGCCTTGGCGATCGCGTCGGGGACCGACACGACGACCGTGCCGTCCTCCTGGACCATGGGGCGCAGCCCGCGGATGAGGCTGAGCTCGTCCATAATGGCGGTCGGCTTGACGCCCGAGCGCAGCGCGAGCGAGATCAGTCGCGTAATGGCCTCGGTGAACGCCATCGCGGTGCTGCCGGACTTGCCGAGGTTGGCAAAGACCTCCACCATGCCCTTTTCGTCCTCGTTGATGGTCACGTAGAGGTTGCCCATCTCGGTGTGCATGCGGAAGGTCTTCCCTTTGACGACCTTCGGGCGCGGCCGCGGCGCACGCGACGCCCGCTTCGCCTCGGTCTCCTCGGACGCGGCCTTCTCCTCGGTGAGCAGAATCCCCTCGCGGGAGCCCTCGCGATAGACGGTAATGCCCTTGCAGCCCAGCTCGTGGCCGTAGCGATAGATGCGATCGACTTCCTCGACGGAGATGTCCTCCCGAAGGTTGACCGTTGAGGAAATCGCATGGTCGATGTGAGCTTGGATGGTTCCCTGCATCTTGACGCGGAAGAAGGGGTCGATGTCGTGGGCGGTCACGAACGTGTCGGGCAGTCGCTCCAACACTTCATCCGGCTCGTGAGCGTTGTCGAGGCCCTGGTGGCGGGCGTAGTCGCGCACGAGCGGGTGCAGGACGTTGAAGGACTCGCCCGAGAGCGACTTGCTCTTGCGGACGTACTTGAGCGCGAAGATCGGCTCCACGCCCGAGGTGCACCCGGCCAGGACCGAGCCCGACCCGACGGGCGGGACCGTCAGCAGCGCCGCGTTGCGGAGCCCGTTCGTCTGGATCTTGGCGCGCATCTCGTCGCTGAGGCGTTGGACGAAGGCGCTGTCCATGTGTTTGTCCGCATCGAACGCGGGGAAAGGCTCCTTCTCTTGAGCCAACTCGGCGCTTTCGTCGTAGACGAGGTGTTTGACCTCGCTGAACAGCCTGTCGGTGAACTCGACGGCCGCGTCGGAGTCGTACTTGTAACCGAGCTTGATCAGCATGTCGCCGAAGCCCGTAAAGCCGACGCCGATGCGGCGCGAGTAGAGCGAGGCGTCCTTCTGCTCCTGGAGCGGGTGCTTGTCGGCGTTGTAATCCAGGACGTTGTCCAGGAACCGGGTCGCATAACGGGCCGCGCGCTCCAGGCCCTCCCAGTCAACCTCCGCCTCGTCGTCGAACGCGTTGTCCACGAATTGAGCCAGGTTGATGTTCCCCAGGCAGCAGCAGCCGTAGGGCTCCAGCGGAATCTCCGAGCACGGGTTGGTCGTGATCACGCCCATGCCGTTGTACTCGGTGGTCGACTCCTGCTTGACGTTGTCCCAGAAGATGAGCCCCGGTTCGGCGCTGCCGTGCGCGCTGGCGATCAGCTTCTCCCAGGCCTCGCGGGCATGGACCGTGCGTTCCACGGGGCCCGTGACGTCGCTGTCGAACGTCAGCGTGTACGCCTCGTCGTTGCGGACCGCCCGCATGAACTCGCCCGTGATCCGGACGCTGATGTTGGCGAACTGGACCTTCTGGCGCTCCGAGTCGTTCTTGACGTCGATGAAGTCCAGCAGATCCGGGTGATCGGAGCTGATCGTCAGCATGAGCGCGCCGCGTCGGCCCGCCTGGCCGATGGTGCCCGTGGTCAGCGAGAACAGGTCCATGAACGAGACCGAGCCCGTGGAGTAGATCGCCGCGTTGTTGACCGGCGCGCCCTTGGGTCGCAGCGCGGAGATGTCGGTGCCGACGCCGCCGCCGTAGCTGTAGGTTCGCCCGGCCTTCTTGCACCACTCGAAGATCTCCTCGAGCGAGTCGGCTTCGATGGGGATCACATAGCAGTTGAGCAACGTCGCCTGGCGCGGCTGGCCGGCCCCGAACATGATCCGCCCGCCCGGCACGAACCGGAAGTCCTCCAAGAGCCAGTTGAACTTCTCCCGCCACTCGCGCTGCTTGTCCTCAGTCGGCTCCACCGAGGCCATCTCGCGCGCGATGCGCTGCCACATCTCGGGCGGCGTCTGTTCCAGAATCGTGCCGTCCAGATCCCGTAGGGCGTATTTGTCCAGAAAACAGCGGATGCGCAGCTCGTCGTCGTTGAAGAACTCGACCGTTTCGGCCGGGAAATCCGCCGCTTGAGTCGGAGCGCGTTGCGCCATGCTATCCCCCTTCGTCGGATGATCGAATCTCGGTCGTCGGTGGCCTCAGCAGCCGGGCGCATCACAGAAGGCAGGCGTTGCCCACGCAGGGGCTAAAACCGGACCTTTTCAGTCTGTGATCGGCTCGACCGCCAGCAGGCTGCTCCTGCACCATGATCGTAGCGTTGCGTTCGCGGATGCCCAACCCCGACAGCGGTCACTTACCGGGAGGTTGAACGGCGACATTCAGAACGCATGAGACTCGCCCGGGGCCAGGACGATGACCTCGGCGGACGTCCGTCCCTCGACGACCTTCTTGTAGGCCTCGGCGTTCTGCTCGATCGGCGGGAACGTGTTGTAGTGGATGGGCACGACGTAGCTGGGCTCGATGAACTCCGCGGCCCGGGCCGCCGCCTTCGGGTCCATGGTGAAGTGGCTGCCGATGGGCAACAGCGCCACGTCGATGCCCTGCTCCCCGATCAGCCGCATGTCGCTGAACAGCGCCGTGTCCCCGGCATGGTAGATCGTCTGGCCCTCGGGGGTGGTCAGGACGATGCCGCAGGGCTGGCCCATGTACTGGCCGTCGTAGCTGGAGCTGTGGAACGCGGGCGTGAACATGACCGTGCCGAACTCGAACGACGTCACGCCGCCCGTGTTCATCCCGACGGTCTCGGGGGCGCCTTGGGTCTCGCAGTAGCTGGCCAGCTCGACCGGCGCCACGATGGGGCAGTTGTGCCGTTTGGCCAAGGGGACCGCATCGGGAATGTGGTCGAAGTGGCCGTGAGTCAAGAGAACGGCATCGGGCGCAAAGTCGTCAACGCTGTGTGTGGCGACGGGATTGTCGCTGATGAACGGGTCAATCAGCACGGACGCCTCGCCGCTTTCAATCTCGACGGTCGCATGGCCGATGAACGTCAGCTTCGCCATGACGGGCTCGTCCCTCCTTGTGGGTCCGATCTGTCAATCTGGTGCGGGTGGTCGGGACGGCCGGATTTGAACCGGCGGCCTCTGCCTCCCCATGGCAGCGCGCTACCAGGCTGCGCCACGTCCCGACGGAGGTTCAGTGTACCCCGCGTCCGGATCGGGATCAAGGCGTGTTCTGTCCGCGCTGATCCGCATCCCAATGGACAAACCGCCCGTGCAACACCCGATGTGTCGGCAGGGTCGCAGTCCTCGTTATAATGCCGGGTGACCTGACGCGACACAGCCGGCCTCATCAGCGATATTCCGAAGGAGGGACGTCTTTATGAGACGATGGATGCTCTGGCCCACGCTCGCGCTCGTCGCGCTCGCGGTCGGCCTGGCCTGGGCCGTGACCCCGTTGGGACCGACCGACGCGATGCCCCAATCCGAGGCGACCAGCTCCCAGACCGAAAGCCAACAGATGGCGCCGAAGGAATCGGGCGACACCGCCAACGAAGACGGCAACGCCGAGGACGCCAGCGGGCCCGTCGAGCCCGCGAGCGTGGCGAGCGCCCGCGCCCAGTCCCCGAGCGACGAGATCGAGGCCGACGCCATCCTGCGCTCGCTGTCCAAGGACCAGCTCAACTCGCTTGTCGCGGCCGCGGGCCAGCGCGCCACCAAGCAGGCCATCAACCACATCGCCCCGTCGGTCGTCCGCATCGACGTCACGAAGGAACGAAGGTCGGGCGGCATGCTCGATGAGGAGTTCCTGCGACGCTTCTGGCCCTTCCAGCAGCCGGAGAACCCGCAGCAACAGCGGCCGGAGAACCCGCAGCGGCAACTGCCGCCGCAGCGCTCGCTCGGCTCCGGCTTCTTCATCGACTACCAGGGCGAGCGGTTCGTGTTGACCAATCACCACGTCGTCCAAGGCGCCGCGAGCATCCGGCTGAGCCTGCCGAACGGCGCCACGATACCGGCCGAGACGATCGGCAGCGACCCGCGGCTCGACCTCGCCGTGCTCAAGCCCCAAGCCGACCATCCCGACTTGGACCGTGCCAGCGTGGCCGAGATGGGCGACTCCGGCTCGCTGGAGGTCGGCGACTGGGTCACCGCCATCGGCAATCCCTTCGGCCTCAACCACAGCGTCACCGCGGGCATCGTCAGCTCGCTGGGCCGCGACGTGCCGCGCCCGAACAGCTCCGGTCAGATGACCGACATGATCCAGACCGACGCGGCGATCAACCCCGGCAACTCCGGCGGCCCGCTCGTGGACGCCAAAGGCCGCGTCGTCGGGATCAACACGGCCATTCTCAGCAACGGCTCGCAAGGATCGTTGGGGATCGGCTTCGCCGTGCCCATCGATCCCGTGAAGAAGGTCCTCGATCAGCTTGTCAACGAGGGCCAAGTCACCCGCGCCTGGCTCGGCGTCTACATCGCCGACCTGTCGCCGCAGTACGCCCGCTACTTCGACGTGGAGCCCCACAGCGGCGTGCTGGTGCAGAGCCCCATCCAGGGCTCGCCCGCCGACGGCGTCCTGCAGAGCGAGGACATCATCCGCCGCGTCGACGGGCAGCGCACGAAGCGCGTGGAGGACCTGCAGAACGCGATCCAGTACCGCTCACCCGGCGAGACCGTCCAGCTGACGATCCTGCGCGACGGCCAGGAGATGACGGTCGAGCTGACGCTGGGCACGCGCCCGTCGAGCGACGAGCTGTCGCAGCGCTCACAAGACCAGCCGTCGCCGCGCCAAGAGCCCGAGCAACAGGCCGACCCGGCCTCGGCGCTCGGCCTGACCGTGCAGCCGAACTCGCCCGAAATCGCCGAACAGCTCGGCCTCCAGACGACGAAGGGCATGGTCATCGCTCACATCGAGTCGGGCAGTCCGGCGGCGTTGACCGACGGGCTCCAACAGCGCCAGGTGATCCTGGAGGTCAACGAGACGCCCATCGAGACCGTCCAGGACTGGAACCGGGCCGTGGAAAACTTGGGGGATGAGCCCTTGGTCGCCCTGCGAGTGCTGTCGAATACGCCGAGCGGCCCGGTGGAGAGCCTGGTCATCGTCTCCCGTTGACGGGAGGCTGCGGCCTCGATCCGAGCGTCCATGCTCGATCGAAGTCGTCCCGCTCAAACGGGCATCGACGCGCTATGGCGGTCAGTAAAACGTCTTGAAACCAGGGAACGTCGGGGCTACAATGCGCCCGACGTTCGTCCCTCGGAGAGTGGCGCAGCCTGGCTAGCGCGCGGCGTTCGGGACGCCGAGGTCGCCGGTTCGAATCCGGCCTCTCCGACCACCGCGATCACACGTGCGGACACGCAAGTCCACGGACAGGGGTGGCCTGGCGTCCGCGGCTTGCGGGTGTATCCGTCATCGGAACTTGTGCGGATGTAGCTCAATGGTAGAGCGTCGGCCTTCCAAGCCGAAGGCTGCGGGTTCGATTCCCGTCATCCGCTCCACGGACTCCCAGCGTTGACATATCCGGCCAGACCTGGAAAACCTTACGTACGGGACTTGCTCCCCGCTGGACTTGCCTTGCGGGTCCCAGCGGGGTTAACTTTTTCCGCATGTTGCGTGGGTCATCGGCTTCCGATCGAACTCCTGACCAGCGCCAAGCGGTCACGTTCATTGACGGGCAAACCCTTTTCCATGCCGCCAAGGAAGCCTTCGGCATCTCCTATCCGAGTTATGACGTCCGCAAGCTCTCCCAGGCGGTCTGCGATGCCGAGGGGTGGCGCCTCAAACAAATCCGCTTCTACTCGGGGATTCCCCAAGCCGGCGACGATCAGTTCGGGAATGCCTTCCGGTCGAAGAAGCTGCTCGCGATAACCCGGGACGGCATCGAGGTCTATCGCCGCCCCTTCCTTATCGTCAGGGTGTCCCGAAAGAGAAGGGCATTGACGTACGGATCGCCATTGACCTCATCCGCATGGCCCATCGGCAAGCGTACGACGTGGCCCTCATCTTCAGCCAAGACCAGGATCTTAACGAGGCAACCGAGGAGATCACGACGATCGGGAAGGAGCAGGGGCGTTGGATTCACCTTGCCTCGGCCTTCCCGCGGAGTTCGTCGTCACCCCATACGCGAGGGATCGATCGCGTCGACTGGACTCCGATTGACGAATCGACCTACCGAGCGTGCACAGATCCACGGGATTATCGGCCGGAGGAGGCCGAGTCTGGACCAGCCCTCGGCGTCAGTTCTCCGACGTGTGGACCTGGCTGAGGTCGAGCCAGCCCTGCGAGTAGCCGGCCACGTAGACGCTGATCAGTTGGGCCAGGCTCTCTTCGTCGACGTCTTGCGCGTTTTCAAATGCGGAACGAGCGGCTTCCAAGGCCCGCTCGCTCAGCGCGGAGGAGACGAGCGGGTGGACGTCGCTGTATTCGAGGCGCTGTGCCGTGCCTTCCTTCAGCGATTCGATGACTTCATCAAGCTTCTCTGGATCCATGATAACTCCCTTCGCACCCCCATGATAACCATGCAGTTCGGCGGTTCAACACCGGACAATCAGGGCCACTTATCGGTTCAGGCAGCCGGGCGAACGACCCGCTAGGGTTGCCGCGCCCGCATCTGCTCCACGGAGCTGATAAACCGTTCGAGCTCGGGGTCCTGTTCGCCGGAGTATTCCACCGTGGCGCGCGCGGCCCCCGCATGGAAGACGACGCTGGAGCGGCGGGTCATCATGTAGGCCACGATCAGCGCCAACGCAATGACGAGCAGCGGCAGCCGACCGCCCTCGGAGAGCCACGACAGCGAGAAGACGCCGAGCGCCAACACCGCCAGTCCGTCGTGGCCCTCAACGTCGCGCTCGATGGCGTCGAGGTCGTTCAGGAACAGCGCCGTCTGTGAGCTTCGCCCGCCCAGGAGCTTGGGCGACGGTCCCTCGACGATCAGGCGATGCTGGGTCAAGCGCAGCGCCATCTTGTCGCCTCGGTATTCGTCAAACAGTCGCTCGTCTTGCGGCGTCTCCATGCTCACGGCGGTCATCCTCCAACGCGGACGCGTCCCCCACTCTACTCGCCATAGGCCCGGAACCCAAATCGCGCGTGCCGGACATCGGCAAGGGCAGCGACACATGTCTTGACGCTCTGCGAGGTCGCCGTTAGAATGGATCGCCCAGGCGCCCGTAGCTCAACGGAAGAGCAGCGGCCTTCTAAGCCGCAGGTTGCAGGTTCGAGCCCTGCCGGGCGTGCCACGTCAACGAACGCACCCCGCGTCACGCTCAGTTGCCCCCGCAGAGACCCTATGGTAAGATTCCCCCGAGCGTGAGGGATGTAGCTCAATGGACAGAGCGTCGCCCTGTGGAGGCGAAGGCTGCGGGTTCAATTCCCGTCATCCCTCCCACCTCTCGATGCCCCCTCGCCCCCGCTAGCGGATCGGATTTTCCGGTCCCCGGCCCAGATACTCCGCAAGGAACGCCTCGACCACGTCGGCATCGTAGCTTTGCAGGTCGAGCCGAGCTTGCCAGGCGGTGAGCACGAGAGGGGCGCTGAACGACTCGGGCTGGGGCACGGCAAGCACGCCGGCCCAGGGATTCTGATAGCCGTTCGCCAACTGTTCCAGCCTCGATCGCGTCGATTGCGATACGTCATTCGCATAGTAGATGACGACCGCGCCGTGCTCCAGGCTGTGGACCAGGCCGCCGTACGGTTGCTCTGACGTGTAGAAGCCAGCCGGAATGGATCGGCCATAGTGCGTTCCGGACATCGGCGGCGTCTGCGCGTAGTTGATCGAGGAGCCGGTGGACACGTGCTGGCGCCCTTCGGACTCGACCGACCGGACGTCGCCCAACAACTCATTGTCCCCGCTTGAGGGCAGCTCCCCCAAGCTGAACGTCGCCGGCTCGGCCTCGAACGGATCCAGCGTCTCGACGAGCACCAGGCCGACGACGAGCAGGATAACCCCGCCGCCGACCACGGGCCAGAACCCCTTCTTCTCCAACAGTCCTCCGATGTCCATATCGGCCTCCCCGATGAGATGATCCCGGTCACGTTACGGCGCCCCCATCGTACCGGTCGGTAAGGAGGCTTACACCGCCAGCTCGCAGCTGTCGCTCAGCTGCTGGGCTTGAGGAGCAGAATCCCGAGCGGCACAAGCGTCAAGTTGAGCGACTGCGGATGACCGTGATACGGAATCGGCGTCGCCTCCACGCCGCCGAGGTTGCCCTGTCCGCTGCCGCCGTATTCGAGCGCGTCGCTGTTGAGGATCTCCACCCAATGCCCGGATTGCGGGACGCCGACGCGGTAGTTGGGGCGCGGCACGGGCGTGCAGTTGGCGACGACCAGGATCGGCGGATCGGCCTCCGACGATCCCTTGCGGAGATAGGCCAGCACGCTGTTGTCGGCGTCGTCCGCGGCGACCCACGCAAAGCCACGCGGGTGGCAGTCCAGCTCGTGCAGGGCCGGCTCGCTCCGATAGGCGTGGTTGAGGTGCTCGACCCAGCGTTGAACGCCTTGATGTTGCGGGTCGGTCAGTTGGTGCCAGTCGAGGCTGTCCGAATGGGTCCACTCGCGGCCTTGGGCGAACTCGTCGCCCATGAACAGCAGCTTCTTGCCCGGCTGGGTGAACAGCGTGCCGTAGAGCAGACGAACGTTGGCGAACTGCTGCCACGCGTCGCCCGGCATCTTGCCGACGATCGACCCCTTGCCGTGGACGACCTCGTCATGCGAGAGCGGCAAGACGAAGTTCTCATTGAAGGCGTAGACCATCCGGAACGTCAGGTCGTCGTGATGATACGGGCGATGGATGGGGTCCCGTTGGAAATACTGGAGCGTGTCGTGCATCCAGCCCATGTCCCACTTGAGGCCGAAGCCGAGGCCTCCCACGTACGTCGGGCGGGACACCATGGGCCACGACGTCGACTCCTCGGCGATCGTCTGCACGTCCGGGAATCTCTCATAGATGGTCTCGTTCAGTTGCCGCAGGAACGAGATGGCGTGGAGGTCCTCGTTGCCGCCGTGCTCGTTGGGAACCCAGTCCTCGCCCTCGCGGGAGTAGTCGAGATAGAGCATGGAGGCCACGGCGTCCACGCGGAGCCCGTCGAGGTGATACTGATCCAGCCAGAAGTGGGCGCTGCTCAACAGAAACGAGCGGACCTCGTTGCGCCCGTAGTTGAAGATGTAGCTGTCCCAGTCGGGGTGATACCCCTGGCGCGGGTCGGCGTGCTCATAGAGATGGGTCCCATCAAAGTAGCCGAGCCCGTGTTCGTCCGTCGGGAAATGCGACGGCACCCAGTCGAGAATGACCCCGACCCCGGCCTGGTGGAGATAATCCACGAAGTACATGAAGTCCTGCGGCGTCCCGTACCGACGGGTGGGCGCGAAGTAGCCCGTCACTTGATAGCCCCAGGAGCCGTAGAAGGGGTGCTCAGTGATGGGCAACAGCTCGACGTGCGTGAAGCCGCGCTCGCGGACGTAGTCGGCCAATTGCGGAGCGAGGTCGCGATAGGTCAGCATGCGATTGTCGTCCTCAGGAACGCGCAGCCACGAGCCAAGATGGACCTCGTATATCGACAGGGGCGCCTCGAGCGCGTGGCGTCCGCCGCGCTCGCGCATCCAGGTCGCATCGTTCCACTCGTAATCGAGGTCCCACACGATCGAGGCCTGCTGGGGCGGGAGTTCATGGGTGAAGCCATAGGGGTCGGTCTTGTCCACGCGATAGCCGTTGTGGCGGGACGCGATATGGTACTTGTAGGCGTCGCCCTTGCCGGCTTCGGTCAGGAACCCTTCCCAGATGCCGGAGGCTCCCCGCGCCTGCAAGGGATGCGTCGTCGGGTCCCAATCGTTGAACTGGCCGATCACGGAGACCGCCTCGGCGTTGGGGGCCCAGACAGCAAAGTGGACGCCCTCCTCGCCCGCGTCGTCGGCGACGATGTGCGCCCCCAGCCGATGATAGAGCTCCGTGTGGGTCCCTTCGTTGAACCAGTGAAGATCGTCGTCGCTCAGGGGCGACGTCGTCGGTGCGCGCTGCGATGGCGTGGTCATGTCGTTCACTTTAGCGATCTCCGTCGTCGATCTCAGGCATCTACGTCACGAGCGTCCGAGTGAGTCAACAGGTCCGCAATGCCCTGCAGCGGAATCTGCACCCAGTCGGGTCGATTGTTCAGCTCGTAGCCCAGCTCGTAGACGGCCTTCTCCAACAGATAAGCGTCCAGCAGCGTGTGCAGCGCCTGGGAGTCGTTGGGGATCACGCCCGGGGTGGCGTCGGCCGTGGCGCGATAGGCCTTCAAAAACGCCACGCAGACCCAGTGCGTCCAAAAGCGGGCCCACGGCTCCAAGCGTGGCCGATCGGCCGGCTGGAGGATGCCGCTCTCCTGAAGCGAGAACAGCGACGCGTGCGAGGCGTAATGGAACGAGCGTAGCATGCCGGCGACGTCCCTCAGTGGCGATCGCTTCAGGCGCCGTTCCCCCAAGGGCCGGGCCGGCTCGCCCTCGAAGTCCAGAATGACGAAGTCCTTGCCCGTGAACAGGACTTGGCCCAGGTGGTAATCCCCGTGGATGCGGATGCGACAGGCCTCGATGCGCGTCTCGAGCACCGCGCGGAGGCGACGCAAAAGCTCGTCCTCCGCGTCCAAGATCCGTTCGGCCTGCGGTCGCAGTTGCTCCGGCAGGCCCTCGAGCCGCTGGCCGAGCAACTGGACCGTCCGTCGCGTGGAGCTGCGGATCGACTGATAGATGGAGCGCTGCGCAAAGCGATTGATGGGCTCGGGCGCAAAGCCGGGATCGTCGTGGCGCGCGGCCAGCGCCAGGTGGAGTTCGGCCGTCCGCTGGCC
>JAHEOA010000207.1 GCA_018609825.1 Candidatus Bipolaricaulota bacterium | reverse complement strand
CGTAATAGTGGCTTCATCCACTCTCGACTGTCCGCGCGTAACAACGCCGTCGAGCGGAATGCGCTCGCCGGGCCGAACGGCAACGCGCGCCTCAACGGAAATCGCTTCCACGTGCCGCGTCGCTTCGCCGTGCTCGGTCAGCACCCGTGCTTCCTGGGGCGCCAGTTCGATCAGCTCCTGGAGCGATCGGTGCGAGCGCTCCACGGCGTAGTCCTCCAGGCGCTCCGCCAACAGAAAGAGGAATGCCAGGCTGGCCGCCTCGATCGTCTCGCCGATGGCGACCGCACCGACGATGGCGATGGCCATGAGGAGGTTGATGCCGAGCCGGCGTTCGATCACGGACTCGAGCGCGTGACGCCCGATCGGCACGCCGCCGACGGCCACGGCACCGAGCAACAACAGCGTGCTGAGGCCGAGTCCGACTGACCCGATCTCGATAATGGGGCGTCGCCCCACAGCGCCAGCGAAGCCAGACCCAATAGCAGAAACGCCCCGGCCCCCCAAGCAAAGAGGCTCTCCGCATGGAGCCAGAAGTGGGTTCCCGACAGACGGCAGCGTGCACAGGGGATGGCAGTGGTCGGCGCGCTGGACGACATGGCTACGCTCCTCGATCCTTTATATTAACGTTCGCTCATACGTTTATAACATGCCCGTGCCAGCACGACAACCGAGCCCCGTTGCTGCCATGGGACGATCGACTTACAATGCGTGATGGGAGGCGAGCCGTGAGCGCAAAGAGCACGATCCAACAGTTCCATTGCGTGACGCCGGAACGGGCCGATGAACTGGCGGCCGGGATGCCGCCCGACGCGACGGGCCGCGACATGGCAGAGACGTTCAAAGCCCTTTCCGACCCGGCCCGCGTTCGGATCCTCTATCTGCTCAGCCAGGACGAACTCTGCGTGCACGACTTGGCCGCCATGCTGACGATGGGCCAGTCAGCCGTCTCGCACCATCTCAAAATCCTACGCCTGATGCGGTTGGTCCGAACTCGCCGAGAGGGCCGATCGATCTTCTACGCGCTCGACGATGCACACGTCATGAGCCTGTTCAACGAGTGCCGCGATCACGTCGAGCACCTGCCCGACTGACGTCCTCACGGACAGCTCAAGATTTGCAGTCCATCGCCGGCGCGCACCTGGCCACGGCAACGAGGGGTCGACCATGGAGCGCCCGAGTCACTGATCGTGACCCTGGCCGTCGGAGCCTGCCCCGCTCTGCACCGTCGCGTTCAGCTCGCGAATCTTCGCTCTAGCCGTCTCCGGGAGGCTGGCCGACGGATCGCTGAGGCCCGGTCCATTGCCGGGCTCGCCGACCACGAGCGTGCCGATCATGCCGTAGCCCTCGTGCGGAATGCAGAAGTAGTCGTAGACGCCCTCCACGGTGAACGTCCGCTCGAACGTCGTCGACCCGTCCTCGGTCAGAAAGCCCGAGTTCCACGGCTGCGCGCCCTCCGGAATGCGGCGCGGGCGATCGCCGTTGGCCGGGTGATAGGCCGTCGTCGTATGCGCGCCCGATTCGAGCTCCCAGCGCACGGTGTCGCCAGGATCGAGCCGGACCACGTGGGGCTCGAAGTGGTATTCGCCGTCGTCGGTGCTGATCATGCGCACGACGTGGACGTTCTCGCCCGTCCTCCTCGATGCGGCCTCGGTCGAATCGGACGATCCGTGGTGGGCCTCTTGCTGTTGGCCGTCCTCATGATGGGCTTGCTCGTCCTCGTGGTGGCCACGCTCGCTTGAGGCGTCCATCGTCGTCGAATGGGGAAGCAAGGACGGGCCTTGCAGCAGAACGAGGCCGAGGACGGCCACCAAGGCCACGGCCAGCAGTATGCGCAAATCGGGCAAGTCGATCCCTCCCTGGGGAAGTCGAATGGAACGGGCGGCTCAGTCGCCCAGTTGCATCACGAGCAGCTCTGAAAGACGTGCATTCTCCTTGACGTGGATCTCCACGTCCCGAGCCGTAACGGGGACCGAGATCGTGCGGTGCCGCCCGCTGAGCACGCGCGTCGGATGCGCCAGCCCATTGGCGGCCGTCTGGCCCCACGGCTGCAGGACGGCCATGTGACCGCTCGGCAGCTCCAGGCCCTCGTTGAACTCGATGAGATAGGTGCCCGGATCGAGCGTCCACCAGCCGTAGTCGTCCGGATCGGGCTTGTGGGGTTGGAGGAGTTCCTTGGCGCAGTCGCTGAACTCGCCGCCGCCGAAGTCGAAAGCCGCCGAGCCGCTCAACCGCGCGATCTGCCCGACCGTCAGGACAATGCGATGCCCCTGGATCTGGGTCTTCGCGTGGATGAGCGACTCGACGAACGACTGGGCTTGGCTGCCGCGCAAGAGCGTACTCATAGCGCGGCTATCCTAGCGACGGGCCGTTCACCCCGTCAATCCAAGCCGCTACAGGAGGGAGTTCACCCGTCGACGCAGCCGATCGCGCAACCGCGCCCAGCCGCGACGGACCGAGCGCTGCCGTTGATCGGGGGCCTCCCCGATCAACTCGATCTCCACGTTCGGCAGCGCCAACGAGGAATAGCCCAAAGGCCGCATCGCCCAACGGCGCTGAATCTTCGAGGCGCGGGCGCTCGTCGCGGCCTCCTCGCGTTCCGGCGGAATCACGTCCGGTGTCTGTGGGTCCATGCGATCTCCTTCGCAGTCATACACGTACACTGAGGTCGGTTCAAGGCGAACCGTCGTGCTCATGCGATCGCGCAGCGCTCATGGGCGCTGGCTCTGCTCAAGTGTCAGGGAAAAGTCGGCGGTTTATCGTTGATTAAACGGGTCTCGCGACCCGACAATAACAAGGCAGGTAAACGAACAGGTCGTGCAAAGGGGAGACGTCGTCATGCTCTCGCGCTGGAAGGGTGCGCTGAAGCGGCTGTACTCACATATGGCACGCATTGTAATCGCCCCTTTCTGTTCAAGGCATACTCTAGGGCGAAATCGCCGCCGCGTCAACCCTTCCCGCGTGACGTCGGGCACCCTTCGGCTGAGCGCCCGACCGGCAACGTGCTACAATGATGGCATGATGCGCGAGATGCTCGACGTGTTGGAGCGCATTCATGCCCTGACGACGAGCGGTCGCTCGGCCGCCCTCGCGACGGTGATCGCCACGTCGGGGTCGACGTACCGACGCCCTGGAGCGCGCCTGCTGATCGACGCGGACGACGCTGTCGGCTCCGTCAGCGCCGGGTGTCTGGAGGACGAAATCGTCTCGGTCGCACGGAACGTCTTGGACACGGGCAGGCCGCGACTCACGAGCCTCGACACCCGCGAGGAGATGGACAAGATCGCGGGCACGGGTCTCGGCTGTCGGGGGACGATCGACGTGCTCATCGAGCCCTTGACGGCCGACGGGGGCAACGCGCGCGTCTATCGGCAGCTCTACGACGCGCTGCACGCCGACACGCCGTGCCAACTCGCACTCGTGGCCGACAGCAGCGTGCCGAACCTGCCCGTGGGGCACGCGATCCTCCGGGTGGATGGCTCGCCCATCGACGACGACGCGCTCGGGGCCGGCTGGGAGGCCAACTTCAACTCGCTGCTGGCCGATGGCCCCACCGCCACGGGCACACTGGAGTTGGCCGATGGCACCGTCCGGATCTACGCCGAGTCGATCGAGCCGCCGCCGCGGCTGCTGGTCTTCGGGGCGGGCTTCGACGCCGTCCCGCTCGTGAAGCTAGCCAGCCAGTTGGGGTTTCGCATCACGATCGTCGATCCGCGCGAGAGCTATCTCACCCCCGAACGCTTCCCGGCCGCCGATGAGCTCCAGCCCGTCCATCCGCCGGACATCGACGAGGCGCTGGCGTGGGACGACGACACATCGGCCGTGGTCATGACGCACAACTACCTCCAGGATCTGGAGATCCTCAAGCGCCTGTTGCCCAGCGACATCGCCTACGTCGGGCAGATGGGCCCACGCGACCGCACCGAGGAGCTGCTTGCGGACCTCGAAGCGGACATCGGGCCACTCGCCGACGAGATCAAGGGAAAACTGCACGGGCCGATCGGGCTCGACGTCGGCGCGGAAACGCCGGATGAGATCGCGCTCAGCATTGTGAGCGAACTCCTCGCCGTGCGGCGCGGCCGCGAAGCCGGGTTCCTCCGCGAACGCCATGCCCCCATCCATTAACACGGCTACCCGCCTCCCCGCCGTCGTGCTCGCGGCCGGCCGGAGCCAACGGTATGGGAACGACAACAAGCTGTTGACTCCCCTCAACGGACGTCCGCTGGTGGCCCACGCGATCCGGGCCTGTCAACGGGGGCGTTTCGTGGATCCCGTGTTGGTCGTGCTCGGGCACGAGGCCGAGCGCGTTCAGGCAGCTCTGGACGAACACATCGACGATGCCGACGTGCGGTTGCTGATCAATGCGCGTTGGCGAGACGGCCTGAGCGCGTCGATCCACACGGCGATCGACGCGCTCCCCGACAGCGCCCGCGGCGTGTTGTTCGTGCCTGGCGACATGCCGTTGATGACGTCGGCGGTGATCGACCGCGTGGCCGAGACGTCGCTGCGGACGGACCGGATCTGTTTCCCAACTGTGGATGATCGGAAAGCGCATCCGACGGCGATTCCGCGGCGGTATTTTCAGCAACTGTCGGAGGTCAAGGGTGACACGGGCGCCCGGGACTTGATTCGAGACCCACGTCAAGAAGCGGAGGCGTTACCGCTTCCAGAGGACGAACGACGGACGCAGTGCGACGTCGACTCCAACCAGGACTATCAGGCCGCTGTGCGAACGCTGGGCTAGCGCGGTGAACGAGCCACGAACTCGACCGTGTTTGTTTGAGGTTCGTCAGCCCGTCGGCCTACCAGGTGGTCCCGCATTGCTCGAACCTGTCCGCCGACGTCTTGTTGCGGGATGGATGGCGACAGGAACAGAATCGTCGGGAAGCGGTGACCAGCGTCGATCCATTCCGACGCGATCAACGCGAAGTCCTGGATATTGTACGTGACGAGATGTCGATCTTCGCGCGCGGCATATGCCAACTGCGCTTCATCGTTCAACCCCGTGTTCCCCGCATCCTGAGTTGATTGCACGTCATAGCCCTGATCGCGGAGCGGAATGGCAAGATGGGCGAGATGCTCGTCGAGATACAGTCGCATAGTTGCTCAAAGAGAGGAGAGACGGCTATTCCGAAAGGAGTTCGGGATGCCGATCGCGCAGCTCAGATTCCGTGAGCGCTTGATTGCGCTCGATCCAAGCGTCGATTTCGACAGTGTGTTGCTCGTAGTAATCGAGGGCGGCATCCAGTTGGTACGGTTCCAACCAGTCGAAATGGCGTCGAAGGGCCTCGCGGTCGTACCCGCAGTCACGATAGACCGCGATCACTTCCCACACGTCGAGCCCCGTGCCCTCAATGCGACCGCGCGGACCGGCCGGCCCATCAGCCATGATGATTCCGGAGGTTGGACTAAGGTGTCCCATG
>JAHEOA010000206.1 GCA_018609825.1 Candidatus Bipolaricaulota bacterium | reverse complement strand
CCAGCGTTTAAGCAAATCTCGGCGGAACTGAATGCCGTAACGTTCGGCATACTGACTGTGCCGCAGACATTAAGTAGCTCCTTGACCGAATCGGCCTGAGCAATCTGCTCGTCAACAGGCGCCTCGTCCTCGGCCGCCAAGGTCGGCAAGGTCGCCAGCCCGGCAACCAATAGGGCAATCGTCAGCGTGCGCAGCATAAGATGCTCCTTTCTGCGTTGCATATTCGAACCTGTCGCATGTCAAAAGGGAGGGTAGGCGGAGCGACTAGGTCACGGAGAGAGAACCCGACGGGATGCAGGGATGGCAGGGGATCCATGCGGCCGGATCTCGCCGACGAGAGGCCGGCTCACCACTTGCGGTTGACGATCTCCTGGTAAGTGTCGCGCCGCTTCCGGTTCCACGTCGTCGTTGTCGGCTGCACGACGTTCTGGCTGCGCAACTGCTCGATCATGCTCTCAAGCGCGTCAACCCACTCGCTGTAGTCCTCGAGCGACGTGGCCGCGAACATCCGCTCGAGATCCTGGGGGCGCGACTTGAGCCGGCCGAGCGCTTCGGCCGCGGCAAGGTCGAGCGAGTCGTTCATCTGCGCGAGGATGTTGGTCAGCTCCGTGTCCGTAAAGAGCGCGTCGTCGCGGTCGGTATCGCTGATCTTCTCGCGGAGCCGGCCGAGCGTCGTGTCCGAATCGTAGGTGAAGTCATGCATGGCGATCGCCTCCCTCAATTCCGCGAACGGAAGGTAACCTCGACGTCCTGGATCTGGGGCGAGAAATTGGAATCGCCCTGCCGGAGCGAGACCTGATACCTTGTGTAGCGGCCCCTGATGTAGTCGAGGCCGCGCCCTTGCCCCACGAAGAGCTTGCGGTCGGGGAAGCGGTTCGGCGGCGCCATGCGCTCCCCCAAATCGAAGGTTGCCGAGCGGGTGAACTTGAACTCGGGAGTGTCGCTGACGACAACCGTCAACTCGGCGTCGTGGGCGCGGTCGACGTAGCCGCCGTTGGTCACGTAGTGCAACGTCTTGGGCTCCCCCAAGTCGATTGTCGGGCTCGTCCAGACGCCCTGCGAGGGGTTGACCGTATCCATAAAGCGCATCGTCGACGTGCCGCCCATGTAGACGATGTGGCTGACCTCGCCGCTCAACGGATCCGTGCCATCCGAATTGTTCCCGACGGTGAGCGGGTCGCCCGGATCAAGAACGTTGCGTTTCTTGACTTCCTCCTGGGCGACAATCGTGCCGTCAACCCAGATGTTCCATGTCGAGGATTGGATGCGGAAGCCGATGTCGTGCCAGAGATGGTCCTGCTGCACGAAGGGCTGCAGCGTGGCTCGCGTTGTGAAGGAGCGCGTGACGATGAAGTTTCCCTTTTTCCCTTCAATCTCCTTGCCATATGTCCGTGTTACCTGAATGGAGCTGTCAGCGTTGATGCTCAGCTGGACGACATCCGGCTTATGGAAAACGGTCCCGGCCGTTACGCCGCGGATCCGGACGCCGCCGGAGACGTTGATGCTCGGCTCATCTTCCGTGCCGGTGACGCCGACCATCGACTCATGGTGCGGGTAGGTGATGTGCGGGGCCTGCAAGAGGTAGCGCCCATCCTCAGCGGTTGCCCAGCTGCCGCTTTGCAGGGACCCGTTGCCCGCGCGGCCTTCGTTCAGAATGGTCGTTCCGTTCCCGTTCACCAGCCGAGAGAGCACGGCCAGCTCGTCGTAGGTCTCGGACTGGCGCAACGACGCCCCATTGGCAATGCCGAGCGAGAGAACGCCGTCCGGGTCCAAGGTCTGCAGGCTCTCAACCTGAGCCGAGGCGCTGTCGAAGTAATCGTCGAGGCGAACGACGTGCGTCGTCGGCAAGCTCATGCCGGCTCCCCTTTGATCTCTCCCCGAAGGACCGCATCAGCAAAACCAGAAGGACTGTACGTCTCGCCGTGGTGATCTATCTGGACGCTCGCCCCGATCACCGACAATGCCGTCTCCAACAAGCCCATGCCCTGAGCAACGAGCGAAGCCACCGCCTCGGCCAGTTCCGGATAGCTTGCCACCTGAACCTGGACCTCGGCCGTGTCCGGCAACGCCTCCGGGTTGAGCTCGAACGCCTCGAGGAAAGCGTCGACGTCCAGGTCGCTATCGGGAGCCTCCATGAGCGTGCGCAGGTACTGGGTCCAGGCATCGAGCCGGAAAGGGCGGCCGTCCGGCCGTTCCACGTAGAGGCGCGCCCCCACGAGGTCGAGACTCAGCTGGCCGAGCTCGAGAGAGCGGATAAGGATCTCTGACAGCGCCTCGTGCTGTTCGCGGGGGGCTCGCTGCAAGCGAAAGTGGAGCCGGAAGGCGAACTGGCTCAACCCGTTGCGCATGCTAGGCTCCCTCCGCGCTTGACGAGCGCTCCGCCTGTCGGCGCGCCTGCTTCTGCATTACGAGCGCATGCTGGATGGCCTGCTGCTCGGCCTGCAGAGCCTTCATGCGCTGCTGCAGGCTCTCGGCGTCGCGGTAGGTGGTGCCGTCCAGAATGGCCTCGATCGCCCCGTCGTCGTCGATGGCAATGCGGTTCTCCTCGTCGCCGTCGTGCGGATAGATGATCATCGTCTCCCTCCTCAGTGCGCCAGGATGCCGCCCTCGCCGACGAGCATGCGTCGCTCCGGCGTTTGCAGGTTGTAGACCGGCCAGCTCCCCTTGAGCCGTCGGGCCCGCTCAACGCGGCGGAAGCGCCGAACGCCGAGGCGTCCGCCGATCCGCCGATAGCTGTAAAGCTCGTCGCCGCGCCGGACCTGTGCTGCGGGGAGGACGCGGAGCTTCCCCGAGCGATGCCGCACGGCGAGCCGGTGGTCCGCGGTCAGCTTGAGCTCGTCGCCCTCGGCGAAGGCGAGTTGGATCACCTCGCCGGGCTCGCTCTCCCGAGCCGTCGCCTCCAACCCGGTCGCCAATTCCATGCGGGCCACGGCTCCATAGCTCCTCGGCCGCCAGAGGCGCATGCCGGCCTGCAACTCCTCCACGGGAACGGCTCCCTCGTTCGTCTGCACAGGGGTCCCTTCGGGAAACGAGCAGCCCGAAGCACAGCTGCAGTTGAGCGTGATGCAGTTGACGACGTCATTCAGCGTCTTGATGGCATTACTATTGTCCCGTATATCCTCTTCGTTTGT
>JAHEOA010000205.1 GCA_018609825.1 Candidatus Bipolaricaulota bacterium | reverse complement strand
GCAGCTCAGCAAACGGATCCATCCCCTAAAACGGCTCCCTGTGAACGTCAAATGGGTGTCGCCGGAGAACATGCACATCACGATGGTCTTCCTCGGCGACGTCGACGACGGGCTCGTCCCCGACCTGGAGGTCGCCGCGCGACAGGCGCTCGAAGAAACCGGGTTGGATGGCCCGATCGACGTCACGCTCGATCGGCTCGGGGCGTTTCCGCACGTCCACAAGCCCCGTGTCGTCTGGGCGGGGTGCACGAACGATCCCAAACCCGTCAAGCGCTTGGCCAAGTCTCTGGAGTCCGCCCTGGAGCCGTTGGGCTTTGAACCGGAGGATCGCCCGTTCACGACGCACGTGACGCTGGGACGCGTCAAGGAACGCGGCCGCACCCAGGGCCTGCAGGCACTGACCGAGGCGATCGAGAGCCACGAGCCGTTCCGGTATGACCTCCAGGTCACCCAGTTGACGCTGATGCAGAGCCAACTCGGGCCGCAGGGCCCGGAATATGACCCCGTCTTGCAGATCCCGCTGGGTGAGCGCTAGCCCCGCTGGTTGCCATGCCCTTCGAATACAAGGATCACCCGGGCGAGGCGTGGCTCGTCGGGGTCGGCGAGACCCTGGAGGCGGCGTTCGCGGAGGGCGCCAAGGCGCTCTTCCAGCTCATGGTCGAGATCGAGCGCATCGATCCCCATGTATCCACCGAAATCGAGGTTCGATCCGATCGCCTGGACACGCTGTTCGTCGCCTGGCTCAACGCCTTAATTGTCAAGAAGGACGTTGAGGGGGCGGTTTATGCGCTGTTTGATCCGGTTCATGTCGAACAGATCCATCACAATGAGTATCGGCTGACGGCAACGGCCCGAGGTGAGCCGTTGGATGCGGACCGTCACGACCCGAAGGTCGACGTGAAGGCCGCGACGTACTCCGAGCTGAGCGTCGAGCGGACCGAGCGCGGCTACGAGGTCGAGTGCGTCGTGGATCTTTAGGCATGATCCGCTGCGCAAGCCGTTACGAGCGCCGTTAACCCGCCAAGGAAAAGGCCCCGAAGCCTCAAGGCTCCGAGGCCTTCTCGGATGGCGTGTTCCAATGCAGCCGGATCGGGCTAGAACGTGCCGATGTTGGTGAACTCGCCGTCCTGGATCTGCACGATGAACAGGTCCTCGATGCCGGCGTGGTTGTCCTCAGAGTAGCTGATCGGCGGCGTCAATCCGTTCGACCAGCCGTCGATCGACTCGAGCGTGTCGATGAAGTTCTCCCGCGTCAGCTCGCCGTGGACGTCCAACGTTCGGGCCAAGGCGTGCGTGACGAGCTGGGCGCCCACGTAGGCGATCTCGCTGAAGCCGCCCGCCGGCTCGTCCGGGAAACCCGTCTCGGGATCGTTCAACACGGCGCGGTAGAGCTGGGCGCTCGGGATGTCCGTGGTGGGGAACTCGGCGAAGCCGGGCGCGATCATGCCCTCGACGGCGCTCGCCCCGGCCAGCTCGAACAGCTGCGGGTCCGTGGTGGTGTTGAGGCCGATGAACTGGGTGTCGAAGCCGAGGTTCTCCGCCTCGCGCATGATCGACGCGGCGGCCTGGACCGAGTCCTCCAACAGGGCCACGGCGTCCGGGTCCGCCTGCTGCAGCTGGAGCACGATGTCGCTGAACTGGGTCTTGTCCCCGCTGTGCCCGATCATGCGGGCGGGCTCGAGTCCCTTCTCCTCCAGCGTGGCCGCGAACGACTCCCGCAGCTCGTTGCCGAAGGCGTTGTCGACAAAGACGGCGGCAACGCTCTCCATGCCGAGTTCATCCACGGGATAGCTGGCCGCGAACTCGCCGAAGCGCGCGTTCGTCGGCTGCAACGCGAAGACGTTCGGCTTGGTCGGCTGAGAGAGGAACGTGGCGTTCGCACCGGGCGAGACCATGGGGACGTTTTGCTCCACCAGCGTGTCGAGCACGGCCTGGATGGGGGAGGAGCCGAGCGGGTTGGCGATGGCGAAGACGTTGTCCTCCTCGAGTAGCTGTTCCACGCAGGAGACCGTGTTGGCGGGGACGAAGCTGTCGTCACAGGCGATGAACTCGATATCTCGCCCGTTGACGCCGCCGTGCGCGTTGACCCAATTGTACCAGGCTTGCGCGCCGCGGAAGAACGGAACGCCGATGCTGGAGACCGGCCCGGACTGCGCGATGAACGCGCCGAGCTTGATCGTCTCTTCGGTGACTCCCGGCGTGCCGTTGTCCTGCTGAGCCTGACCGGCCCCGCCGATCAGGAGGCCAACCAAGGCCACGGTCATAACCAACCAACGCGTGTGTCGCAACATAGGAGACTCCCTCCTCAGGGTTTTGAACTGGAAACTACGGTGAACGAGCGGACGTCTGGTCGGACGCGTCTGTGTCGGCGGCCCCATCACCTCCCTTCAGCAGCTCCTCGGACTCGCCGAGATAGAGTTTCCGTACGCTGTCGTCCTCGCGGAGTTCGGCGGCGGGCCCTTGCAGCGTCATCTGTCCCAGTGTGAGCACGTACGCGTAGTCCGCCACTTTGAGCGCCATGTTGGCGTTCTGCTCGGCCAACAACAGCGGAATGCCGTCGTCGTTCAGACGTTGCAGCGTCTCGTAGACCTGTCGGACCAACACGGGCGCCAAGCCGAGCGAGGGCTCATCCAACAGGAGCACGCGCGGCCTGGCCATAAGCGCTCGGCCGATGGCCAGCATCTGCTGTTCGCCGCCGGAGAGCGTCCCGGCAGGCTGGTTGATCCGTTCCTTCAGGCGCGGAAAGAGGTCGAGCACGTACCCCCGATCGTGCTTCAGCGCTTGGCGGTCGCGGCGCGCATAGCCCCCCATCCGGAGGTTCTCCGCGACCGTCAGTTCGGTAAACAACTGGCGGCCTTCCGGCACCTGCACGATGCCCCACTGCACGATCGACTCGGGCCGCTTCCCGTGGATCGGTCGATCCTCGAGCCGGATCTCGCCGGAACTCGGATGGACCACCCCGCAGATGGTGTTGATCAGCGTGCTTTTGCCGGCGCCGTTGGCGCCGAGCACGGTCACGATCTGACCCTCCTGGAGCGAGAGCGAAACGCCCTTGAGCGCTTCTATCGGCCCGTAGTGCGTATGAACGCCCTCAAGTTCCAGCATGGTCCGCCTCCTCCTCGACCGTGCCGAGATAGGCCTCGATGACGCGCTCGTCGTTCTGAATCTCGCTCGGCCGCCCGTCGGCGATCACCTCGCCGAAGTCCAGGGCCGTCACGCGATCGCAGGTGCGCATCACCAGCCCCATGTCGTGCTCGATCAACAGGGCCGTGGTGCCGAACTCGTCGCGGGCGCGCAGGATCAGCTCGCGCATCCGCTCTCCTTCGGAGCTTGTCAGCCCGGCGGTGGGCTCATCGAGCAGCACGAGCTTGGGCTGGGAGACCAGGGCGCGTCCGACCTCGACGAACTTCTGCGTGCCGTAGGGCAGGGCACGCACGTAGGCGTCCTTGAGATGGCCCATCTCCAGTTGTTCCAGCAGCGTCACGACCTGCTCGCGCATCAGACGTTCTTCGGGTTGGTTCTCCGGTGCGCGCACCAGTTGCGCCCAGGGTGAGACCGTGCTTCGATACTGGAGCCCCAGGAGCAAGTTGTCCGTGACCGTCATCAGGGGAAAGAGGCCGAGGTTCTGGAACGTGCGCGCGATGCCCCGCCCGATGACGCCATGCGGCGGATGCCCCAGCAAGTCTTCCCCTTCGAAACGGACGGCCCCCGTGGCGGGATCCACGAAGCGGCTGATGACGTTGAAGACCGTCGTCTTGCCCGCCCCATTGGGGCCGATGAGGCCGACGATCTGGCCTTCGTCGACCGTGATGTTGGCCTCGTCCAACGCCTTGAGGCCGCCGAACTTGACCGTCAGCTGATCGATCTCAAGCACGAGACGTCCCTCCCAACAGCTCGCGGACCGACGTCAGCCAACCCCGACTGCGCCCGCGCAGTCGCAGCAGCGCTCCCCAAAGCCCATAAGGCATAAACAGGATCGCGCCCAGCAGCGCCGCGCCGTAGACGAACTGGGGCACCCACTGGGAGAAGCCGCTCAACAGATGGGGCAACAGCGTGATGAACGCCGCCCCCAGCAGCGCCCCGGGCATGGACGCGATGCCGCCGATGGCGATCATGGCGAGGAACTCGATCGAGAGCCCCAGGCCGAAGGAGCTGGCGTTGATGTAGCCGACGAGGTTGGCGTGTAGCGCGCCCGCGACCCCCGTGAGGAACGCGCTCAGCAGGAACGCGTAGGCCTTGGTGCGGGCCAAATTGACCCCGAGCGCCTCCGCGGCCAGCTCACGGTCGCGGACGGCGACGAACATGCGCCCGAGGCCGGATCGGAGCGCGTTGCGCGTCAGCCACCACAGCAACGCGCCCACGAGGACGACGACGAAGTAGAACTTGATCCGCGGCGTCAACGTCAACGGCCCGAGCGCCCCTTCCACGTTGAGCCAGGCGTCGAAGACCGAGGTGCGGTCCACGCTCAGGCCCTGCGAGCCGCCCAACAGGCTCCACTGCGGGATCACCTGTTGGACCGCCACGCCGAAGCCGAGCGTCGCGATCGCCAAATAGATCTCCGTCAATCTCAGGGCGGGAACGACCAGGATGAGCCCGAACAGGCTCGTGACGATCCCCGCCACGGGCAGGCTGATCCAGAGGGGAATGCCGAACTGGGTCTGGATCAGGGCGGCGGAGTAGCCGCCGAGCGCCATGAACGCCGCGTGCCCCAGCGAGATCTGGCCTGCGTAGCCCGTCAACACGTTGAGGCCGAGCGCCGCCGTGGCGTTGATCAGGACGAACGCGGCAATGGTCACTTGATAGTTCTTGAGGACGAACGGGAGCACGACGGCCGTGACGACGCTCACGATCAGCCAGATGCGTCGATTCGACATCAGGCTCGACCTCCCGCCACCGGCGCCCCGAACAGCCCGCGCGGTCGGATCGCCAGGACGATGACGATGAGCAGAAAGACGAACGTCGTCTGCAGTTTGGAGGAGATGTAGACGCCGATGAGGTTCTCAAAGACGCCCACCAACAGTCCGCCGACGAACGCGCCCGGCAAGCTCGTGAAGCCCCCGAGCACGGCACCGGCAAACCCCTTGATCAGGACGAGCACCATGGAGTTGAGGTTGAGGAAGACGATCGAGGAGATCAGCACGCCGGCGACCGCCCCCAATGCCGCCCCGATGCCCCAGGAGAGCATGGAGACGTTGCGCACGCTCACGCCCATGAGCTGGGCGGCTTGGCTGTTCTGGGCCATGGCCCGCATCGCCGTGCCCAGTCGCGTGTATTTGAGCAGCGCGAACAGCGCCAGCGCCAACGCGCCGGCCAGCATGAAGATCAAGAGGTTGTGTCGGGTGACGATGATGCCGGCCAGATCCAGCGGGGCTCCCGTGATCGCGTAGGGCATGCGGACGGACTGGTACCCGAAGAAGCGCCCGCCGAGCGCGTTGAACATGAACGAGATCCCGAGCGTGGCAATCAGCAGCGTCAGGATCGGCGCGCCGCGCACCCGGGCCGGTCGCAACAACAGATCGGCCAGCGCGCCCAAGCCGAAGCCGAGCGCCACGGCCAGCACGAGACTGGCCGCATAGGGCCATCCCCAGGTCGTCAGCGCCAGGTGCGCGGTGAACGCTGACAGCATCGCCATGTCGCCGTGGGCGAAGTTGACGACGTCGGTCGTCTTGAAGATGAGCACGAACCCGAGCGCCATGAGCGCGTACAGGCTGCCGGCCGCAAGGCCGCTCGCGATCAGTTGAGGGAGAATGTCCATGCTTATCGATCCCCGTTGTGCCCCAAACGTTCGATGCCCCGGATGCCCGTCCTCATTGCCCGCTCCAATCTTGCGTCATGATCGATCGGCGTCCTCCGGCACGATGACCAGGGCTTCGCCCGTCAGGACCGTCTCGCCCTGGCGGCTCTCGCAGACTGTCTTCAGTCGCATGCGGCGTTTCGCCGCGTCCCAATCGATCACCTCGACACGCGCCGTGACCGTGTCGCCGACGTAGACGGGCGCGGTGAAGCGGGCTTGTTGCTCGAGGAAGATCGTGCCCGGCCCGGGCAGTTTCGTGCCGAGCACCGACGACACGAGCGCGGCCGTCAGCGAGCCGTGCGCGATGCGCGCGCCGAACTGGCTCGCCCGGGCGACGTCTTCGTCCAGATGCAGCGGGTTGTGATCGCCGACGATGTTTGCGAATTGGGCTACGTCGTCGGCTGTTACCGTTCGGGTGATCTCGGCGGTCTGGCCGATGGCGTAGCTCATGACGCCCCCTGTTGAGCGAGAAACCCGAGACAGGCCGTCATAAACTCAGCGGGACGCTCGATGTGGAGCGCGTGGCCCGCGCCCGGCACCGTCAAGAACGCGGCATTCGGGATCCGATCGGCCAGCACCTGCATCGCGGATGGGGACTTGATCAGGTCGAGCTCGCCGCAGAGGGCCATCGTGGGGACGTCGATGTCGACCAGATCGCCGGAGACATCGTAGGCCGAGTACCCCTCGAGCAAGTTCACCACCGACTGGAGATCGAGGGCGTGGAATCCCTTACGAACGGCTGTCATGGCATCGGAATGGGCGGCCATGTAGCCGGCCGAGAAGATGTCGGACGCGCAGACCCTATAGAGCAGGTCGGCGTCGCCCGTTCGGGCCGCCGCCAGCCAGGCCTCCCCCCGGCATGCCAAGTACGTGTCCACGACGGCGACGCTATCGGCGACGATCAGGCTTTGCAAGCAATGAGGGTCGTCGACGGCCAACTGGAGGCCGACTTCCCCGCCGTAGGAGACGCCGATCCAATGGACGGGCCCCACCTGGAGCTCGTCGATGAGCTTGGCGGCGCCGGCGGTCTGATCGGCGATGGTGACGGGCTCGTCCAGCGGATCCGACCGTCCCTGGCCGAGGAAGTCGAACGTCAGGACGCGATAGTTGGCCTTGAGCACGTCGACCTGGGGCCGCCAGCCGCGCGCCTCGGCCAAGACGCCATTCGCCAGGACGACAAGCGGAGCCCCCTCGTCGCCGTGGAAGTCGTAAAACCAGCGTCGGCCGTCGATCGTGGCGTGTGGCATATCGCGGATCGTTACCAGTCGAACGCCGCCGCGGCCATGGCGTAGCCGCCGCCCGAGGCACAAAAGACCACAAAGTCGCCCGGTTGAGGCCCGGCGCCCTGCTCAATGTGGTCGTCGAGCGCCATGGGAATGCAGGCCGACCCGGTGTAGCCGTACTTGTCCATGACCCAGTGCGTCCGCTCCAAGGGCAGCTCCAGCTCGTTCATGACGTGTTTGATCGTGTTGACGTTGATCTGGGTGAAGTACACCCGATCGATCTCGCTCACGTGGCGATCGGCGTTGGCGACGACCTCGCGGATCAGCCTGGGCCAGTGCGTGGCGTTGAGCTCCGGCGGGAAGCGCTTGGCAATCACCAAATACTTCTCATCCAGGTTGTGTTCGTCGGGGATCTGATAGGTTCCGCCGACGTAGATGCCCATGTAGTCGTGATACTGACCATCGGCCGCCAGGCTGGAGCTGACGATGCCCGGCTCCTCGGAGGCCCGTAACGCCACGGCCCCGGCACCGTCCGCAAAGATCGTGGCGGTCTTATAGTCGTTCCAGTTGACGTAATGGCTCATCGCGTACGTCCCGATCACCAAGGCATGACGATAGCGATCCGGCTCGGTGCCCAGGTACTTCGACGCGGTGATCAGGCCGCTGACGAACGCGGCGCAGGCGTTGTTGAGGTCAAAAACGCCGGCGTTCGTCGCGCCCAGCTTGTGCTGGACGACGTTGGCGGTCGCCGGCGAAATGTAGTCGGGCGTGTCCGTGCCCACGATCAGCATGTCGATGGCTTCGGCAGCGACGTCGGCCTCGTCCAGCGCCTTGCGAGCCGCGTTGACGGCCAAATCCGAGCCGAGCTCGTCCTCGGCCGCGAAATGGCGCTCCTCGATGCCGACCTGCTCGCGCAGGAACGTGTCGACGTCCTGTCCGTAGCGCTCGTTGAACGCCTCGTTCGTGACGAATTTGTCGGGCACGTAGCGTCCGGTCCCCATGATCTTCGCGGAGCCCATCTAGACCACCACGCCCCCGTCGACGCTGATGACCGTGCCGTTGATGTAGCTGGCCTCGTCGGAGGCGAGGAACGCGTACACGGCCGCGACTTCCTCGGGCTCGCCCAGACGGCCCATGGGGACCTGGCTCTGCATCTGGTTGACGATCTTCTCGGGCATGTTCTGGATCATCTCCGTGCTGATGAAACCAGGCGCAACGGCGTTGACGCGCACGCCCTTGCGCCCCAACTCCTTAGCCCAAGTCTTGGCCATGCCGATGACGCCGGCCTTGCTAGCGACGTAGTTCGTCTGGCCGAAGTTGCCATGCAGACCGACCACCGAGGCCGCGTTGACGATGGATCCCGCCCCCTGCTCGCGCATAATGGGCGCAACCGCCTGGGTGCAGTTGAACGTCCCCTTCAAGTTGACGTTGATGACGGCGTCGAAGTCGGCCTCATCCATCTTGTGCAGCTGCGCGTCGCGCAGGATCCCCGCATTGTTGATGAGCACGTCGATCTGGCCGAAGTGCTCATGGACCTCCTGAACCATGCGAGCGGCGTCAGCGTGATCCGCGACGTCGGCTTTCACAAACATCGCCTCGCCGACTTGATCCTGAATCTCCTGGGTAGCCGACTGGCCCGTCCCCTCGTTGATCTCGACGACGGCCACCTTGGCGCCGTCGCGGGCGAAGCGCAGAGCGGTCGTCTTGCCGATGCCCTGGCCAGCCCCCGTAATGATCGCGACCTTTCCATCGAGTGTCATCGAACGTTCCTCCTATTCGTGGTCCTCATCAAGCAGATTGGCGATCTGTTTACGGTCGACCTTGCCGGCGCCCGTGAGCGGGAGCTGAGCGCGGAAGCGAACATGCTTCGGCACCTTGAATCCGGCCAAGTGCTCCCGACAGAATCCCTTCAATTCAGCCTCGTCGGCGGACTGTCCCGATTCGAGCACGACGGCCGCCAAGCCCACTTGACCCCATTCCTCATCGGGGACGCCGGCAACCCCGACTTGATCCACGGCAGGGTGTCGACTGAGCGCGTTCTCAATCTCTTCCGGCGAGATGTTCTCCCCGCCGCTGAAGAAGACGTTGTCGGCACGCCCAACGATTGTCACAAATCCCTCTTCGTCCCGTTTGGCCAAGTCCCCGGAGTAGACCCAGCCGTCCTCGTCGATGGCCTCGCGCGTTCGCTCGGGATCATCCAGATACCCGTCGAAGCTGTGCGGGCTGCGGAAGCGCAGTTCGCCCGTCTCGCCCTGCCGAACGGGCTCACGTGAGTCGGGATCGACGATCTCGGCGTCGCAGTGGAACATGGGAAAGCCGATGCTGTCGGCATGCCGTTCGATGTCCGCCTTGTCAAAGCTCGCCTCGTCCGGCACGAAGATGAAGTTGCTCGGCCCCGCCTCCGTGAGCCCGTAGGACTGGGTCATGGGCACGCCCTTGGCCCAGAACGCGTCCATGACGTCCGCTGAGCAGGGGGCGCCCGCCGAGTTGATGTAGCCCACGCTCGACAGGTCGGCGTCGTCGAATCTCTCGCTGTTCATCATGAACCGGAACATCGCCTCGACGCCGCCGAAGCGGTTGATCCGTTCGCGCTCGATGAGCTCCAGCGCCAGGTCGGCCTCGAAATCGCGCATCAGCACCGCAGATCCGCCCAGATGGAAGATGGGCGTGACGGTGTTCCAGCCGCCGACGTGGAAGAACGGGAACGTGACGAGCTCTCGGCCCTCCATGCCGGCGCCACCCGACCTCGTCGCAATGAGGTCGAAGGAGTTCCAGATCATCTGACGGTGGGTGACGATGCAGATCTTGGGCGTGGCCGTGGTGCCGCCGGTGTGGACGTACAGATAGGGCGCGTTCATCGGCAGCGGTCGGTTGGCCTCACGCAGCTCGGCGCTGGCGACGCGCTCGTCGAAGTCCGAATCGCCGCCGTCGGACAGCGATATGGAGGCTTGGACGGAGTCGGGCATCGTCAACGCGTCAACCGTCTCCGCAAGCGCCGTCTCGTGGACGAACGCCTTCGGCTGCAGCCGCCCCAGGAGATCGTCGAGCTCCGGCCTGGCGAGGCGATAGCTGAGCGGGGCGAGGATCAGCCCCGTCTTGCCGCAGGCAAAGTAGAGGTCGATCAACTCGACGCGATTCCGGGCGATGAAGCTCACGACGTCGCCGGGCTCCAGTCCCACCTCATCCAGGAGATGGACCGCCAGGCGGTTGGCGCGCTCGTCAAGTTCCTCGTAGGTGAATCGCCGTTCGCAGCCCGTGTCGTAGAGCGCCTCCCGCTTCGGCGTCAGGCGCGCGCGGCGCCCGGCCCAGTCGCCGACCCACGCGAGCGGAACGTC
>JAHEOA010000204.1 GCA_018609825.1 Candidatus Bipolaricaulota bacterium | reverse complement strand
GAGCTCGTGGGCAGATAGACGGTCCCGAGCGCGCGGCGCTCGTCCCGAGCCTCGCTCAACGTCCGCGTTCGTAACCAGTCCGAGTGCTTCTCCAATGCCGATAGGCACCGTTCGAGCCAGCCCTCCTCGTAGACCCACTCGAACGTCCCGGGCCAGAGCCCGAACTTCTCGCCATCGTCCAAGAGCGTCAGCAGCGGACCGTCATGCGACGCTGCCGCCGTTCGGAAGAAGTCGATGACCTCGTCGACGGGGCGAAAGGGGACCAGATAGCGCAGCATCCCGCTAATGGGAAACACGCCCAAGGGATGGCCCTGATCCTCCGTGATAAAGCGCCCATACAGCTCATCGGCCTGAAACCCGGCCCGCTGGAAGTGGAAGTCGTCCAACGCGGTGTATTCGATGTCCGCCTTCGCCAACAACGAGGGCAGATGCGGCTCCCAGACGCGCTCGCCCAGCCACATGCCGCGTGGCCGCTGACCGAAGCGATCCTCGAGGTAGTCCGCGAGCATGCCGAGTTGGCCGAGCGCATCTCGTTCGGGCAGCACGGCCAGGATCGGCTCATAGAACCCGCCGCCCAGCAGTTCCAGCTGACCGCGATCGACCAGCGCCCGGAGCTGATCGATGAACTCGGGATGGCGGTCCTCAAAGAATTCCCACAGCGGCCCGGTGTAGTGGGCGACGGCCTTGATGCGGGGATGGCCGGCTAAGGCCTCGATGAACGGCCGATAGGCGTGTTGGAACGCGTCTTCGATGACCTCGGGGAAGTTGCCGACGGGCTGATGACAGTGGATGCCAAGCACGACGTCGATCCGCGATGCCATGGCACCAGCTTACGATGTCCCGTAGGGCGCGTCCACGCGTCAGGCCCCGGAGCCGTCCTGGGAGATCGCGTGCTTGCGGTCGACGGCCTCCGCCATCGTCGCCAGCGTCGTCTCCTGCAGATACGCCCGGATGCTCTCGCGCAACGGCTTGAACGTGTCGTGCAGCGGACAGGGCATCTCGTCGTTGCATTCGGCCAGCCCGACCGCGCACTCGTGCAGGTCGTCGACGCCGTCGATGGCGCCCTTGATGTCGTAGAGCGTGACCTCCTCGGCGGGCTGGGCCAGCTTGAAGCCGCCGCCCGGCCCCTTGGTGGACATCACCAGGCCCTCCTTGGCCATCGTCTGGAGGATCTTGCCCAGGAAGTAGTGCGGGATCCCTTCGGCATCCGAAATGTCACGCACCACGGCGAGCTGGCTCGGCTGCCGAGCCAGATGGGTCAACGCGCGGATTCCGTATTCGCAAGCCTTGGAGTAGATCATAAGGACACCTAAAGCTCTTTTTAGCACGCGCTGGGCCGCGATGCAAGCGCGGCTTGCCCCCGCCGCCCGGCTCGCCTAATCCCGCAGACAGTGATCGCCGAATATCGCCTTCAGGTCGCGAATCAAGCGACGGGCGTCGTCGCTGAGGCCCTCGTCCTCGAAGGGGTTGGGATAGACCGCCGCGATGTCGCCTCGCCCCGGCCATCCGACGGCATCCGCGAGTCGATCCGCGGCGGCCGCGTACGACGGCCGCAGGCGTTTCAGGGTCGCCTCGTCGCGACGCCAGTCATACAGATCCTCATTCGAGGGCCGATCTGCGCCACGATGGGCCCAGGCTTGCCAAGCCAAGCGGTTCTGATACTGGCCCGCTTGGACCGTCGGATCGGCGAAGATGACGAAGTGACAGATCCACTGCGCCAGTTCCTCCCACGCCTTGGCGCGATCCGAGGGGAGGGCGCAGGGATCCTCGGTTGCGGCCTGCGGCCCAGCCACCAAGGGCACCGGACTCAAGGACGCGAGCGTACGGCGGCTGTCGGCGTCCCGCTCGCGCAAGCGCAAATACCGCTTGGCGATCACCCGGTAGCCCCGATGATCGCGTTGGCGTTTCGGTCGATAGCGTCGGACGTCCAGAGTCAGTCGGCCGTCAGTCATGATCCACCACCCGTCCTCGTTCGAGCGTCATCGCGCGATCGGCAAGGCGCGCGGCCAGTGCCACGTCCTGTTCGGTCAAGAGAACCGTCAGGTCGGTTTCGGCCAATGCCTGCAGCGCCCGGGCCATCGTCGTCTTCATCTCGCCCGCCAGGCCCAACGACGGCTCGTCCAGCATGAGCAACGACGGCCGACTGAGCAACGCCCGCCCGATGGCGACCATCTTCTGTTCGCCCCCGCTCAGGCTTCCCGCCCGTTGGCGTTCCCGATCCCCGAGCACGGGGAACAGCTCAACGACCTCGGCCAGGGCCTTGTCGGTCAGGGTCGCGTGGGGGCCGTGAGCGAACGTGCCCATTTCCAAGTTCTCGCGCACCGTCATCTCGGGGAAGAGCTGGCGCTCCGCTGGGCCGAACGCGAGGCCGCGGCCGACGCGCCGATGCGCCGGCAACGACGTAATGTCCTCGTCCCGGAAGCACACGCGCCCGCGTTGGGGCCGAGCCAACCCCGCCAGCGCGCGCAATAGCGTCGTCTTTCCGGCGGCGTTGCCGCCGAGCACGGCCTGGATCTCGCCCTGGGCGACGTCAATGGCGACCTCATCGAGCACGAGTTGATGCCCGTAGTGCAGCGTCAATCCCTCAGCCGATAGCATGGGCGAGCTCCTCGGCGCCAGGCTCTGGCGACGATCGCGGGATGATCAGGCGCCCATTCTGCATCACCAACAGCCGATCGCAAGCGGTCACGATCGAGGCCATGCGGTGCTCGATCAACAACAGCGTGACCCCGCGGGCCTGAAGCGTCTGGATGAGGGCGTCCATCTCGGCCGAGCTTTCCGGGCTCAACCCGGCGAACGGCTCGTCCAACAAGAGCAACTCCGGTTGAGCACCGAGCGCAATCGCGATCGCCAGACGACGTTGATAGCCGAAGGAGAGATGGCCAGCCAGCGCCTCGCGGAAATCCCACAACCCGGTCAAGTCGAGCAGCTCCTCGACGCGGGCCTCAGGGGACGCTTCGTGCCCAGACCCGCGCTCGCCATGGGCGATCCGGAATCGATCCAGGACCCGTCGGCGTTGGTGGAGAAAGCAGCCCATGCGGACGTTCTCTTCGACGGATACTTCGGGGAAGACCCGGCTGCGTTGGAACGTGCGCACGAGCCCGTTTCGTGCTCGACGTTCCGGCGACCAGCCCGTGATGTCCCGACCCCGGAGGCCGATACGCCCCGAGGACGGCGCGACGAACCCGCTCAGCAGGTTGAACAGGGTCGTCTTGCCGGCTCCATTGTCGCCGATCAGGCCGACGATCTGGCCAGAATCGATGCGGAAGCTCACGTCCTCCACGGCGTGGAGCCCGCCGTAGCGCTTGGAGAGCCGTTCCACGGTCAAGAGCGTCATGGCGAGGCCTTCCCCAACGTCATTGCTCGCGCCCTCGCCCACAACGGCCCAACGAGCCGGCGAATTCCGCCGATCAAGCCGCCCGGCAAGTACAGTATCGTCAAGATCAACAGCACGCCGAAGATCACCTCGCTGATGTAGGCGTTGATCGGTCGCGTCAGCTCGTCGACGGTCGTGACCGCCAGCGGCCCCAGCACTGGTCCCAGCACCGTCGCCAGTCCCCCGATCTTGTTCATCATCAGGATGTTGAAGGAGGTGATGAAGTTGAACAGGTCGGGATGGAGGTAGGTCAGGTAATGGGCGTAGAGGAAGCCGCCAAATCCGGCGATCGCAGCGCTCAGCGCGAAAATGATCACTTTGTAGGTTCGCGTCGGAACCCCGATCGAGCGGGCTAGGCCCTCGTCCTCGCGGATCGAGGCGAGCGCCCGTCCGAACCAGGAGCGGACCACGGCCGACCTCAGTGCCAGCACGCCGATCAACCCCAGCGCGACAAGCCCGTAGAACGATGCCTTCTGCAGGAACGGGTTGAGCGAGACCTCACCGATGCCCGGCACCGAGAGGTTGAGCAGCGGAATCCCCGTCAGGCCGTTGGGCCCGCCCGTGACGTCAAGGCTGAGCGCCACGAGCGTGAACAGCACGGTCGTGATGAACGTAAACAGCGCCCAGTGGCGGCCGGCCCGTACGCCGAGCGAGCCCACCCCCGCCCCGACCGCGAGCGCCAGCGCAAGCGTCCCGATCAGGCTGACCAAGGGCGGCGTCCCCAAGTGCATCATCATCAGCGCGGACGTGTAGGCGCCCAGTCCCCAGAACGCCCCCTGCGCAAGCGACGGGAGCCCCGTGACGCCGTAGAGCAGATCGGCACTGGTCACACAGATGGCCAAGATCCCGCTGATGATGAGCAGATGGAGCACGAACGGCGGCACGGAAAGCAGGAGCGGCAGTGCCAGGACGATCCCGCCCCCGAGGAACGATGCCCAGCGCGGGGCGGACCATGCGCTCGACGCTGGGGTCATCCGGGGCGAGCTGCCTGCGGTCAGGTGCTCCTCCGGCCCGAGCGTCTCGATCCGCAGCAGCATGAACAGGATCAGCACGCCGAGCGGCAGCAGGTCGCTGAACTCGGCGGAGAGGTAGGCGGCCGTCAAGCTCTCCGCCACGCCCACCAACAACGCCAGCCCGATGACGGCCCGAACCGAGCCGCGGCCGATGCGCGAGATGGCGAAGGCCTTGATGATGGCCAGGCGTCCGGCAAACGGCGTGAACGGCGCGACCGGCGCCGTCACCGCCCCGGCCAGCCCGGACAATCCCCCGGCGACCGCGAACGCCAGCATGGAGACGGCCCCGACGTTGACCCCCGACAGCGCCGCGGCCTCCCGGTTCTGCGCCATCGCGCGTATGGCCTTGCCCCAGCGCGTGGCCTGCAGGCCGCGCCACAGCGCCAATCCCAAGAGCGCCGCGATCCCGATGGCGAACAGCTTGTGGCCAAAAAGACTGATCGGACCGAGCTCGAGGTTGCGGACCCCGAACGGCGAGGGGACCGTCTGGGCGCCTTCACCGAACGCTGCAGCCAACAGGCTCTGAATCACCAACAAGAGGCTGACCGCGCCGATGAACGTCGGCCCGATGCCGAAGGCCCGCAGCCGCTGGTAGAGCCCACGCCCGAGGAGCCCGCTGATGCCGGCGCCCGCCAGCGGCGCCAGTACCAGGGCCAACCCGTAAGGGAGGCCGAGCAGGACCACGACGGCATAGGCCAGATACGCGCCGAGCGCGAACAGCCCGCCCTGGGCCACGTCGCCGATCTCCATGACCCCGAACACCAGCGTGATGCCCAGGGCGAGCAGCAGGTAGTCGCTGCCCAGATACAGTCCGTTGGCGATGTACTGGACGAGCGCCTCGATCTCGCTCATGAAGGTCGTTTCACAGTCGTCTTCAGCCGCAGAGCGGGCCGATGAGTTCGTCGCCGTAGCCGCGCGGCGTCAACAGGTGCTGCTCGCCGCCGTTGCGGAACGTGGCTACGCCCAGACGGGTATTGTACTGGGCACACGGCAGGAAGCCGACGTCGCCGAACGGTGTC
>JAHEOA010000203.1 GCA_018609825.1 Candidatus Bipolaricaulota bacterium | reverse complement strand
CAGCTCTCCATGGCCTCCTGGACGTAGGCGTCGAGCTCCGCCAGGGGCGAGTCCGGCGCCGTATCCTGCGCGGTCGATGACGTCGACAGTTCGTGGGACGGGCTTTGCACCTCTTGGTCCGATTGGACGGTCGCCCTGCCGGGCGCGACGCCCGTAAGCGACGGGGCCGTGCTTTGGTGGATGAACAGGCCGCTGCCCAGCAGCGTGAGCGTGACGATCCCCACAACGATGAGACGATTGAGCATTCAGTCTCCCCTTTCCATAGGACACACGGCCCTTAAGGCCGCGCTTGTTGGCATCGAGTTGTCACTGCAACTCCCGTGGATCCCGATGTCGGTCGGCCTCCCCGTGGCGAGGCGATCTTAACCGCGATCCACTTATTGACAGCATATTGGGGCAGGTTTGTCAAGCGGCTCGATCCGCCATGACCGCGGCCGAGACGTGGACGATCGGCCGTCGTCGGTCCAATCAGCCCGGTTCCGACTCGCTCTGCGACAGCATCCAGCCGCCCGAGACCGCGACGATGCCGCCGACCCCCGTGATGACCCAGCTGATGATCGTCTGGGCCGTCATGTGCGCGTCGGCGTTCAGAATCTGTCCCACGATCCCGACGCCGATGCCGATCAGTACGAGCACAACGCCAAGCTTGCGCGCGTCATCCATGCCGATTCCTCCTCCGGTCAGGTCTCCCCGAGTTCCGCAGCGCCCGTCGGTCAACGGGCCAGCCCCGTCAACGCTGTCCGTCAGGCTATTCGACGGTGACGCTCTTGGCCAGGTTGCGCGGCTGGTCGACGTCGGTGCCGCGCAGCACCGCAATGTGATAGGCCAACAGCTGCATGGGAATCGTGAACAGCATCGGCGTCACGACCGGCGCCGACTCGGGCAACTCGATCAGATGATCCGCGACGCGCTCGATCTCCGGGTCGCGGGTGTCGCTCGCGGCGATGACGATCCCCTTGCGGGCCTTGACCTCCTCGATGTTGCTGAAGAGCTTTTCATACACGCTGTTCTTCGTTGCCAGCACAACGACGGGCATGTGTTCGTCGATGAGCGCGATCGGGCCGTGCTTCATCTCGCCGGCGGCGTAGCCCTCGGCGTGGATATAGCTGATCTCCTTCAGCTTGAGCGCCCCCTCGTAGGCGATGGGGCAGAGCATGTCGCGGCCCAGATACAGGAAGTGGGACACGTCGTAGAAGTGCTGGGCCAGCGCTTCGATCTCGGGCTCGCGCTTGAGCAGATGCTCCAACGTGCCGGGCGTGGCGGCCAGTTGATCGAGCGAGCGCTCGATCTCCGCTCGCGACGTTGCGCCGCGCTGCTCGCCGATGAAGAGCCCGACCAGCGCCAGCGCCTCCAGTTGGACCATGAAGCACTTCGTCGACGCCACGCCAATCTCCGGGCCGGCGTGGGTGTACATCGTCCACGTGGCCGCCCGCTCCAGCGCCGAGCCGGGGCTGTTCGTGAGCCCGAGCACGGGGACGTCGTGCTCCCGAGCAAGCGAGACGCCCGCCAAGGTGTCGGCCGTCTCGCCCGACTGCGACACGGCCACGACGAGCGAACCCTCGCCGAGATACGGCGCGCTGTAGCGGAACTCCGAGGCCAGCTCGACGTTGACGGGCAGGTCGAGCCAGCGCTGCCACAGGTACTTCGCCGTCCAACAGGCGTGATACGCCGTGCCGCAGGCAATGAGCGTGATCTGGCGAACGTTCGTCAGCGCGTCCGGGTCGATGCCGACCTCGCGCATGTGGACGTCGTAGGCCTCGAGGTCGGCATGGCCGCGCAGCGTATCCGCCACGGCCTGGGGCTGTTCGTGGATCTCCTTGAGCATGAAGTGCCGATAGCCCTGTTTCTGGACCGTCACGGCATCCCAGTTGATCGTCTGCGCGCGTTTCTCGACGGGAGCCCCGTCAAGGCCGACGACGTTGACCTCGTCGGATCGAATGGTCGCCAGTTCGCCGTCGTCGAGGAACAGCATCCGCTTGGTGTGTGGCAACAAGGCCGGGACGCCCGACGCCAGGTAGTTGGCCCCGTCGCCGAGGCCGATGACGAGCGGGCTTGCCGTCTTGGCGACGACGATCTCGTCCGGGTGATGGCGCGACAACACGGCGACCGCGTACGCCCCCTGGACGCCGTCAAGCGCCCGCAAAACGGCCTGTTTGAGATCGCCCTCGTAGAACGCCTCGACCCGATGCGCGAGCACCTCGGTGTCGGTCTGAGAGACAAACGTGTGGCCGCGCTCCAGCAGCTCCGACTTCAGTCGGTGGAAGTTCTCGATGATGCCGTTGTGGATGACGACGAGATCCTGGGCACAGTCGGCGTGCGGATGGGCGTTGTCGTCCGTGGGCGGGCCATGGGTGGCCCAGCGCGTGTGGCCCAGCGCCGTCTGTCCTTGGGGCGCGTCGTCCGGAATGGCGTTGGTCAAGTCGTCGATCTTGCCGGCCCGCTTAGCCGTCCAGATGGCGCCGTCGTTCAGCACGGCCACCCCGGCCGAGTCGTAGCCGCGATACTCCAGGGCCTTCAGGCCGTCGATCACGACGCGGCGCCCTTGGGAATCGGCGCCGACATAGCCCATAATGCCGCACACAGCGTATCCCCTCCCGACCCCGCGAGTATAGGGGACGCCACCGCGACCCCACAACGTCCGGCGCGCACCAGGCGGATCGGCTTTTGTCAAGCCTATGGGGCGCTGCTATAATGGTCGCGATTTCGGGCTTGCCGCGCGGCCCGAGTCCAGAGAGGAGGTCTTGTCGATGCGCGAAGTCGAGGTCAAGGCCCTGCTCGTCGACCCCTACCAGAACACCCCCGTCATCCTGCTCCGGGACGAGGAGAGCGAGAAAGTCGTCCCGGTCTGGATCGGCAGCCCGGAGGCGACCGCCATCGCCATGGTGCTGCAGGAGCGCGAGTTCCCTCGACCGCTGACGCACGATCTCCTCCAGATGGTGATCGACAACCTCGGCGGCGACATGGACATGGTCGTCATCGACAACATCGAGGACTCCACGTACTACGCCACGATTTTCCTCCGCGATCATTACGGCGACGTCCACGAGATCGACGCCCGGCCGTCGGACTCCATCGCCCTGGCGCTGCGCACCCAGAGCCCGATCTACATCTCCGACGACGTCTTTGACGCCTCGGCGATCGAGATGGACGAAGTGGCCGACGAGGAGGACGAGGAGACGCGCGAGCGCTTCAAGGACTTCGTCGAGCGCGAGATGAACCTCTCGGACTTCAAGCGCTTCATCCAGTGAACGCGGCCGACCGCGCGCTCAGGCCTTGCTGAGCGATCGAGCCCGTGGTAAGATTCCAACGAGGCTTGCGGGTGTAACTCAGCGGTAGAGTCCCAGCTTCCCAAGCTGGTGGTCGCGGGTTCGAATCCCGTCGCCCGCTCCACGCCCATCAACCGACTCCAACCCGATGGGCCTTCCCTTTCGCCTGCCGAGAACGAGCGCCGTTATCATCGAGCGTCAAGCGCGGCAACGAGGCGCATGACGACGCCCACGCTGTGCGCCGTCTGCTCCAGATAGCGGGCCGCCTCGGCCATGGCGGCGTCGCGTGAGACCGGACCCGAGACGATGGAAAACACCGCGTCAATCCCTTCGCTTTGGAGGTCGGTGAGGTCGCCGGCGTGGCTGCCGCACAGCGCCACGAGCGGACGCCCGAACGACCGACATCGGTCCGCAAGGGCGCCGATCGTCTTGCCCTGCACCGTCTGATCGTCGATCGTTCCCTCGCCCGTGATGACCAGATCACAGGACGCCAGCTTGCGATCGACGTCCAGCGCGTCCATGACGAACCGACTGCCGCTGACGAGCTCGGCGCCCAGGTACGCCAGCGCTGCGCCCAAGCCGCCCGCGGCACCGGCCCCCGGAACGTTGCGGACGTCACGCTCACGGTCGCGCTCGACGAGGTCGGCGAAGCGCTCCAATCCATCGATCAGTTCAGGGATCTGCTCCTGGGTTGCGCCCTTCTGGGGCATGTAGAGCTGAGCCCCTTGCGCGCCCAACAAGACGCTCTCCACGTCACAGAGCGCCTTGAGGCCCACATGGGCCAGCCGCCTATCCGATTCGGACGCGTCAAGCGACGCAAGGTCGATGAGCCCCCGACCGCCGGGCGGAAGAGCTTGTCCGTCGGGATCGCGGAGCCGGACGCCCAGGGCGTGCAGCATCCCCAGGCCGCCGTCGACGGTGGCGCTGCCGCCGAGGCCGATCCAGATCTCCCGGGCGCCCTCGTCCAGAGCCGCCTTGATCAGCTGGCCGACGCCGAAGCTGGAGGCGCGCATCGGATCGCGCTCGTCTTCGTCCAGCAGCGTCAGGCCGGCCGCCTGGGCCATCTCCACGAACGCCACGCCGTTCGGCAGCAAGGCAATGCTCGCCTCGACGGACCGGCCGAGCGGATCCTCCACCGGGACCCGCTTTGTCCGCCCATCCAGCGTTGTGCGCAACAATCGGAGCGTCCCCTCGCCGCCGTCGGCCAGGGGAGCTTGCGTCAGTGCACACCCGGGGAAACCCGCTTGAAGCCCGTTGACCATGGCCCGCGCGGCCTCACTCGGCGAGAGGCTGCCCTTGAACGACGTCGGCGCGATCAGGATGCGCATATCGGTTGCTCACGCCTCCCTTGAGGCTAGCACACGTGCAACGTGTCGTACAGAAGCGGCCCTTGGAGATCCAGGGCCGTCCTCGTTGGCTCAGGAGGAGAGTCCTTAAACCTTGGAGCTGATGTCGGAATCGTGGATCCTCGTGTGTATGTTACCATGCCGCTTAAGGAGGGATGCAGGATGCGCTATTTTGCCGTGGTTCTCGCTTTGGGGGCGATGGCGCTCCTCGTGGGAGCGATCGGGCCGAGCGGCCAAGCCGAGCCGAACTCCTGCGCGAGCGAACTGGCGCCGGATGAATCAATCCAGACAGCCATCGATGACGCGAACAGCGGCGCCACGATCTGCCTGGAGTCGGGCGAGTGGCAGGAGAGCATAGTCATCGACAAATCGCTGACGCTGCGCGGCCTTGGCGACGAACGCGTCGCGATCGTCGGAACGGATGAGGTGGTCGCACGGGACATCTCGGCCACCGTTATCATTCAAGGCGAGGACCTCGCCATCACGCTCGAGAACCTCGAGCTCCGTGGCGCAGAGCCGGGAAGCACAAACGGCATCCACGTGCTGGGAAGCACGTTCACGCAATCGGCGGATGTGACGGTTCGGAACGTGCGGATTGCCGACATGAGTCGGGGGGTCGTCATCAACGGTCCGGACGTCTCCGCCACCCTGCAAGACACGGTCATTGAAAACAACCGCAATCCTGGCGTCGTCGCCGACCGAGCTGAGCAGATCACCATCATCGACAGTGTTGTTCAAAACAACGTTGGATGGGGGATCCAGCTGCAAAGGGGTGTGCAAGCCACGGTTCGGGGCTCAACGATTCGCAATACGGAACCGCTCACGACGTCATCTGGCCAGATGAGCCTTTCGTTAAGCATCGGCGTCAACGTCGGCACAGACAGCCAGCTCGAATTGGTGAACTCCGTCGTGCAAGGCAATGGGGCACCGGAAACGGAGGAACTCTGGTTCAACCATGCTGGCGTCAACGTGGGAGCATTCTCAAGTGGACCATCGTCTCCGGCTGCGGCATCCGCGGAGATCGTCGACACCAGAGTTGTTGGCAACCACTCGGGTGTCGTCGTAGGTCAGGAATCCGACGTACAAATGGCGGGCACCGAGGTTCGAGAGAGTCGCAGTTGGGGCGTGGCGGCCCCCGCAGCGGCCTGTGTCGAACCGCCAGCCGATCAGTTCGTGTTTGAGGCCGCCAACGGCGAGATCGAGTTCGCCGGTGACACCACGATCGAGGGCAACAACACGTCGGGCCGCCATGATGGCAAGGGCAACCCGGGCAACCATCCGTTCACGGACTTGCCCGATGGGCAGGTCTGTCTGCCGAGGGGCGAGTCGGATCGCTCGGATGAGGGCAAGGACTCCGCTCAAGCCGTGCCGAGCGAGTGCTCGGTGGCCCTTACGTCGGATGAATCGATCCAGGCGGCCATCGACGATGCCGACCATGGCGCCACGATCTGCCTGGAGCCCGGATCGTGGACGGAGAGCGTAGAGATCCAGAAGCCCTTGACGCTGCGCGGACTCGGCGAAGAGCGGGTCACGATCGAAGGAGCCGAGCAAAGCGCCACGGAGGGGGTTGAGGCGGTGGTCTTCATGCGAGGCGAAAACCTCGATGTGACGTTGCAGAACCTTGAGCTCGTCCGATCAGGTGCCGGCATTTTCATGCCCAGCAGTTCACTGACTCGATCGTCATCGCTGACGGTCGAGGACGTGCGGGTTGCCGAGGCCGGGGTCGGCATCGGCGTCGGCGGGCAAGACGTGCCGGTCCAGATTCGCAATTCGGTGATTGAGAACCTTCGAGGCGGCCAATTCGGTCGCGGCATCGCAGCGCAAGGGGACGTCGAACTGACCGTCGCCAACACGCGCATCGTCAACAATCAGGTCGCAGCCGGCCTAAACGTGGCCGGCGGGGCCACGGCCGAGGTCCGCGAAACGACCGTTCGAGGGACGGCACTCGTGGGTGAAGAAGGAGATCGAACACAAGGCATCGGCATCAACGTCTCCGAGGGCCACTTGCGCCTGGTCAACTCGGTCGTGCGCGACAACGGAAGCACCTCGTCGGGGACCAGTGATGCCATGATTCAGAATGCTGGAGTCAACGTCGGCGTCATCGGCTTGCGCGCTGTCACCATCGCCCCATCGCCCGCCTCGGCCGAGATCGTGCACAGCGAGATCGCGGGCAACCGCCGCGGCCTCATGCTGGGGCCGACGGCCGAGCTGGGTCTCCAAGACAGTCAAGTGACCGGGAACGTCGGATGGGGGATTGCAACCCCCCTGACTCCCTGTGTGGAGCGACCGATCAGCGAGCAAGCATCGTTCAACGGCAGCACGGAATTTGGCGGGACCAACACGATCGAGGGGAACAACACGTCCGGTGAGCACGACGAAAAGGGCAACCCGGGGGACCATCCGTTCGCGGATCGGCCCGACGGTCAGGTCTGCCTGCCCTGACGGTTGATCAATGCCTGTGAGTGAAGGGGGATCGCACCACATGAACCGAAAATCGGATGGCCTTGATCGCCTCCTGGACGTTCGAGATCGGCTTCGGACCCAAGGCCTCGGGACGGTCCTGGGAGACGCTTTGCGCAGCGTCACGGCGGCCACGCGCCGGCTGGTCGGCTCGGGGCTTCAGACCGCCAAGTCCGCCGCGCTGTACGCGCTGGCGACGGCCGCCGTCGTCGGGATCATCGCCGCCCTCGTCGACTACCCGTACGGCGTCGCGCTTATTCGGATTGGCGTATTGCCTCTCGGATATGGGGTGCTCACGCTTATCATCGGTCGACAAACGGCCGGGTCCACAGGCCACTTTCGAAGCCCGGGAGGGCAACGAGCAGACGACGCGGTATTGCGGCACGCGCAACAAGCCGAATCGTCTCCGTCTCGGCATCGTCGATTCGCTTGGCAAGCGTTGATGATGGCGGCGTTCTTGATCGGGGCGGGCGTGCTGATCCATCGGCTGTTCTAAAGCGGAGAGGTGATCAACGGTGAATCCCATACAGCACGACCTACAGCAGCTTTGGCAGGTCCGTCAGCGCCTGGCGGACGAGGGCGTTCGTCCCGTTCTTCAACGCCTGATCCGCGCCGCATTGGTGCGAATCCGGATCGAGCTGAGCTT
>JAHEOA010000202.1 GCA_018609825.1 Candidatus Bipolaricaulota bacterium | reverse complement strand
GACTGATGGCGCCTTCGGGCAGCTCCGTCAGTTGCCGGGCTTCGCCGCCGTCGACGCGCATCGTCCAGATCTGGGTCGCTGTCTCGACCGTCCGGAGAAACGCCAGACGAGCGCCGTCGGGGGACCAGCGCGGGCTCGCATCGCTCACCTCGCCGAACGTGAACTGGGTTAGACCTTCCGACTCGACGTCGTAGAGCCAGAGATGCGAGCGATAGGCGTTCTTCTCGGCGTCGATCGTCTTGGCGGTCAGCGCGACGTGACGACCGTCCGGGCTCATCTGGGGATCGCCCGCGAACGTGAGCGCGAGCAGGTCTTCCTTCTCCAGGGGGCGCTTGGGCATGGTTCCTCCTCCATGTTGGCCGTTTCGATGCCGTGAGACCGAGATGCCACGGCGCTTACAGCGGGCGCTCGTAGACGCGATAGCGCTTGTAGAGGTGGCCGGTGATGCGCTCCATGGTCTGGCGCATCTTGGAATTGTCCTCCAGGATCCAGGAACATTCGCACCACTTGTAGGGACTGGCCATGGCCGAGCGGATCATGTGCAGATACAAGAGCGCGTCCACGCCGCGGACGCGGTGCTGGGCCTTGATGCCGAGCGTCATCATCCGCATGCCGTCGATGCGGCGCAGGTGCCAGAGCAGTTTCAACAAGCCGAATGGGAACAGTCGGCCGTTGACGGGCTGGCGTGCCTGATTGAAGTCGGGCAGGGCCATCCCGAACGCGACGGGCTCATCGCCGAACTCGATCAGGACGCCGAGGTCGGGATTGACGACCCGCTTCAGCTCGCGGGCCATTTCCTCGAACTCCCGCTCGGTCAGCGGCACGAAGCCCCAGTTGGCCTCCCAGGCCTCGTTGTAGATCTCGCGCAGGCGGGCGACTTCGCCATGAAAATCCTTTAGGTTGATCGGGCGCGCGGTGTAGCCGTCGTCCAGCGCCCGCTGGCTGACCTTCTCCAGGCGCGGGACGAGCGAGGCCATCTCGGTCAGGAACGTCTCCCCGTCCAGTTGCACCAGATAGGCGACCAGATCCTTGGCCTTGGCGAAGCCGTTGCGCTCGATGAGCTCGGCATAGTAGGGGGGATTGTACGGCATCATCAAAGCGGGGGGGCTGCCGAAGCCGTCGACGAGGAGCCCGCTTTCGCCGTTGGTGTTGTAGTCGAATGGGCCCATGACGTGCGTCATGCCCTGCTCGCGCAGCCACTCCATGGCGGCCCCGAACAGCGCATCGGCGACGTCGGGGCGTTCGGCCGTCTCGAAGAAGCCGAAGAACCCCGTCTGGGTGTCGTGGAACTGGTTGTAGAGGCGGTCGATGTGGGCCGAGATACGCCCGACGGGGCGATCGCCGTCGAGCGCCAAGAGGAACGCGGCGTCGGCATGGTCGAAGAACGGGTTGCGCTGGCGGTCGAACTTCTTGGCCTCGTCGGAGCGCAACGGGGCGACCCAGCAGGGGTCGTCCCGATAGATCCGCCAGGGAAGGTCAACGAAGCGGCTTAGGTCCGACTGGGTCGTGACCGGATGGATGTCCACGCTCATGGCCGTTCGACGCACGTCCCTTGCCCGTCGTCGCGTTCGGGCGGATGGACGAGCTTAGCGCGGCGCAAATTGCCGCGTCAAGCCAGCCGACCGGGGAGACGCCCTGGCGCTGGCGTGCCTCGGTTGGACCTCAGTTGCCCAAGATGGCACTGAGGAACCGGGAAAAGACGATCATAAAGATGGCAAAGAACAGTGCGGATGCGGCGTCCGACTCGGCCATGACGGACCTCTCCGTGTCGAGCGTGTTGCTGCCCTTAACGGATAGCGTAACGGAGCGAAGGGCCTATGGACTGTGTTGGCGGACACAGTCAGCGATCGTCGGCGGGCAAGGGGCGATCGACGGGTGTTCGGGTGCGCCAGTAGGCCACCAGCGTCACCATCGTCGGCAGGTCGATCGTGCGCCCGTCCGTGCCGGGTACCCGGGCTTGCTCCTTCCAGAGCACCGTCGCTTGCAGCATCTGGCCGAACGTGATCCGGTTGGAGCGGCGGAGATCGAGGCCCCCGTCGTCGTTGAGCCGCGAGACGGCGACGCGGATGGGCAACGCGTGCACGACCTCTGCGATGGCGTCGCCGCCCAGCTCGGTCTGCATGGCCGGAACGCCGCTGAACGCCTGGCCGGCAAAGCGGAACGTGCCCGGCTTCGCGCGCTCGGGGACGTCGACCCGATAGAGGATCGTCCGCGTCTGGCTGGCACGGAGCGGATCGGTAAACAGCCACTCGCCCAGCTCGCGGTTGAACTCCGCGCCGGCGTTCTGCACGGGCGTAAGTTGCCAGCCCTCGGGCGGGCGCTCGCGCACCCCGAGGCCGACGGTCCGCCGATGGGCTTGGACCTTGAGCCGGACGTGAAAGGAACTGCCGGGCAACGCCTGCGATTCGGGCAGATAGGCGCCGATGATCCGGTCCACGCTGGCGGGGCGTGACGCCCGTCCGACGTCGACCGTGCGCGTCGCCGTCGCCGTGCGGCCTTGATCGTCGGTGATTTGCAACTTGACGCGATAGGTGCCGGCCGAGCGGTACGCGTGCGTGGCCGAGGCGCGCTCGCCTCGCTCGTCCAAGCGACCGTCGGCGTCGAAGTCCCAAGCGTACTCGACGATCTCCGCCGACGGGGCGGTCGACGCGCCGGCATCGAACGTGACGGTCTGCCCCACTTCGGGTTGCGACGGACGAATCGCCATCTCCGCGCTCAGCTCATTCGGGGCTCCTTCGGGTTTCTCGTCTTCCTCCTCGGATTCCGCGGAGCTTGAACCCACCCGCGAGATCACCAACTGCAGCGGCGACGACGTCGAGGGGAGTTCCACGTATTCGGGATCGCTCACGCTGCCGCGGACCAGGTACCATGTGGAAATGCTGTCGTTGAACGCCGGGCGCACGGACAGCGAGGTGCCGTCGGTCAGGCCGCTGATCGCGCCGCCGTCGGTCTTGCCGCTGGACCAGCGCCAGGTGGCCTTGGCCGACGGCGGGTCCAGCCAATAGGCGTCGTCGGGGTCGTCCTGGATGGCGAACGTCGCGTCCGGCGGCAGCCCCCAGAGCGTCAGCTTGACCTCGGCCGGCCGGCGCGCTTGATGGATGGTCACCAGCGACAGCGTCCCGTCCGCGTTCTGGTGGAGCAAGAGGATGCTGGCGTTCTCGCGGACGAGCGGGCTCTGGCTGCTGAAGTTCTCGTATTGGTAGACCTCCCCCAGGCTCGCCGAGGTCTGCAGCGGCGCCAGCGTCCAGGCTCGCCCGTCTTGGCGGACGACGGCGGTCATTTGGCTCGAGGATCGATGGGCGTTGTTGCCGAAGGTCGGCTGGATCGACGCCGTAAACGCGCCCCGGAAGACGATCTCGAAGGCCTGCGACTCGTCCAGTTGCTCGGGCAGCTCGATCACCCCGGCGCTGAGCGTTTCGGCGGAGAGCTGGCCCGCGCGGAAGTTCTCCGTCAGCGGCGTGATGTCGCTGGCGTCGATGAGGAAGCGCGCGTCGCCCTGGGCGAACGAGATCCGGCGCGGATCGAAGCGGGACGCCTGCGTGGGATAGACGAGCGCCAAAAGCGCCGGCGTGCCGACGAACGGCCGAACGCCGTCCTTGAGCTCCTCGCTCAGGTTGCTCTCCAGCACGGACGGGGCGGCGGCGACGAAGGCCAGGATGAACTGGTCCGCTCCGTCGGTGACGACCATGGTCGCCAGCATGTCGAGCGGGATCCCGGCCTGCTCGCTCAGCTCCTCCTTGGCGGCCTCGCCCAGTGGGCTCTGCCCCGGCGCGGCGACGGCGAGGGCGAACAGCCCGCCCATCAAGATCACCGCAGCCACCGCGCGGGCGGCACGGCTCATCGACTGGACCTCCTTACGTGGTTGCCCTCCGGATGGACGATAGACGGATATGGCCGTGACTGTCAATACGAGCATGACAAACGGCCTCAGAATTCGGGAAATGGGCTCGACCGTCGATTAGCGTCGATTAGGTGTAGTGTGCGCGGTTTTGGGCTGTTGGGCTTTGGCGGCGTTGGGGGCAGGGGCGTCGGCCATGACAGTAGCCGCGAAGACGATCAAGGCCATCCAGATGAGATCGGCGGCCAGCAGATGGACGATCTGCATCCAGACGGGGGCGCTCAGCGCCACGTTGAGCGCGCCGACCCCCAACTGGCCGATGAGGCCGCCCGCCAGCCAGCGGCTGAGGCCCGTGGTCTGAGCGGACGGACGGGCCGTGGCGGTCGTCAGGACGATCAACAGCACGACCAGACTGGTGGCGATGGACAGGATCGGATGGATCGAGCGCAGGCCGATCAGCAGTTCGGCTGTGGCGGACGGCTCGGTCCCGCCGAGCCGATAGAGCGTGTCGCCCAACGCCGTCACGGCGCCGCTGACGCTCACGAGCACCAATCCGAACAGCGCGACGCCGATGCCGAGCGCCCCTCCGCCGGCTTGGCGGATCTTCAGGGGGGCGTGGTGGGTGCTCCACCAGGCGGTCAGCGTTAGCGTGGCCAGAAGCAGGAACGTATTGAGCAGGTGCCCGGCCATCCAGTAGGCCCTCGCGATGGAGGCGTCCTCGGCAACGAGTTCCAGCAGCACCAATCCCGCTCCGACGAGCGACTCGGTGATCATGAAGACGACGGCCAATCCCGACGTCCAGCGCACCCGGTGACCGCGTGCGAACGTGCGAAAAGCCCAGATGGCGAGGCCGACGACGAGCAGGAACGCGAGGCCGCTGCTGGCCCGGTGGGCGAACTCGATCAGCGTCTCGACCCGCTCGGGGCGCGGAAGGACCTCGCCGTTGCACAGCGGCCAGTTGTTGGCGCAGCCCGCCCCGGAGCCCGTGGCGCGCACGAACGCGCCCCAGAGGATCACCCCGACGGTGTAGGCGAGCGTCCCCCAGGCGTATCGGACGAATCCGCGCGAGGCCATGGCATCCCAATTATAGGGATCAGCGGGCGTGCGTCCACCGATTCATGTGGATGCGAGCGGGGGTTGATCCCGGACATGGCACATATCCGATAAATCGGGTATGACCATGGCGATGCGGAGCGTGCAGGAGCCATGATAACACTGGGCATTGTCGTCGGATTACTGATGGTCGGGCTGGCCTTTGCGCTCTCGCGGTGGATCACGGTCACCGGCGAGCTCGGGCCCGAACGGCGCGAGGTGCGTGTGGCGTATCTCGGCTTCACGTTCCGGGTGCCGTCGGGCAAGCCAGCCGACGCCAGGCAATCCCGGAGAAAGTCCGAGGACGCTGGCGACGGGCCGAGCAAGCAGAAGGCCAAGACGAAGCGCGGCGGCGCCATGGATTGGCTCAAGCTGCTCCCTGATGGGCTGCAGGGGCTCAAGCGCGGCCTGGTCTATCTGTTGCGTCGGCTGCGGATCGATGAGTTGCGCATATGGGGGACCGTCGGGACCGACGATCCCGCGGATACGGGGATGCTGATCGGGGCGATCTACGCGGTGTACGGCGCGCTGCAGCCGTGGAGTCGGCCGATCGAGTTGACGGTTGCGCCGGATTTCGACGGGGCGGTCCACGCGATCCGCCTTCGGGGTCGCGTCTCGGTAAGATTGGGCGTGTTGATCGGGATGCCGCTGGTGGTTCTCTGGCATCTGCCCAAGCGGAGAATATGGCGGACGTGGCGCGCGCAGCGCCGCCGACGTCATCATCACGAGTCCTCGCGGAACGCGAGGGAAACGGAGGTCGGTATCTGATGGTCGTCCAGGATCTGTTGCAGCAGGTGGCGCAGGACCTCAAGGAGTTCGCTCGGAGCGAGACGATCTTCGGGGAGCCGATGGAGATCCAAGGCAACACGGTCATCCCCGTCTGTAAGCTCGGCATCGGCTACGGCGGCGGGGGCGGCGAAGGCGAGGGCGAAGGCGGCGAGAAGGCCGGCGGCAAGGGCAGCGGCGGCGGGGGCGGCGGCGCCGTCAAGCTCGACCCGGCCGCGCTGGTGATCGTCAAGGACGGCGAGGTCTCCGTGGTCGGCATCCAGACCAAGGAGTCGCGCCTGACCAAGATCCTCGAGATGCTGCCCGAGACCATCGAGAAGATGCAGGGGCAGACGTCCGACGGCGCGGACGCCGACGAGGAGCGCCACGACAACCACGACGAGATGGGTTGATCCCGCGCATCGGGCCCGTCACGGCAGGCCGCCCGAGCCGCCCAAGCCGACCGAGGGCACGCGATGCCTGGGAACACCGCCCGGCGCTCGGCGCCGGGGACGCGGCGCGGACCGGATGCGGTGCCGATGGACGATCGGTCGCTAATCCGGAGCGCGGGCGGGTGCTGGCTGAGCCGCGCCGCGCCGGTGCGGCGTGCGCTCGCGGGGCATGGTTGATCCTTGGGCAACGTTGACCGGCATCAGCTGATGTGGTATGTTGAGGTCGGATGGTGTAAACAAACACCACCGAAGCTTAAGGCTGTTCCAGCTGGATCGTTGGCAAGCGTTGACCACCTACCATGTGCAACCGCCCAAACAGACTCCGCGGAGTAGCCAAATCACAAGCAGAAAGGCAGGACGTATTGGATCATGGCGACCGGCACGGTCAAGTGGTTCAACGATGACAAGGGGTTCGGCTTCATCGAACAGGACGACGGAGGCGAGGACGTCTTCGTCCACTTCTCGGCCATCGACGAGGAAGGCTACAAGTCGCTGACCGAAGGCCAGCGCGTCGAGTTCGAGGTCGAGCAGGACGAAAAGGGCCCGCGAGCGGCCAACGTCCAGAAGCGATAAGCCCAACAGCAGAGTTCGGACCCATCCCGCAATTTCCTAAGGGAGCGATACCGTGGCGGAATCCGACAACGGGTATTCCAACCATCCGATCCGATCGGAACAGGAGCAGGAGCTCCACGATCACATCATCGACGTGCTCGTGGAGCAGCTGGAGTCCAACGGCTTCGAGGACGTGCGAACCAACCCTGGCGACAGTCAGGCCAACGTCATCGAGGTCGAGGAGCAGACGGAGCTGAGTCCCGACCTCTTCGCCGTGGAAGGCGAAGAGGTCACCGCCATCTGCGAGGTCGAGACCCCGGCGACCGTCCATGAGGACGCCGTCGAACAGTGGCAGGACTACGCCGCCCTGGACTCCACCTTCCTGCTCGTCGTCCCCGAGGAGTTCGCCGACAACGCGCGCGAGATCCTCGAGGCGAACGAGATCGAATGCGACCAACTGATCGCCTACCAACTCTCGGCCGAGGGCGAGAACGGAAGCGAGGAGGACGAGGCCTAACGCGCCCGCTAGCCCCTCGGACCGACGCAACTGACAACCGTCCGCTCATCCGATCATTCCGTCAACGGACCTGGTGGCTTGAGGACCTCCTCGAGCCACCTCGTCCGTTGTCGGTTTCCATCGCCCCACGCCTAACCGGGTCCACAGTCGAAAAGCCACGCATTCATCCGATCATTCCGTGAACCGCCCGGCGCGTTTCGTCATTCACCCAGGTGACACCCCACGCACGCAAAGGAGATTCGGCAATGTTTGGCTATTATTCGGCTGATCGCATGGTGGCTCGCGCCAAGATGACGGACTTGCAACGGGACGCCCGGACGCATCGGCTGAGCAAGCTGGTGCAGGGTGAGCGTCGTGACGGCGCATTGGGGCGCTGGATGCGCAGCGTCCAGCGCGTGGTGAGGTCGATCCTTCCCTAAGCACACCTCCTTACCGAGCCTCTGTGAATCGGTTGGGCTGCGGGCCGGCTCCCCAAGGGGGCCGGCCCGTCGTCATTTCCGATCGCCATTCCCGCATGCGCAGAGATGGGCCCCTGTGGGTCGGCTCCTCATGCAGACGCACTGACACGTCGTTACCCTATCACAAACGAAGGGAGGCGATGACATGCCCGTCTGCCCGGAATGCCGCGTGGAATACGCGCCTGGAACGACACAGTGCCCGGACTGCCGAGTCCCCCTGGCGGAGGACCTCGCATCCGAGGCGTCCGGCCACCCCGACGATCAAGACTTCGTCACCGTTTTCGAGAGCCAGGGCGACGCGATGGACTATCGCATGGCCAAGGGCTTGCTCGAGTCGAACGGTTTCCACCTGAAGCTGATCGGCGGCAACGATCCCTCATACCCGCCGCTTGCGGCCCAAATCCAAGTGCCCGAGACCGAAGCCGAGGCCGCTCGGGCGTTGCTCAACAGCACGGGCCCATCGGACGACGACGGATCGTCCCCCGCATGAATCCGGCGGCCGTTCCGGCGGTTTGCCTGGGGATCGATCCCGGTTGGGCGTGAGATCAGCCGCCGAAGACGAACATGACCTGGATCACGGGGAAGAGCGCGTTCTTCAGCGGACCGCCGGGGGCGACCGTGCCGCCGCTGGTCTGCCAATCGCCGAAGCTGAGGGTCGCGCCCATGCCTCCGGCCAGCTTGATCCCGGCAAACTCGACGAGCTTGTACTCCACGCTCACGAACGGCATGGCCAGCCAGAACGAGCGGCTCATCGACAGCGTGGACGGTTCGGTGACGACCTCGTCGAAGGAGCCGCTGGCCGTGCGCGAGAGCGTCAGCGACCAGTTGCCGCGCCCGAGCAGCGCGCCCAGGCTGAGGCCGAAGCCATCGTCCTCGGCGACGAGGCGCTCGATCTGGAATCCGCCCATGCCGAAGTCGAGCCGGGCCTGATCGAAGGCGGAGGCCTCGCCGGCCGGGGACGTCCAACGGCCGCCTGCGCCGGCCCCGCCCGTGCGGACCCGGCGACCGCCGAAGCCGCCGCCGCCCTTGAGCAGATAGACCGCCCGGTCGCCGACCTGGAGATCGCCGTCGAACGCGGCGATGTCGGTCAACTGGGATTCCAGAGCGTCCAGCTGGAAGAACGCGGCCCAGAAGCTCGGGCCGCCGCCGCCGACAAACGTCCGGCCGTTCGTGTCGATCTCCGGGATGTCCACCTGGAAACTCTCCGTCTGGATGCCCCCTTGGGCCTGCTGAGCCACGAGGCGGACGTCCGGGGCCTGTTGGGCGTCCGCTCGGGCGAGCGTGGGCGTCGCGGCGAACGCGACCACGAAGGCCGTGATAAGCGTCATGGTACGGATATGTTGTCGGTTCATGGGGACCTTGCCCTCCTTACAGGGAGTCGTCATCGTCGCTCCGCTCCGATCATGGATCGACTGGCGCGGTCAGTCTCGAGTCGTTACGGCGACGTCGTCTTCGGAAAGACGATCTGAATGTCGCCCAGTTGCGCCGTCAGCTCGAGCGTGCCCCGGGCGTTGGCGGGATCGAACTCGATGCCCTCGCCGAGCCAGGAGCCGCGCTGTTGCAGGGCCGCGCGCAGGGACGTCGGCAGCCGATAGACGTCGACACCGCCGGCCTGAGTGGAGGCCCGAATGCGCGGGACCTCGCCCGAGGGCAGCCGCACGTCGATCTCGCCCCATTGCGTCCGGACGCTGCCCCGAGTCACGCGCGTGGCTTGCAGGCTGATCTCGCCCATCTGCGAGGACAGATCCAGCTGCTCGACGTCTGCGTTGGCCACGTCGATCTCGCCGACTTGCGTGGCTATCGCCAGGCGCCGCCCGCGGGCGTCCTTGACGTCGACCTCGCCGGCCTGCGTGTCGATCTTGGCCTGGCCGAAGCGGACGTTGAGCAGTTGGGCCTCGCCCGCCGACGTTTCCAGCCTCAGATCGCCGTCGACCGTCGAGTCGGCCACCGACAGCGAGCCGAGCTCGGTCCGCAGGCTTATGGCCGTCGTGTCGGCGTTGCGCACCTCGATCTGGCCGAGGTCGGTCGTGGCGCTCAGTTCGCCGCGGAAGCCGTTCACGGTGATCGACCCCAGGTTCTGGCGCAGCGTCACGACCGCTTCCTCCGGGAGCCGAACCTTGACATCCACCCAGCCGACCGGCTCGCCGGCTTCCCGCGATCGGTCGTCCGTGGCGTTGCGGGCCGACTCGATCGTCGTGGTCACTCGGACCCGAATCTCGTCCGAGGTGGCGTCGGTGGCGATCCGAAGGTCGTCCAGCTTCATGCCCTTGACGTTCTTGGTGGCCTCGAGGTGGATCGTGGGCCGGACGGCGACGTAGCCCGGGTCCTCCACGGTCTCGATCTCGATCCGGCCGAGCGGGTTGTCGAGGACGATCCGCTGGCCGGAGAACGGAATGTCGGAGGTCACCGTCTCGCTCGCGTCGGGGTCGGACAGGTCGACGTTGGCGGACGCGCTGACGTTGAGCCGGTCGAGCGCGAGCTCCTCCAGCTCGCAACCGGCGGCCACCCCAACGACCGCCAGGCTGAGCAGAACGGTCATCAGTTGACGCGAGGCCATGGGAAGCGTCATGGGGAACTCCTTGAGGATCGGGCGGCGGGAAGCTCAAGCCCGTCGGGGTAGAGGTCGCTGCGATAGATGACGATCGCCGACGACGAGGCCAGTCGCGGCTGCGTCGGCATGTAGGCGGCCAGCAGAATGTTCTCGTCCGTCATCTCGTAGAGATAGATCGACAGGTTGCGGTCGTCGTTGCCGCTGGTCAGGTGATAGCGCGTGGTCGGAACCCGCTGATCCTCGCTCACGAGCGTCACGGGCTTCACGCCCTGAATGGTCATCGTTTCCATGCGCAGGGCCTGGGGCGTCAGCGCGGTCAGTTTCAGTTCGGACGGCTCAACCCCGTCCGCCGACAGTTGATTGGACATGAGCTGGTGCATGAGCGCGAAGTGGCTCATGACGCTGAAGTCGTAGAGCACGGGCGTCGCGTCGCCGATCTCCACGATGCGCCGATTGAGCTGCTGGCCCTCCGGCGTCGGGCGACAGCAGACCCGCATGATGGCTTGGCTGTCCCGGAACTCCACCTCCGCGCGGCTGCCCTGATAGACCAGCGGCCCCTGGAGGTTGTAGGAGATCGGGCGGAAGTCCGGCGTCAGCTGCATGCGCTGGCGCGCCGACAGCTCCTCCGCCTGGATGTTGGAGGTCAACAGCAGCTGATTCTCGGTCTCGGCGGAGCGCTCCAGCGTGAACGACTCGGTCTCCTTCACCTGGTTGCCGATCCGCATGGTGAATTCGCCATCCAAGAGGATCTCGCGGGCGAAGGCGAAGTAGCGGTCGGTGGTCTGATAGGCCCGCTCCTCCGAGTCGGTGAAGTCGCCGATGATCGTCTGGTCGAGCCCGAGCTGCGTGCCAAGGGCGACGCCGATCGCGATGAAGAGCACCGCAAACGCCGGCACGGTGACCAGTCGACGCGGCGTCATGAGGCCACTGAGCCACTCCAAGAAGCCGGGGCGGGCTGGCTCCGAGGGCGAACTTGCGGGGCGTCGGGATGTGCCTGACGGCCGTGGCTCGCTCGATGGGCGATTGGGGACGCGCTCCGGCGCCTGCTCGTCGAGCGACGCCCGGGACGACGCCGGTTGCAGAAGCGCGGCAAACTGGAGCCCTTTCAGGTCCTCGAGCTCGTCGCGGCACTCCGCGCAGCTCTGGAGGTGGCGCTCAACACGCTCGTGTTCGTCGGCCTCCAGGGTGTCGTTGAGATACCACGGCAGAAGCTCCTGGATCGCCTCGTGGCGATCGCGGCCTTCCTCAGGCGTCAAAGGCCCTTCGCGATCTGCCATAGCTCATCTCCTTTCAGTCCCCGTCGGGTGAGACCGTCCTTGAGCTGTCGTTTGGCGTAGTACATACGGCTCTTGACGGTGCCGGGCTGGATGCCCAATGCCTCGGCGATCTCGGGGTAGCTCATCCCCTCTTGAAACGTCATCCTCACGACGTCGCGGTGCTCCTCGGACAGATCGCCGAGCGCGCTCTGGACATGGCGCACGAGCGTGTCGTGCCCCACGGCGTGCTCGACGCCGTGCTCCGGCCGGCTGGTCGTCTCCTGCACGGGCTCATCGTCCCCACGGTCGCCGGACTCAAAGACCGCCTGTTGGCGGTTCTTGGCACGGTTCCATTCGAGCATCTTGCGATAGCCGATGCCGAAGATCCACGTGGAGACGTGCGAGGTGCCGTTGAACTGGCCGGCCTTTTCCCAGACGAGGGTCATGGTGTCTTGGATCAGCTCCTCCGCGGCGTCTCGATCTCGGGTCTTGCGCACAAAGAACGAAAACAGACGCCGGTGATAGCGCTCGTAGAGCTCGGCGAACGCGTTCTCGTCCCCTGCATCGACCCCTGCAATCAGTTCGGCGTCCCGGTCCACCGTCTGGCCTCCTCGCTCAGGTGTATGTCGAACGCCGCGGATCGGTTCATGGCATCCCCGGCGTTGTCCGGCAGCGCGGCCATCAAGGTTCCCAAACCTACGCGAACGTTCAAGCGGCATCAAGCGTGGCCAGTGATGATCGCTCGCCACGTCGATCCGCGTGTCACTGGCGACAACGTCGATTTCCCGATAGGGTTAGGGAAAGGAGGAATGCATATGCTCGGCGGTCTTGGCGGTCCAGAGCTT
>JAHEOA010000201.1 GCA_018609825.1 Candidatus Bipolaricaulota bacterium | reverse complement strand
CGACGAGAGCGTGGCCTCGGTGCACGCCGCCGAGCAGGCGCTTGATTTGGAGAGCTGCCGGATCGTCAACGTCAAGTCGGGACGGGTGGGCGGCCTGACCAACGCTCGTCGCATCCACGACCTCTGTGGCGAGCGGGACGTACCGGTCTGGTGCGGCGGCATGTTGGAGACCGGCATTGGCCGGGCGCACAACGTGGCGCTCGCCACGCTTCCCGGCTTTACGCTGCCGAACGACCTCTCCGCCAGCGAGCGCTACTATCGCCGCGACGTGATCGATCCCCCGTTCGCCCTGAACCCCGACGGCACGCTGTCCGTCCCGGAGGACCCGGGCATCGGGGTCGCGGTGGACGTGGATCGCGTGGCCGACGTGACGCAGGAGCGCGCGGTCTTCCGACCATGAGCCGCGTCCAGAAGACCGTGGGCACCGTCATCCGCGTGGTCGACTACGGCGACACCGACCAGATCCTGTCGGTGCTGACGCCGGAGCGCGGCAAGATCTCCTTCATGGCCAAGGGGGCGCGGAAGTCGGCCAAGCGATTCGGGGGATCGCTCGATCTGTTGACCCGGAGCGAGTTCGTCTTCTACGACCGCGAGGGGCTGAAGTCGCTCAACCAGGCGACGCTGGTGGACGCCCACACCGAGCTGCGCACCGACTACGATCGCCTCACCACCGCGCTGCGCTGCGCGCGCACCGTCAATCGCCTGCTTGAGGACGACCAGGAGGCGCTGGACGTCTTCGAGCTCTTTGAGCGCCTGCTGGCCACGCTCGCCGGCGACGCGACCACGGACGCCTTGGGCGTCTACGAGCTGGCGTTCAAGCTGAAGCTGATGCTGCGCCTCGGCTGGGCGCCGGTTCTGGACGTCTGCGCCAACTGCGGGGCCGAGCCCGCCAAGCGCTGGTTCTCCATGGCCATGGGCGGGGTGCTCTGCGAGGGCTGCCATCGCGAGGGTCAGTCCGACGAGATCCCGCTGTCGGCCGGGGCCGCAAGGAGCCTGCACATGGCGCTCAAGCTGCCCTTCGACAAGCTTCCCCGACTGAAGATGTCACCGGGGATCGTGGACACCGGCACGCGGCTGATCGACGGCTTCATCGCCCATCACCTGCGACCGCTGGCGACCCAACAGCCGAAGGGCTCGCGACGGCGTTAATGCCGCTGTGAGGCCAACCGGCGCCGCAGCGTCCGGCGCACTTGGGCCAATTGGGTCGCGCTCGAGGCCTCGAACTCGGGGAAGAGGGGCAGTTGACGCGATTGCCCGTCAGAGAGGTTGCCCACCCCCACACCCAACAGCCGGAAGCCTCCCTCAGGCTGCTCAACTCGAGACTGGAACAACACGCGAGCGGCCTCACGGATGACGCCGACGTCGTCGATCGGCTCGGCCAGCGTGACGCTGCGCGTGATCGTGGTGAAGTCGGCGTAGCGGGCCTTGATCTGCACCGTGCGCGCACGCCGTCCCTCCGCCCGCAGATCGGCGGCGACCTCCTCCGATAACGCGTCGAGCACGCGTTCCAGATCGTTCATGTCACGGCGATCCTCGGCGAACGTCGTCTCGCGGCTGAGCTGTTTCGGATCGTGATCCGGGTTGACCGGCCGCTCGTCGTTCCCGCGGGCGCGCTGATACAGGTCCACGCCCCACTTGCCGAACGCCTCGGTCAACTGCGACAGCGGGCGTTCGCGTAGCTCGGCGACCGTGAACACGCCCATCTCGCCCAGCTTTGCTCCGGTCGCGGACCCCACCCCGGACAGCGCTCGTACCGACAAGGGCCCCAGAAACGCGTCGACTTCATCCGGGCGCACGACCACGAATCCGTCCGGCTTGGCATGGTCCGAGGCCAGCTTGGCCACGCTCTTGTTCGGCCCGATGCCGACCGAGCAGGTCAGCCGGGTCCGCTCCCGGATGCGTCGCTTCAACGCATGCCCCACGCGCTCGGCCTCGTCGAAGCCGTCGGCCGCCGGCGTGAGGTCAAGATAGGCCTCGTCCAGCGAGAGCGGTTCCACCCAGTCCGTGTACGCGCCCATGACCTCGCGGAGCTGATGAGAGATCTCGCGGTAATGGCCCATTCGCCCGCGGATGACCTGCGCGTGCGGACAGAGCTTCAAGGCCCGAGCGGTCGGCATTGCGCTGCGGATCCCATACTGGCGGGCTTCATAGGAGGCGGCCGCCACGACGCCCCGATCGGACGGCCTTCCGCCGACGATCACGGGCTGGCCGCGCAGGTCCGGATTGTCGCGCTGTTCCACGGACGCGTAGAACGCGTCCATGTCGACGTGCAGGACGATGCGATCCATCCCTCCCATTGTACGATGCTGTCACGGTCGCGCCCGACACACGACCGTGGGGGTCCAGACGAACGTCCTTTGGCCGATGGACGGAGGCGAAGTACCATCGGTCGATGACCCTTCCATTGGATCTTGACAGGCCTGACCGCCAAGGGACGCTGGCCTGGCCTCGAGGGATCGAGGCCCCCAGCACCGCCTTGCGCGGCCGGACGGTGGATCTGCTCGGGGTGCCGGTCCATGCCGTCTCCAACGCGGAGGCGCTTCAACGGATCGAGGGCTGGATTGCGGCACGCGGGCACCCCCGGCTGGTGATGACCCCGGACACCACCGCGGTCATGCAGGCCCAGGCCGCGCGTGACCTCTTGGACGCCTATGGACGGGCCGATCTGGTGACCGCCGATGGCGCCGGGCTCGTGTGGGCCTCGCGCCAGTTGGGCCAGCCGCTACCCGAACGCGTCACGGGCATCGACCTGATGAGCCATCTCTGTCGGCGCTCGGCCGATCGCCGCTATCGGGTCTTCCTGCTGGGGTCACGCCCCGGCATCGCCCACGAGGCGGCTCAGATCCTTCAGCGTTGGCATCCCGATCTGCCGATCGCCGGCACCCATCACGGGTATTTCGGCGATCACCATGCGGATCGGATCGTGGACGAGATCAATGGATGCCGCCCCGACCTGCTGTTTGTCGGCATGGGCGTGCCCCGCCAGGAAATCTGGATGAGCCGCCATGGCCCCAAGCTGAACGCGCCCGTGCTCATGGGGGTGGGCGGAAGCTTCGACGTCCTGGCCGGTCGCGTGCGGCGCGCCCCTCAAGCCTGGCAGGCGCTCGGCCTCGAATGGCTGTGGCGGGCGATGTTGGAACCCCGCAGGCTCTGGCGCGCACGGCTAATTCCGCCGTTCATGGCCCATATCCTGCGGGATCGGGCACGACTCGCCGCTCGCTAACGGACGAACCCGCCCGCTCAAGGAGTCAGGTCAGCTCGTCGAAGGCAGATGGCGATGGCGATGTCGACGCCGACGCGGCCGTGGCGGGCTCCAAGACGTCCAAGATGCTGAGCTGCACGGAGGTCTCCCCGTTCCAGGTGTCCCGACTCAGCTTGAAGACGACGTCGATGGGGGCCCGATCGACGTTCGGCAAGTAGGGCCCATACGTAAACCCGATGGCGTCCAGCTCTTGGGATCCGGCGGCGAGCTTCAGCTTCAGGTGTTTCCCGTCCGCGCCCACGGCTCGGCCCTCAACCACGCGCACGTCGCGCAGCAGAAACCGCGGCGAGCGATTCCCCATGCCGAACGGCCCGAGGCGCTGCATTTCATCGTAGAGGTCGAGTGAGATCTCCTCGGCCTGCAGTTCGGCGTCGATCTTCTGGACGGGGTTGGCCAGCTCGGCGAGCGCCTCGCGCGCGTACTCGCCGAACATCTCTTGAAACTCGGGAATGCGATCGGGCTGGATCGAAAACCCCGCGGCCATGTGATGGCCGCCGAAGCGCTCAAACAGCTCGGCGTGCTCGGTCAGCGCCTCAATCATGTTGAACTCGCGAATGCTGCGGCACGAGGCTCGGGCCACGTCCCGGCCCGCCGAGATCAGGATCGTGGGCAGATGATAGGCTTCGACCAGATCAGACGCCACGAGTCCGATCACGCCGGGATTCCAGCCGTCACCCGCCAAGACGATCGAGCGATCCCGCTGGAGATCGATCTCGGATTCGAGCATCGACTCCGTCTGCTCCCGGAGGCTTTCCTGGGCCTTGCGGCGGTCCTGGTTGTAGTCGATGAGGACCTCAGCCAAATACTCGGCGCGTTCCGGATGCTCCGTGGTCAGCAGCAGAAACGCGACGCGCGGATCGCCGACCCGATTGGCCGCGTTCAGTTTGGGAATGACGATGTAGCTCAGCGCGCCGGCCGTCAACGACGCGAAATCCAGATCGAGCTTGTCGATCAACACGCGCAACCCGAGCGTGCCGCCGCCCTCGGCCAATAGGTTGAGCCCGCTCTGCACCAGCGCCCGGTTCTCCACGCACGTCCCCCGAACCAAGGGAACGAGATCGCCCACGGTGCCGAGCATGGCCAGGTCGAGATACGGCCGAACCGCCTCGCGTCCTTGGCCACGGCGTTCGAACAGCGCCGAGACGGTCTGGAAGATGACGCCCACGGCCGCGAGATGGGCGTTGGGATAGCGACAGTCGGCTTGGCGCGGGTTGACGATCGCCCGCGCGGGCGGCAAAACCTCCGGCGGCTCGTGATGGTCGGTAATGACGGTGTCAACCCCGTGCTCGCGCAGCGTCCCGATCTCGTCGAGATCGGAGATCCCGCAGTCGGTGGTGATCAGCAGATCGAACTTCTCGTCGATCAGTCGCCGGATGACCTGGGGACAGAGCCCGTGGCCCCGTTGGCGATCGCCGATCTCAACGCTGACCTCGGAGGCGCCCAGCTGGCGCAGCGCCCGATAGAGCAGCGCGGAACTGGTCAATCCGTCGACGTCGAAGTCCCCGTGGATGAAGACGCGCTCGGCCCGCTCCAGGGCTTGCTCAATCCGCTCCAGCGCGTCGTCG
>JAHEOA010000200.1 GCA_018609825.1 Candidatus Bipolaricaulota bacterium | reverse complement strand
CACCGTCTGTGGCAACCAAGACGGATCGTTCGATCCCGAGCGTCCGTGCGAATCGATCGGCCCTCAACCGCGTGACAGCCGCGATGTGGCGCTCGGGGATCTGGAGGGAGACGGCGATCTGGACGCCGTCTTTGCGAACGGCGGGCTCCGTTTCGGCCGGGAGCGTGTCTGTCTGAACGACGGCGGGCTCGTCGGCGCGGCGTGTCAGGACATGGGCAACTGAACCACACAGCGGGAGTCAGCCGACGTAGCGTTTCAAGATCCGATCCACTCGGCCGCCGTACGCCTCGCCGAACAGGTTCAGATGAACCAGCAGCGGGTAGAGCTGATACAGCGGCTTGCGATCCGCGTAGTCTGAGCGCAGTGGCCAAATTTCGTCATAGCCCTTGTAGAACGCCGACGAAAATGCCCCGAACAGTTCCGTAAATGACATGTCCATCTCGCGGTGGCCGTAATAGACGGCCGGATCGATGAGCGCGACGCCGTCGTCGGTGACGAGGTGGTTGCCGCCCCAGAGATCGCCATGCAGCAGCGATGGCTGAAGCTCGGCTTCATCGGGTAGAAATTCGTCGAGTCGAGCCATCAATCGATCGAGTCGAGCTTCACGCTCGGCCGACAGACGACCGCGCTCTTGCGCGATTTGACGTTGAACGCCGAGCCGTTGCTCGCGGTAGAAGTCGACCCATCGCGACGTTTGACGGTTCCGTTGCGGCAGCGAGCCGATATGGTTGTCATGGTCCAGACCGTAAGCGTCAGTTGTCGTCCTATGGAGCTTCGCCATGCCTTGCCCGAACGCCCGCATGGGTTCGGCGCTGCGCCGACCCGACTCGGGGAGCCATTCCATCAGGATGTAGCCGGGATGATCGTCGCTGGCGGCGCCAACGGCGTAGACGTCGGGGACGCGCAGCGCCTCAGGCCGCCGCAGCTCGGCCAGCCCCCGGGCTTCGACCTCAAAGAGCTCCGGCAGCGGCGACGGGTTGTGCTTGAGAAAGACGTCACGGCCGTCGGAGAGCGTCAGCCGTGCAGCTTCGTTGATGTCGCCGCCACCGACGGGGGCACTGTCCTCGATCGTCACGCCATCCCCAAAGAGGCGCCGGATTTCGGACGCCAAGGCAGCATGCAGCGCAGCCGTCAGCGTCATGGCGACTCGACGGCGTGTTCGTCCCTCAGATATTGCAGGAGGCCGCGGCAGCCGGCCTCGACTTGCTCGTAGGTCATCTGAAAGTCGCCGTCGTAATAGGGGTCGTGGACGCCGGCGGCGCTTGAATGGGGAGCGCCAGCAAAGTCCAGCAACGGGCGAATCCGATCTGCGGCCTCCGGGTTCATCCACCGGAGTTGATCGATGTGCTCGGGCGTCATGCCGATGATCCAGTCGTAGTCGTCCAGCTCCTCCCCGCCCGAGACCTGACGAGACCGACCTTCCAGGTGCACGCCGTGACGCTCGGCGAGCCGGGCGACGCCGCGATGCGGCGGCTCGCCCACGTGGAAACTGGTCGTGCCGGCCGAGTCGACCTCAACGCGGTCCGCCATCCCCGCCTCATCGATCAGCTGCCGGAAGATCCCCTCGGCCAACGGGGAGCGGCAGATGTTGCCTGTGCACACGAACAGAACGCGAATGCGGGCCATCGGATCCCTCCTCGGTACCCCAGCATAATCCATGGGCCGCTCGCTTCACCACGGACGTGGGGCTTGACGCCCACAAGCTCGGACGCCTAGCATTCTGCCATGACCCGTCTTCTCGGTGTGCCTATCGCTCTCTGTCTCGTGGCATGGATGGCTGGGCCGGTTCACGCCCAGCAGCCGCTGTTCGTCGACATGGGCGCCAACGCCGGCATGATCGAGTCCGGGATCGGGCGCTACTACGCGGTCGCCGGCTACGTCCAATCCGGCCCGCCGGACGGCTTCCAGTTCCGCCTTGGCGGCGTCTTCGACGTGAACAACTTGGGCCAGACCATGACGCAGATCGAGTCGCTGGCGCTGATGAACTTCCGCTTTGGGTCCCGGGTTTATCTCGGCGCCGGGGTCGGCGTCGTCGGCCTCACCGGCAACCCGGGCTCGGGAGCCGGCGTGCCGCTCATCGCGCTTGCGGGCCTCAAGACCCCGTCCACGGGCAACTTCCGTCTGACCGTCGAAGGGGCGTTCTACTACGGCTTTCTGCCCGACGTCTGGGCGTTCAGGTGGGGTGTGGGCGGGACGCTGTCGTTCTGACGCGTTCGCAACCCGTCAAGACTGCACGTTGGTGTGCTCCTTGGCGCGCTTGAACTGGAGATAGACTTGGCGGAGCCGGTCGCGCAGCTCGTCGTAGCTGAGGCCGTCGGCCTCCTGTTCGATCTGCTCCAACTCGATGGTGAACCAGGGGAAGTTGTCCGCCCGGCCCTCCCAGAGCTTGGCGAGTTCGCGATACGCTCGCCGGATGAGCTCGGCCTTGTCGGCCACGCCGTCCCCACCTCCTGAGGCGGTCGTCGGCATGATGCTTCCACAATCGAGTATATCGTGATGTTCTTGCGGTCACACGCCAGGCCGACTGCGATCGCGTCGTAAGTGCGTCGTGATCGATGCCGTTGAAGCTACGACGTGGGCCGCAGCTCCCGGACCAGCGCCCGCACTCGGTAGAGCCACCCTGCCGCAAGGCCCGCAAGGAATCCGCCGATATGGGCCCAGACCGCCACGTGCTGTGCGCCCGTCGCGGCCATGACCAGGTTGAGACCCACCCAAAGGCCGAGATACCAGAGGATGCCAAGACGAAAGCGGATGAAGAAGATCACCTGAAAGACCTTGACCCGCGGGAACAGCATCAGATACGCCCCCATCATCCCGGCCACCGCGTCCGAGGCACCGACCACCGGCATCGTCGGATCGCCCTGCACGCCGGCCTGCAGCAGCGATCCCGCCAGAGCCGCGACGAAGAATAGCGCCGCAAAGCGGGCGGCGCCCAGCGCGTCCTCCACGTTCGCCCCGAAGACGTAGAGGAAGTAGGCATTGGCCAACAGATGGCCCCAGCCTCCGTGGAAGAACGACCCCGTCAGCAACGTCCAGAGGCGCTGGCCGTCACGGATGTCGGCCGGGATCAAGGCGTAGGTTTGCACGACCTGCTTGGGCTGAGATGCCAAAAGCGTCACGGCGAAGATCCCGCCCAACAGGCCGATCGTCGCCAATGTCAGGGTCGGGGGTCGACGGCGAGGGTTCCAGACCTCGATGGGGAGCCCGCTCAGCAGCTGGAAGAGATAGGTCCCGATGCCCGGATTCGACGCGAAGTCCGACAGCTGCGTCCCCTTCTGTTGACCGGCCGACATGACGATCTCGCGCAGGCGCTTTCCCTCTTTGGGTTCGAACCACATGCCTGCACAAACTGGGCACAAGTCGATCTCGACCGACTCGTGTTGGTCGCGCCCGAGGCGTCGCTCAATCGACATGCCGATCCGATACGTGTCGAAGGGGTGACCGTCCGCGGGACAGCGGTGCCT
>JAHEOA010000199.1 GCA_018609825.1 Candidatus Bipolaricaulota bacterium | reverse complement strand
GCGCAGCGCCGGCAAGGGGATCTTCTACAACGCCGTGGCGCTCGTGCTCGGCTTTGCCGTCTTGCTGCTCAGCTCGTTCCAAGGGCTCGTCAACTTCGGGCTGCTGATCGTGCTGACAATGGTCGTCGCCAGCGTGAGCAGCTTCACCGTCGTGCCGGCGATCCTGGTGCTGCGCAAGCCGAGCTTTTTGACGTCGTCCAGCCCGTTCATTCAACCGGACACGGCCGAACCGGCATCCGACTAATGGCAGATTCGTCTATCTCTCAAAGGAGGAATCCCCCATGAAAACGCTTCGCATCGGACTCACAATCGCGCTCGGGCTCGCGGTGGCCGGGGGACTCGGCCCCTGGGTGGGCGCCCAGGACGGCGAGCCCACGGGCGACGAGATCCTGGAACGCGCTGCCGAGGAGGGCGGCTTCAACACGCAGGGCAGCCAGCTCTCCCGGACGACGTTCGACCTCGTCTTCTCCGACGGCTCGACGGGCAATCGCGAGTTCGGCTTCTTCAGCAAGGCCGAACAGGACGGGGTGGACAAGTCGCTCATCTACTTCCTGCGCCCCGAAGCCGAGTGCGGCACGATGTTCCTGACCCACGACCCGGATGCCGCCGGGGAAGATTCGCAACTGTGGCTTTTCCTCTCGGCGCTCGGAGATGTCAAGGAGCTTGTCAGCCAAGAGGAACGGGACGCCAGCTTCGCCGGCTCCAATCTGGAGCGCGACGAGATCGGCGGCGGCGGCCAGGACTTCAATGACGATTACGTCGGGACGCTCGAGGGCACCGAGACGGTCGAGGTCTCCTGGCGCGGCGAGTCGACCGAGCGCGAGGCCTATCGCGTGACGCTTGAGGCGCGCGAGGACGCCGACGTCGACTTTCCCACGGGCACCGTCTGGATCGACACCGACGAGTTCGTGACCTTCCGGGCCGAGTTCAACAACGCCAACGAGGCGCTGGAGCGCACGTTGACGCTGGATCAGTTCGTCGAGTTCGACGGCGACATCGTCCCCAATCGGATCGTCGTGGAAAACATCCTTGACGAGAGCAAGACGACGGTGACGACCGAGGAGCGCCGTCGTCCGGAGGGCGAGTTCCCGGACGGGATGTTCGACCCGGAGAACCTGCCCGATTTCAATCCCGAGGAGTTCGGCGTTGAGTCGCCGTGCGTCAACTGATTCGTGGCATCAACCCCCTTCTCACCCCGCGACGGCTCCGGCGGGTGCCCCCGTGCATCCGCCGGGGCCGGCGCCCCCCATCGACGACGGACGGACAGGACCCACGGGTCGCCCCGATGAGGCAAAGGAGCGCTGATCATGACGAGACGATTGGCCGTTGCGGCGTTGTTTCTGGGACTGTGGATCGGGTTGAGCTTGGCGCCGGCGGCGCAAGACGCTTCCCGCATCGTTCGCGTTCCCGAAGACGTTGAGTCGATTCCGGCCGCGATCAACGCGGTCGCCGAGGGCGGGACCGTCCTCGTGGCCGAGGGCACCTGGCAGGCCAACCTGACGATCGACAAGAGCCTGACGGTCCAGGGGTTGGGCCCCAACCCGAACGACGTCGAGATCGCGGCGAGCAACCAGGGATGCCCGGTCGCGCTGATCGTGGGCGGCTCGTCCGCAGCGATCGAGGTCCAATTGACGAACCTGACGCTGCGCGGCGCGAGCCCGGGCAGCTGTCGGGACGACCTGTCGGGGGCCACGGAGGGCGACGGGATCGGCGTGCTCGGCAACGCGGACGTCACCCTCACCGACGTCGTCGTCACGAGCAACGCCAACGACGGCCTCCACGCTCAGAATGAGGCCTTCGTGACGGCCGTCAACGCCTCGTTCCGCGACAACGGCAACACGGGCCTGCTCGCCCTCGACGAGGCGACGGCCGACCTGTTCCGCTCCGACTTCTCCAACAACGCGACCCAGGGACTGGGGACGTCCAGCTCCAACCCCGTGCGCGTGGCCAACTCGACGATCACCGACAACGGGGCGAACGGCCTGATCGCCATCTTCTCCGCCTCGGTTCGGGTCCTCGACACGGACCTCGCCAACAACGGCAACCACGGCCTCTATCTGCGCGGCTTCAGCACGGCCCGCATGTTCGGGTCGACGCTGTCGGGCAACGCGGGCCACGGCATCAACCTGGAGGAGTCCGCGACCGCGGAGCTCTATCGCAACACGATCGAGGCCAACGAGGGCAGCGGCGTGCTCGCCCATCGCGAGGCCTGCGTCGAGGCGTTCAACGCCGGGGACGCCTTCGACGGCACCGTCGAGGGCAGCGGCAACACGGTCGTCGACAACGCCGACGCGAACGTCTGTCCGGACGAACTGCAGTTTCTCCTGGAGACGGTGACCTTCGGCGAATGACGGGCGTGATCCACCTCGAGGAGCTGACGAAACGCTTCGGCGACTTTACGGCTGTCGATGGGATCAGCTTTGACGTCGCGGAAGGCGAGATCTTCGGCTTCCTCGGCCCCAACGGCGCGGGCAAGACGACGACACTCATGATGCTGGTGACGCTGCTCGATCCGACCGGCGGGACGGCGACCGTCAACGGCTACGACATTGCCACCCAGAAGGATGACGTCCGCAAGTCCATTGGGATCGTCTTCCAGGACGAGAGCCTCGACGAGGAGCTGACCGCCGCGGAGAACATGGACTTCCACGGGCGGCTCTACGGCGTCCCCAAGGCCGAACGTCGCGACGGCATCGACGAGCTGTTGGAGCTTGTCGGCCTGGCCGAGCGCCGAGACGACCTGGTCAAGACGTTCTCCGGCGGCATGCGACGCCGCTTGGAGATTGCCCGCGGGCTGCTCCATGCCCCGACCGTTCTGTTTTTGGACGAGCCGACGCTCGGGCTCGACCCGCAGACCCGCAACCACGTCTGGGACTACATCGACAAACTCCGCCGGGAGCAGAACGTCACGGTCGTCATCACCACGCACTACATGGATGAAGCCGACAAGCTGGCCGACCGGATCGCCATTATCGACCACGGCGAGATCATCGCGCTCGACACCTCGGCCAATCTGAAGGCGATCGTCGGCGGCGGCGTCATCTCCATCCGTTCTGACCAGAACGACCGCGTCTCCCAACGCCTGAGCCAGCTGGACTGGGTGGACAGCCTCAATCACCACGACGGCCTCGTCGACGTCAGCGCCGACGACGTGGGCCAGCGCGTCGCCGAGGTCGTCAAGCTGCTGGACCGCTCGGAGGTCGCCGTCCAGTCGGTCACGATGCACACGCCGACGTTGGAGGACGTCTTCCTGCACTACACCGGTCGCACGATCCGCGACGAGGAGGCCAGCGGCCGTGATCGCATGCGCCAGATGAACCGCATGGGGCGGCGCTAACGGGACGGGCTCACTCGCCGCCCGAAACGGAGGATGGACCCATGGAAGCGATCTACACCATCTGGCTGCGCAACGTCAAGCGCTACGTGCGCTCCAAGAGCCGTATCGTCGGCAGCCTGGGGATGCCGTTCTTCTTTCTCTTGATTCTGGGCTTCGGCCTGGACAACGCGCTCGCGATCCCGAACGTGGAGAACTATCTCAGCTTCATCGCGCCCGGCATCGTCGCCATGACGATTCTGTTTGCCTCGATGTTCTCCGGCATCCAGGTCGTCTGGGACAAGCAGTTCGGATTTCTCAAGGAGACGCTGGTCGCCCCGATCTCGCGCCTGGAGATCATGATCGGGCAGACGCTGGGCGGCGCGACGATCGCCCTCATTCAGGGCGGGCTCATCTTCGTCATCTCGTTGGGGTTGGGCGTGTCGATCGGCAACGTCGGCGGCTTCCTCCTCGCCGTCGTCTTCATGGTGCTGATCGGCCTGTGCTTCACGGCGCTCGGCGTCGCCGCCGCCTCGCGCATGGAGGACATGCAGGGGTTCCAGTTCATCATCAACTTCGGCATCTTTCCGCTTTTCTTTCTGTCGGGGGCGCTGTTTCCGCTAGAGGGGCTGCCATCCTGGCTTCAGGGACTGACCTACATCGATCCGCTGACGTACGGCGTCCAGGGCATCCGCTACGGGGTGCTCGGCGTGGCCGACATCAGTCCGTGGATCAGCCTGATCGTCCTGGGCGCTTTCACCGTCGCGATGCTCGGCTTCGGGGCGTACATGTTTCGGAAGATCAAGCTGTAACACGCAACCATGCAATTGCTCGTCACCGGTGCCACGGGCAACGTCGGCGCCGACGTCGTGCGCCAATTGAGCGGGACTGACGCGCACGTCCGAGCCGCTGTCCGTGATCCCGACAGGACCGACGAGCCCGATTGGGGCGCCAACGTCAATCCCGTCCGCTTTGACTTCACGGATGCTGCCACATATGGCCCCGCCCTCGACGGCGTCGACCGCGTCTTTCTCGTCCGCCCGCCCGCCATCTCCGACGTCAAGACCCACATCCGCCCGTTCATCCGCGCGTGCCGTGAAGCGGGGGTTGCGAAGATCGTCTTTCTGTCGCTGTTCGGTGTGGAGCGCAACCCCGTCGTGCCGCACCGGACGGTCGAGGCCGACGTCCGTGAGGTGGGCATCCCCCACACTTTCTTGCGCGCGAGCTTCTTCATGCAGAACTTCAGCACGGCCCACCGCGCCGAGATCCGCGACCGCGACGAGATCTTCGTCCCGGCCGGTCACGGCAAGACGAGCTTCGTCGACTGCCGCGACGTCGCCGAGGTGGCCGTCCGGGCGCTCACGGACGAGACGGCCGAGGCCTACGACCTGACGGGCCCGGAGGCGCTCGACTACGACGCCGTCGCCGAGATCTTCACCGAGGTGCTCGGGCGGCCGATCACGTATCGGGACCCGTCGCTGTAGACCTTCTATCGGCGCAAGCGGGCGGAGGGCGTCCCGCGCGCCTACGTCTTGATCATGGCCGCGCTCTACACGACGGCCCGCTTCGGCCTGGCCGATCGCGTGAGCGATGACTTCGAGGCGGTCATGGGCCGGGAGCCGCGGACGTTACGAGCGTTTGTCGAGGACTATCAAGCCTGTTGGCGTCCATAGATATCGGCCACGGTAAAGCCGAGGGGAACAATAGCTCGATCTGCAAGCGCCTTCCAACATCCGAACCGCGCTCAGACCGGTTGGCCAATCATGTGGACCAACGTGCACAGGTGGCCGGAGAACAGGCTCCCGAGGACGATTACGACAAAGGCGGTCGCCGCCAGGGTCAAAATTGACGTACAGGCGCCGGACAGTCGTCATCGTAGAACAATGACGGTACGAACGGCGTCCGGCTGACGGATCGGATGCCGACGACCCAACTCCGCTCGCAGTGTCAGGGGGCCCCCACGACGCTGGTGGGCCGACTTGGCCTGTTGGTAGGCCGGATCGGCTCGCACGGCGGCGAGGTAGCGCGCATAGATCTGGGCGATCGCGTGCTTCTCGGCGTCTGCCCACTCTTCGGGCTCAAGGGGCGTGCCGTCGGAGGCCCGATTGCGGCCGCCAGGATAGCGGGCGTAGCGCATCGCCCGGGTGTAGCCCATCTGGAAATACTTCCGGGCCATGTCCATGCCGACGAATTCCCCGGTCGCCTTGTAGCGCTCGTACTGGGCCCAGAGATCCTCGGCTGCTCGTTCGGCCGACTCG
>JAHEOA010000198.1 GCA_018609825.1 Candidatus Bipolaricaulota bacterium | reverse complement strand
CAGCTGACGATCGAGGAGGAACGCTGTTCGGCATCGGCATCCTGGTGCGAGCTGACGGGCCAGGTCATGTTCCCGGCGCCCGTGCCGCGCCTGGACGATCGGATCTACGAGATCCACGGATGATCATACCCCGACGAAGGCTTCGTGAGGTTCAACTACTCCGTGCCGCACGAGCTGCTGTCCGAACATCGGCTGCGCGTGGAGGTCACGCTCGACCGGATGCTGCCCACGGAGGAACACCCGCGCGCCATGGCCGGCTACACGGTCATCTTCAACCAGGACCGGCCCGGCAAGGAGTTCGACGACTGGGACATCATCGACGCGGCCGGACGCGGGATTGTTGAGTCGGCCGGGCGGGTGACGGCGTGGCCGGTTGTTGAAAACTGAGAGAATATGCTCCTCATTTCTCACTTGCTTCAGCAACTAGACAATGTACAGATAAGCGCGAACTGGTCGATACTGACATCGATAGTTGCCCCACTATTTGCAGCATTGACGGGTGCATTTTTTGGAGCACTTTCCAGTTACTTCTTCACACGAAATCTCAATGAGAAAGAGAGAAAGGATGACCTCACTCATAGACGTTTAGATCAACTCTATTCTCCAATACTGGGTCTAAAAGATAAGATTGATGCCCTGAATAAGACAAGCGTTGAGCTTCATGATACAACTAGCAAGTTATGGCAAGAACTTGTTGATAGAGCGCAAGAACATAGTGTTGAAGCAGTATACCGTTTGGATGATAGGTGGGAGGACTACGAGCCGGAAATAAGACTCGGGAATAGGATCTTCAGAGAGACAATAATTCCATACTACGAGCGAATGATAGAGATTGTACGGAAGAACCACTGGTTAGCAGATCACACCACTTTGGAAAGTTTTCAGGATCTAGTGCGCTTTGTTGTCCTATGGAAAGGATGGCTTGACGGATATATTCCACGCGAGGTCATAGAGAAAACTGATCTAGGTAATGAGAATCTCAAGGACGTCTTTATGCATCTGGAATCTCAACGTGATTACCGCGAGGAATCGTTGAGCAAACACACATAGCGTGCGGAAACTACAAATCTGCAAACAACTCGTGCACATTCCCATCCGGATCGGCGAAGAACGCCGTCCGTTGATTCCAGGGCATGTCGGCGGGACCCTGGATCGGCGTCGCGCCCTTGTCGACGAACTCTTCGTAGACGCGATCGACTGCCTCCGGAGACTCGACCGGAAACGCCAGCTCGAAGGCGTGGCCTTGTGGGCTTTCTTCGTAGCTTGAATCTCCCGTCGCTTTGGCCATCGTCGACCGCTCGCAGAGCGAGAACCGCACGCCCTCGCTCTCAAACTCCACGTAGCCGCCGAGGTCGGTCTTGACGGGGAAGCCGAGGACGTCGCGGTAGAACTCGGTCAGGCGGGGCACGTCGTCGGTCAGGATGGTCACGAGCGCGATTTTTCCATTCATGCTGGCCTCATTCGGTCGATAATCACGTAGGGCGGCTCCTTAGCAGCTAGACCTGGAAGAGTTGCTTGCCCTTCTTCACGCCCGCGACCAACGCGTCGACCTCATCGCGATCGTTGTAAACGTAGAAGCTGGCGCGGGCGGTGTTGTCCATGCCGAGACGCGTCATCAAGGGCTGGGCGCAGTGGTGGCCCGAACGCACGGCGATCCCCTCGCCGTCGAGGATGCTGGCAAGGTCATGCGGATGGACGCCGTCGACGTTGAACGAGATCACGGCCAGGCGGTCCTCGGTGTCGTGCGGGCCGTAGACCGTCACGCCGTCGATGCCCAGCATCTTGTCCAACGCGTATTCGACCAGTTCCTGCTCGTGGGCGTAGACGTTGTCCAAGCCGAGTTCGAGCAAATAGTCGGCGGCGGCACCGAGGCCGATCCCACCCCCGACATCCGGCGTGCCGGCTTCGAACTTCCAGGGCAGCTCGTTCCACGTCGAGCCCTCGGTCGTGACCGTGGCGATCATGTCCCCGCCGCGCAGGAACGGCGGCATCTCTTCCAACAACGCCTTCCGCCCATGGAGGAAGCCGGTGCCGCTGGGGCCGAGCATCTTGTGGCCCGACACCGCAAGGAAGTCGCAGCCGAGGTCTTGGACGTCGATGGGAACATGCGGCGCCGCTTGGGCTGCGTCCACGACGGTCGTGGCGCCCACGTCGCGGGCCATCTCGATCATCCGCTTGACGGGGTTGATCGTGCCCAGGACGTTGGAGGCCTGGATCATGCCGACCAGCTTGACGTTCTCGTTGAGGGCGTCCTTGAACTCATCCATCCGAAGTCGGCCCTGCTCGTCGACGTCCACGAACGTGAGCTTGACGCCCCGCTGCTCGCGCAACATCTGCCAGGGGACGATGTCGGAGTGGTGCTCCATGAGCGTGATCACGATCTCGTCGCCCTCGCTCAGATTGGCCATGCCCCAGGCGAACGCGACGAGGTTGAGCCCTTCGGTGGCATTGCGGGTGAAGACGATCTCGCGCCAACTGTTCGCGTTGACGAAGCGGGCGATTTTTTTGTGGGCGTTCTCGAAGGCCACGCTCGCCTCGTAACTCAGCGTGTGGACCGCGCGGTGGACGTTGGCGTTCTGGCGCTCGTAGGAGTGTCGGACCGCGTCGATGACGGGTCGGGGGCGCTGGGTGGTGGCCGCGTTGTCGAGATAGATCAGCGGCTTGTCGTTGACCGTCCGCTCAAAGATGGGAAAGTCGCGACGGATCCGCTGCGGGTCGATCCGTCCTGCGGTCTCGGGGGCCTGCGCCTGGACCATTGTGAACCCCTTCCTTATCGACCCCTGCGGACGCATCGAGCGCCCGCAAGCTCAGTCCGCGTCGCGGCCATGGCTTGACGCTTCGCGGGCAGTGATCCTCAAGATTCGAACAGCACCTGGACGTCGCCGTCCTCCACGCGGGTCTCGTAGGTCGAGATCGGCTCGAACGCCGGCATCTGCCGCACCTCGCCCGAGGTCACGTCGAACTTGGCACCGTGGCGCGGACACGTGACGATCTTGCCGTCAAGCTCCCCGCCCGTGAGGATGCCGCCGTCGTGCGTGCAGACGTCGTCGGTGGCGTAGAATTCGCCGGCCACGTTGAAGATCGCGACGACCTGATCGTCAATCTCCACGGACTTGTACTGGCCCGGCTCGAGTTCGTTCTCCTGGGCCACGGTGACCCACTTTCGGCTCATTATCCCATCACCTTTTCCCAAAACGGGGTCGATGTGTGATCCTCATGTCGCAACGCCATCAAGCAAGCTCCTCGTCGTCGCCGTTGGGCCAGTCCTCCAGGCCGAACGCACCTGCGCGCGTGATCTTGAGCGCGAGCAGCGCGCACTTCAGCCGCATCGGGTTGACCTCAATGCCCAGCAGTTCGAGCATGTCGCGCTTGCCCATCTCGCGGGCACGCTCCACCGACTGGCCCTTCAGCTCCTCGGTCAGCATGGAGGCCGCGGCCTGGCTGACCGCGCATCCCTTTCCGCTGAAGCGGATGTCATCGATCGTCTCGCCGTCCGCGTTCAAGAGGATCTCGATCTTGATCTGATCGCCGCAGGAGGGATTGCCCTCCTCGTGCTCGATGTCGGGGTCGTCGAGATGGCCAAAGTTGCGCGGGTCCTTGTAGTGATCCAGCAGGATCTCCATGCCGACGTCGTCCATCATATGCAAACCACCCGACGCCTATTCTAGATGTTCAGATCCGACCGCGCCATTTCCGCTCGATGAGTCCTCGTAGGCGCTCCTGCACGAGCGGCAGCGGGATCTGGGCCACGGTCGGCTCGAAGAAGCCGTCGACGATGGTCCGTTGCGCTTCATCTTCGGTGAGGCCGCGACTCTTGAGATAGAAGATCTGCTCCTCGTCGATCTGGCTTGCGGACGCCGCGTGGGTGCAGCGGACGTCGTCGGCCTCGATCTCCAGGCTCGGGATGGCGTTGGAGCGCGGCCCCTCGTCCAAGAGCATGGCCCGCTCGCTCTGGTAGGCGTTGGCCTGTTGGGCGCCGGGGAAGATCTTGATCAGTCCCCAGAAGACCGAGCGCGACTGGTCCTTGAGAATGCCCTTGACGGTCACTTCGCCGTTGGTGTGGGGCTCGCGGTGCTGGAGATTCGACGTCAGGTCGAAATGCTGTTTGCCGCTGGAAAAGAACACCTGGATGTCGCGGACGTCGGCGCCGGGGCCGTTCATCTCGCTCTCCAGGTGGTTCATGACCGTCCGGCCGCCGAGCCAGCCGAGCGTCCAGCGCAGGTGGCCGTCGCGCTCGACGACCCCGCGGCGTCGCCCGACGCTGAACACCTGCGGGTTCCAGTTCTGCACGCTGGCGAAGTTGAACTCCGCCTCCTGGCCGACGTGGACGAGCGTCGTGTTGCCCTCCAGCGCCGGCTGCTCGAAGGGCTCGCTCGGCGAGTAGAGCTCTTCGATGTAGGTCGCCTTGCTGTGCGGCTCGGCGACGGCGATCCCTTGCGTGAACAGGCCGGCCCGCGGCGTCGTCAGGAGACTCAGCACGCGCAACGGCTGCTCCAACTCGACGTCCTGGGGAACGTAGACGAACGGGCCGCCGCGGAAGAGCGCCCGCTGCAGGGCGACCAGTCGATCGCTCGGCGCGCCGAGCCGCTCCAGATAGTTCTGGACGAGATCGGGGTGGTCCTCGATCGCCGTGGCGATGTCGGTGAAGATCACACCCTTCTTTTCCAGATGCTCGGGCACCTCCGTATGGACGACGTGCCCGTCCACGTGGACCATCAGGCCGGCCGCCTCGCCGAGCTCCGTGAGCGACCCGAACGCTTCGGGAATCTCGGGATGCCGGTCGTCGTCGATGATCGGGTGGATCTCGTCCAGGTCGAGCCCGCGAATGGTCGTGTAGCGCGAGCTCGGCATGGGCAACTGCCGGAACGACGTCCAGTTGTGCTCGCGCCACTTGGCCAGCCACTCCGGCTCGTTGCGGGTCTTGGACAGCTCGTCAATCAGCTCTCGCGAGATCGTTCGCTCGGTGGTATGCGAATCTGCCATCGTTGTATCCCTTCTGCGTATCTGCTCGCTCGTCTTGCCGTTATGCCGGCATCCGAAGGGACGAACACGCCGGTTCGCCCCTTCCCCATGGCGTGTCGTAGCGCGGCCGATCAGCCGACGGAGCCTTCCATCTCGAGCTGGATCAGGCGGTTGAACTCCAGCGCGTACTCCATCGGCAAGGTTTTGGTAAAGGGCTCCATGAAGCCGAGGACGATCATGGCGATGGCCTCGGACTCGGACAGTCCGCGGCTCTGCAGATAGAAGATCTGGTCCTCGCCGACCTTGCCGACGGTGGCCTCGTGGCCGACGGTGACGTCGTCCTCCTCGATCTCGTTGTACGGATAGGTGTCGGATCGGGAGTGCTCGTCCAACAGCAGCGCGTCGCACAGCACGCTCGACTTGGACTTCTTGGCGCCCTTGGTCACCTTGAGCTGGCCGCGATAGCCCGCGTGCCCGCCGTCCTTGCTGACGGACTTGCTCGTGATGGTGCTGGTGGTGTGGGGCGCGGCGTGGATCACCTTGCCGCCGGTGTCCTGGTGCTGGTTGGCGCCGGCGTAGGCGACCGAGAGGATGTCGGCCTTGGCGCCCTCGCCCAGCATGTAGATCGACGGGTACTTCATCGTCACCCGGGAGCCGATGTTGGCGTCGACCCACTCGACGGTGGCGTCGCGATGCGCAACGGCCCGCTTGGTGACGAGGTTGTAGACGTCATCGGACCAGTTCTGCAGCGTCGTGTAACGCAGGTGCGAGCCCGGCAGCGCCACCAGCTCGACGATGGCCGAGTGGAGCGACTCCTTGGAGTAGACGGGGGCGGTGCAGCCCTCAATGTAGTGGACCTTGGCGCCCTCGTCGGCGATGATGAGCGTGCGCTCGAACTGGCCCATGTTGCTGGCGTTGATCCGGAAATACGCCTGCAGCGGAATGTCGACCTCGACGCCCTTGGGCACGTAGATGAACGAGCCGCCGCTCCAGACGGCGCTGTTCAGGGCGGCGAACTTGTTGTCCTCGTTGGGAATGACCGTGCCGAAGTACTCCTTGACCAGCTCGGGATACTGCTCCAGCCCCTGGTCCATGCCGAGGAAGACGACGCCCTGATCCTCCAAATCCTTCCGGAGGCTGTGATAGACCATGTCGGAGTCGTACTGGGCGCCGACGCCGGCCAGGTGCTTCTTCTCGGCTTCCGGGATGCCGAGCCGGTCGTAGGTCTCCTTGATCTCGGCGGGGACATCGTCCCAGCTGTTGGCGACGCGATCGGTCGCCCGGGCGTAGTAGGTGATGTCGTTGAAGTTGAGGTTCGTCAGGTTGCCGCCCCACATCGGCAGCGGCTTCTGGCAGAAGATGTCGTAGGCCTCGAGCCGGTATTCGGTCATCCACTCCGGCTCGTCCTTGTCGCGGGAGATGTCCTCGACGGTCTGCCGGTTGAGGCCCGGCTCGCCGATGTAGCTGTAGTTCTCCGTCGAGTAACTGAAGTTGTACTTTTCGTAATTTCGTTCAAATGTGGGCTTCTCCGGCTTATCGGCAACGGCCGCGTCGCCGCGCCGCTGCTTCTCGCCCAAGTGTCGCTCGTCGGCCATGAGGTCAACCCTCCTCTTCCTGTGTCGGCGTGAAGGCCACGCCCGCCTCCTTGGCGAGCGCCTCGTAACCGGTCTCCTCGAGCTCGTTGGCGAGGGTCTCGTCGCCGCTCTTGACGACCTTGCCCCCGAGCATGACGTGGACGTGATCGGGGCGCAGGTAGTTGAGAATGCGCTGATAGTGGGTGATCGCCAGGCAGGAGAACTCGGGCCCACGCATGCTGTTGACCGCCTCGGCGACGATGCGGACCGAGTCGATGTCAAGCCCGGAGTCGGTCTCGTCGAGAATGGCGATCTCCGGCTTGAGCATGAGCATCTGGAGGATCTCCGCGCGCTTCTTCTCGCCGCCGGAGAAGCCCTCGTTGAGATAGCGCTTGGCGAAGGACTCGTCGATGCCCAGTTTGTCCAGGTTTTCGTTCATCATCTTGCGGAACTGGCCGAACGGCATCTTGCTCTGGCCGTTGCCGCCCTCGTCGCTCTCCTCGTCGTCGGCTTGTTGGGCCTTGATCGACTGGAGGATGAACCGCGACATGGGCACGCCGCTGATCTCGAACGGGTACTGGAACGCGAGGAACATGCCGAGCCGGGCCCGCTCGTCGGGCTCCATGTCGAGCACGTCCTCGCCCTTGAACGTCACCTCGCCGTCGGTGACCTCGTAGTTGGGATGGCCCATCAGGGCGTACGCCAGCGTGCTCTTGCCGGACCCGTTCGGCCCCATGATCGCGTGGACCTCACCCTTGGTGATGGTCAGGTCAAGACCCTTGATGATCTCGTTGCCCTCGACGTTGACATGCAGATTGCGAATGACCAGCTGATCACTCATGTGGGAAGTCGCCCCTTTCAGTCGCGAAACGTCGCATGGAATCTGAATTCTGAGCGCGCGTTGGACTGCTAAAAAGCTTACCAGAATGGTCTGATTTTGTCAACGAGCGGGCGATCGCGGCCCGGGAGCCCGGTGGCGCCGCCAGCATCGCGATCAGGAACACCCCCAGTCGCCGTCACAGTCACATTCACAGTCACAATCACAGTCGCCATCGCAGCCGCACTCGCCCGAGCTGGCCAGCGCCGACGTCACCGGGACCAACGTGAAGCTGGGGCCGGCCGCCTCGTTCTCGACGAAGTCGATCGTAGCGCCCTCCAACGCCGCGCGACTCGCTTCCGAGATCAACAGGCGCGTCCGAGATCGATCCACGACCGTGTCCGTCGCTGTGGGCCGGGACGTATCCGGATACATCTGATACGTCAGGCTGCTGCAGCCGCAGCCGGGGCCACACCCGCCGGCCGTCGCGGCTTCCAATCGGATCCCGTAGACCGACGCCGGCTGTTCGCGCATGGCCTCATCCCGCTTCGCGGAGGCCCGCTCCGTTACGGTGATCAACGGGGTCTCCCTCCTTTCGATCGGTAAGATGAGAAGGCTGCTCGGTCAGCCCTCGGCCTTTCGCATCGGAAGGCGACGCGGCAGGCCGCTCATGAGGACTCGTAATGCCGGGCGTTGATCTCGATGAAGGGGCGCCATTGCTCGGGGAGGTCCTCCTCCGGATAGATCGCCTCGACGGGACAGACGGCAGCGCACGCGGCGCAGTTGATGCAGGTCTCCGGGTCGATGAACAGTTGGTCGGTCCGCTCGAAGCCCGCTTCATCCGGGCGCGGGTGGATACAGTCGACGGGACAGACTTGGACGCACTCGCCCGATTTGGTGCCGATGCACGGTTCGGCGATGATAAACGCCATGCGGAGCTCCTTTGCGAGCAGCTAAAACTCGGACTATTTCGCTCCGATTTATCGGCGCCGACCCTAGCACGTCGGATTTGGCCTGTCAAGGGTCGCATCGAGCCGGTTCCGATTGCCTCAGCACGAGCCCCCGCCTATAATGCACGGGAGACTGTCCGCATCACCAATCGGTTCGACCACAAGGAGGACGCCTATGGCCGATGTGATCATCGTCGGCGGCGGCCCGGCCGGCTACAGCACCGCCCTGTTCACCTCGAAATACGGCCTCGATACCGTCGTCTACGACACCGACGACTCCAAGATGCACAGCGCTTATCTCTGGAACTACCTCGGCATCCGGGAACTGCACGGGTCCGAGTTCTTGAAAGTCGCCCGTGAACAAGTGGAAGACTACGGCACGGCGATCCGGCCGGCGAAAGTGACCGACGCCACAAAGGACGAGGACGGGTTCACGGTGGCGACCGAGGACGGCGCGAGCGAGAGCGCCACGTTTCTCGTCGTCGCCACCGGCCTCAACAATGATCTCTTGAAAAACCTCGGCGTCGAGATGGAGGGCAAGGAAGCGAAAGTGGGCCACAACGGCGAGACCTCGGTCGAGAACCTCTACGCGGTCGGCTGGACGTCCCGGAATCAGTCACAGGCGATTATCTCAGCGGGCGACGGCGCGGCCGCCGCGCTCCATTTGATCGCGCAGGTCGAGGGCAAGCCGTACCACGACTTCGACGTGCCGCCGTCCGAATGACGTCCCGCTCCCAGGAAGGCAGAGGCCAGGGTGAGGGAGTCAGCCGTTCATGACCCCGGTTATCGGTCTAGAAGTCCACGCGAAGCCGACGACGGAGTCGAAGCTCTTCTGCGGGTGCAGCGCGGATTACTTCGGCGCCGAGCCCAACACGCACTGCTGCCCGGTCTGTCTCGGCATGCCCGGCGCGCTGCCCGTGTTGAACCAATACGCCATCGAACAAGCGCTCAAGGCCGCGTTGGCGCTCCACTGTGCGATTCCCGAGCACTCCAAATTCGATCGCAAGAACTACTTCTATCCCGACCTGCCCAAGGGATACCAGATCTCCCAGTACGACGAGCCGATCTCCCGCGAGGGATTTCTCGATCTCCCTCGTGAAGATGCGGAGTCAAAGCGGATTCGAATTCGACGTCTCCATCTCGAGGAGGACGCCGGCAAACTCGTCCACGATCCCGAGACGGGGCGGAGTCTCGTGGATCTGAACCGTTGCGGCGTCCCGCTCATGGAGATCGTCACCGAGCCGGATTTGACGTCGCCCGAGGAGGCCGCCGCGTTCGTGCGCGAACTGCGACGGACGCTGCGCTACGCCGGCGTGGCGCGCGGGGACATGGCCAAGGGCGAGCTGCGCTGCGACGCCAACGTCTCCATCTCCGCGGAGGGAAAAGCCGGCACGAAGACCGAGATTAAGAACATGAACTCCTTCCGCGCGGTGGAGGAAGCGCTCGGGGTCGAGATCGAGCGCCAACGGGGGCTCGTCCAGTCCGGCGGCACGATCGTGCAGCAGACGTTCGGATGGAACCCGGACACCGAGCAGGTCCAGCTGCAGCGCGCCAAGGAGGAGGCCGAGGACTATCGCTACTTTCCGGATCCCGACCTGGTCCCCGTTGTCGTCGACGACGCTTGGACCCAGGACCTGCAGGCGCGCCTGCCGGAACTGCCCGAGACGCTCCGTCGGCGTTGGCGCGAGGAGCTGGGCCTGCCCGACTACGACGTCGGCGTGCTGAGCGAAGACCCCGAGATCGCCCGCTATTTCCAATCCGTGCTGGCCCATGACATTGATCCCAAGACCGCCAGCAACTGGATGATGACGGAGCTCCTCCGCCTCGTGAACGACAGCGACACGGGCGAGCTGAGCCTGCCGCCGGAGCACTTCGCTCAAGTCCTCCAGTTCGTGAGCGACGGGACAATCAATCGCAACACGGGCAAAGAGGTCCTCGAGGAAGCGTTCCAGTCGGGCAACGAACCCACCTCCATTGTCAAGGAGCGGGGCCTGGAGCAGATCGACGACGAGGCCGAGCTGGCCTCCGTGGTGGATGAGGTCATCGCCGAACAACCCGAAGCCGTGGAGAAACTGAGGGGCGGGGAAGACAAAGTGATCGGCTTCCTCGTCGGTCAGGTCATGGCCAAGACACAGGGCCGGGCCGATCCGAAGACGGCCGGTCGGGTGCTGCGCGAGCGGGTTGATTCCGACTGACGACCGCCTCGCTCCGTTACTGCGGAGGGCCTTCCCCGTCAAACCGGACCCCGAATCAATCGGTCAACGACCCGTCGCAGCGTGCGAAGGATCACCGGACGGGATTGACGTCTGTTGTATCATGTTGAACGTTTGAGCGGAGACACTACGGGGAGTTGTTGGACGGAACCTTGTCTATCTTGGATCGCTCGGACCGTCAAGAGCTGCTGAACCTGCTCTGGGCCACAACCGATGATCTGATCTACTTGACCACGGAGGACGGTCGCCTCCTGCATGCCAATCCCGCGTTCTTCGAGGTTCTGGGATATGATTGGTCCGACTACGCCGATCCCGATCAACGCTGGGCACACATCCATCCGGAGGACCGTCACGAGCTCGCCGAACACCTCCAGTCCTTCTTGCATTCCGATCGGAAGACGTCGGACAGGCTGCGAAATCGCTTCGTGCAGCCCTCCGGGAACGTCCTGTGGGTCGAGCACACGATATCGAAGGTCGAGTGGCACGGGGAACGCCATCTGTTGTTCATCTCCCGGGACATCAGCGAGCGCCGACAGGTGGTCGACGCGCTGCGCGAGAGCGAGGGCCGCTTCCGGGCGGTCTTTGAGGAGGCCGGCATCGGCATCGCGCTCGTGCGCACCGACGGGAGCGTCCTGGACACCAATCCAGCGCTTCGGACGATGCTCGGCTACACCGCCGAGGAGCTCCAAGGTATTCACTTCGCCGAGATCACGCACCCGGACGACCGGGAGACGGATCTGACCGAGTTCAACCAACTGATCGAGGGCGAACGCCGATCCTACCGCATCCAGAAGCGCTATCTCTGCAGAGACGGCAACGTGGTTTGGGGCCAATTGACGGTCTCCATGGTCCGGGACGCGAGCGGAACCCCCCAGTACGCCCTCGGCATGGTCGAGGACGTCACCGAACGGCGCCGCACCGAGGCGGCGCTGCAGGCGAGCGAGCAGCGCTTCCGCGAGCTGTTCGAAAACTCGCCGGATGCCGTCTTCGTGGAGAGCTACGATGGGACGATCCTCGACGTCAACCCGGCCGCCTGCGAGTTGCACGGCATGTCCCGCGAAGAGCTCATCGGCAAAAACGTGATGGACACGATCCCGCCCGAACATCGCGATCAAGCCAAGTCCGACTTCAAACAGCTTGTCGACAAGTCGCACAGCGAGTTCGAAGGCTACAGTTGGACCAAAGACGGGCACGCGGTGCCGGTGGAGATGCGGACCAACCACATCGAGTATCAAGGTGAGCCGGCGCTGCTGTTCCACGTCCGCGACATCACCGAACGGAAACGCTTCGAGGCCCGCCTCGCGTACTTGGCCGACCACGACCATCTGACTGGGCTGCACAATCGACGACGCTTCGAGGGCGAGCTCCAAGCCGAGTTGACCCGCTCGATCCAAGACGAATCGTACGGCGCGCTACTCTGGATCGACGTGGATCGGTTCAAGGCGATCAACGATCGGCTCGGTTACAAGGCCGGCGACGAGATGCTCGTCAACCTGGCCCATATTCTCACGGATGATCTCCGCAGCGGGGACAAGGTCGCGCGCGTCGGCGGCGACGAGTTTGCCGTGCTGGTCTCGGACGCGGACCGGGATCAGGCTGAAGCGATCGCGGAAAAGCTCCTTGAGATGAGCCGCAGCCTCCGAACCGCGAGGGACGAGGAGCCGATCCGCCTGACCGTCAGTATTGGCATCGCTCGCTTCCCCGACGACGGTCAGACCGAGACCGAGCTCGTGACGTGCGTCGAGCGCGCCACGCGCCAGGCCAAGGAAGAGGGCGGCAACCGCTGTCACGTGTACGCCGGCAACCCCGAAGGCGACGCCCGGCGGGGCGATGACCTGAACTGGGCCGAGCGGATCCGCGAGGCCCTGGAGGAAGACCGGTTTCGGCTGTATCGACAGTCGGTCTGGGACCTTGCTCAGGATCGCAGTCACGGGGCCGAGCTGTTGTTGCGCATGGAAGGGGACGAGCGCGAGATCCTGCCGGGCGCGTTCCTGGAGGCCGCGACGCGCTTCGGGCTGATGCTCGATATTGACCGCTGGGTGATCGGAGAAGCCGTTCGACTTCTGGCGGACGATCAACGGAACGGCCATTGGACGTGCTTCGAGGTCAACCTGTCCGCCAAGGCCATCGGCGACGCCGACTTGATCGACTACATCGAGGACTTCCTCCACACCTACGACATCGACCCCAGCTACCTGACCCTGGAGATCACCGAGACCGACGCGATTTCCAACGTCAGCCAAGCGGCCGAATTCATCCGTCGCCTGAAGGCGCTTGGCTGCAAGTTCGCGCTCGACGACTTCGGCGTCGGCTTCTCCACGTTCTATCACCTGAAGCATCTGCCCGTGGATTACCTCAAGATCGACGGCGACTTCGTTCGCGACTTGGCCAATGAGCCCCTGGATCAGCACATCGTGCGTTCCATCGTGCACATCGCCCAGGCGATGGGCATTCAGACGATCGCGGAGTACGTGGAAGACGAGGCGACGTTCCGGATGCTGACCGAACTCGAAGTGGACTACGCCCAGGGCTTCGTCATCGACCGCCCGAGTCCCGTGTCGGTCGTCGCCATGGATACGCAACGGGATGCATCGGACTGAGATGAGCCATACGAGGGCGCCCCGTCTGGCCACGGGGCGCCCTCAATCCGTCGGGGGGTGAGGTCGCTATCGGCGTCGGGTCGGGGCGCCGATGGGGATGATCAGCTCACGGAATGACGACCCGCCTCCGGTCGGTTCACCCGACGATCAATCGCACTCGCTGAAGCCACAGTCCTGGCAGAGATAACAGCCGTTGGTGAACATCAGTAGCCCGCCGCAGCTCGGGCACAGTTCCGCCTGGCGGGTCT
>JAHEOA010000197.1 GCA_018609825.1 Candidatus Bipolaricaulota bacterium | reverse complement strand
GTGCGAAAGATCACCCACAGCACGGCCGCCCCGAGCCCCAGCGACATGAGGAGCTTGATAAACGCGACGGTCAGCGCCCGCGTATCTCGATAGAACGCGCCGACCAGCCGCCGGAGCATTGTCATTTCTCCACTTGGATACCACGACCCTTAGTCCTTACTGAGGGACTGACTGAGTTAGAAGAACGTCAGGCCGGTGCCAGCGACCGTGCCGGCCGTGACCGAATCCGCCAGCGGGCTACTCGGAGCGTCTTCGTCTGCGGGTTCGTCGAGCCCCGGGTCCAGGGGGTCGGCGGGTTCCTGGACGAAGCGCGTACCCTCGCCGATGAATGCGATGTCTTCGCGATCGTCGTCCGCGTCGTCGCGTTCGATGCCAGGCCGCGGTCGACGAGACGACCCACCGCGGCCGGCAAATACAGTAGCGGAGAAGGGCGACGACGACGGGGAGGGCACCGGCCCCGGTGACGGCCCTGGCGACGGAGTGTCCCCTGGCGACGGGGTGCGTGTTGAATCCGGCGACGGCCTGCCCGCAGCACTTTGTAACCCGGTCTGCGGACCCGCCGGCCTGGTGCCTGGTGATGTTGTGGCATCTTGTGTCGTCACTCCACTTGGCGAATCCTCTGTGGTTACTGTTGCAGAAACCTCGCTTGCGCCGGCTGGGGCAGTATCCAACGATGTAAGCGATTCGCCTACACCGTCGCCTATCGCCTGTGTCGATGAGACGGCCACCCCGGAGTCTCGGCTTTCAGTGGCTCCCAACGTCCCGGTCAATGCAGTGTCGGCCTCGTCTGGACGCTGGGGTTGGCCACTCACCACCGACGACAAACCACTATCCGATGCTTGACCATCTCCAAATCCAACCCCGCCCACTGCGCCTACAATACTCGACCGCCCTGTTGACTCAGCAGTCGCTGGCGATTGCACCGTCCCGAATGTACTCACCCCATCCGCCAACCCACCGCCCGCGCTGGCAGGGGCCCCCGCCGTCGACTCCACCTCACCGGATACAGTCACCGATGACGTATCAGCGTCAGCTTCTCCACTGCGCCGGGGGGCGTCGTCGACATCACGTGCCGTACGGCTGCGTGCGATTGGTGTTTCTGCTGTGTCGCCTTCAACGCGCGATGCCAGTCGGTCTGGAATTAGATCAACGAGTGTGACTTGCCCCCGGTCGGCTTGGCCGAACAGCCCAGGCCGTCCAGTGTCCAGATCGGGGCGTTCGATCGGCAACGGGCGCTCGCCAGGAGTCAGCAGCGCCTCTTCGGAAAAGGCCTCGCGAAACTCGCTCAAGCCTTCGGCTTGGCGGCGAAGCCGTCTGCGCCTTAGCGGCCGGAAAGCTGACGTTTCACGCGCGCGTCGCTCAAGCAACTCCCTGCCGATCGCGCTGGCGTCGCGGATGTCTTTGATCCGGGCGCGAGGCACACCCGGGCTTACAGGTCCTGGTCCGATGTCGAACTCTGGCGTCCCGGCCGCCCCCGGCTCCCGGAAAAAGCCAACAGACTTCCGGACCAGTTCTTCTTCGACGGGGTTGATGCGGACACCCTCGCCGGTCCGAATATCCGACCGCGCTGGTTGGCCAAACTTTATTGGTTCGCCAGGGGAGGGGACTTCCTCACGGGTCGCAAAATCAAACACGTCGCCGGGAGATTCATCAACATCCGACAGCGATTCCGACAGCCGCTGGCGGGCTGCTGCCTCATCGTCTACGATAATATCAAGATCTCGCGGCTGCCGGGCGCTACGGCCGAGTTGTGCCCGGACTGCGGCGCTGCCCTTCACAGTCGCATCGAGATCCGCAAGCGCCTCAGCAATCTCAGCTTCCGTTCCCTGAGGCACATCTCTGGCTTGACCGACAATGCGCTCCGTCTCGCTTATCTCAAGGTCGCCACGGACGCGCCCGGACGCGCCGATCGATTGCACATTCCGGACGGCTTCGAGCCGTCGGACCTGCTCTTCGGGGAGCTGGGATCGGGCACTCCTAACAAACGTTTCCGTTTCAAGCTCACCTGTTGGCTCAAACGCCCGATCCTCGCGGAAGCCAATGCGGGTGAAATCAACCTGTTCAAGATCAACCTCCGGGGCGCCCCGCGAAAGCTGGCGCCCGCGCTGTCCCACTGCTGTCCGCCCGCGGCGCCCTATTACGCCCCGGGCCACTGGCGGAGCTTCCACACGCAACGCCCGGGCCGTCACTTCGCCACCTTCGCGCAACGGTATCGTCGCGGACCGAACGCGGACTGGGGAGACCGCTGCCCCACCCGCCAGCGCCGTCGCTTCAAACGCGCCACTTCCAAGCGTCTGTACCGGGCGCTGTTGAACACTTTCGACGGATTCGCTGACCAGTTGCCCGCCCGCGGCGCCGGCCGCAGCAAGCTGTTCGCCCGATCGCTGGGCCGCGGTTGTACGCTGTTCTGGAAGCGGGGCTTGTGTAGTAGCACCGACGTTAAATGCGAACTCTCCAACATTCTCAGCAGCCTTCCCGAGCCCAAGCGCTATCGCCGCAGGGTTTGCAGCGCGTGCAAAGCTCCGCCCTATCCCGCGGGCGAACACGTTCTCGTCCGCTGCTGGCCCTCCCCCGACTGGTGCCAAGGGTAGGCTGGTGAACGCTTGTTCTGCACGGTCCGCGCCCTGTGCTGGCGACGGGAGTGCGCCTTCGCCCTCTCGTTGGAAGGTCGCGCCGCGGGCCAGCCCTTGGGCCCCGGGAACGCGCTGCCCAACCACAGGAATCTCAACACCCTCTTGCACAACATCACCCTCTCCGGGCGCAATGTCAAGGCCTGTTTCGCGCTCAAAGGATTCTATCTGCTCGTCAAGCACTGTCTGCCCCGTCTCACGTTCGGCGGCGATCTCTGCACGCCCCTCTGTGGTAAGTTCGGCTCTGGCTTCGCCATCTTCCCGGGCGACGCGAAAGTCCTCGTTTGGCGTCAACTCAACGCCCGTCTGTGATTCCAGTTGACGTTCGACAGCAAGCGCCTGCTCCGCCCGCTGCCCCTCGGTTGTCGTGGCCCGAGTCAGGGCGTCTGCCCCCGAACGCTCGCGCTCGCCAGCACCCACGCCGCGCTCCCGGCGCCGTTCGGCCCCGAGTAGTCGCGCCCTGGCAACAGCACCGCGCTCGAATGGAGACGCTTCGTTGAGTTGCAGCGCACTCGCGTTGCGTTCGCGACGTTCTGACGCCCCGCGTTCACGGCGACGCGCCACCACGCCGCGCTCGATTGCGGACGCTCGCCCGAATTGTAAGGCACTCGCCCCGGCAAGCCGGCGTAGCGCGGCCCCACGCTCTCGCGGACCGAAGCCCTGGTCGACTTGAGACTCGGGCGTGAGCAAATCTGGATTTTCTCGCCGTCGGGCGGCGCCGATCTCGCGTGGCGATACGCTCTCGAACTCGACGCCCTGGTCGACTTGTGATGGCGGTGTAAGCGATTCCGGGTTCTCTCGGCGTCGCGCCGCGCCGACCTCGCGCCGGCTGACCTCTTCGAACTCGACGCCCTGCTCAACCATCAACGCCGGCGACT
>JAHEOA010000196.1 GCA_018609825.1 Candidatus Bipolaricaulota bacterium | reverse complement strand
CAAGACCAAGCCGGACGCCTACGGCGCCGCCACCGTCGCGGACAAGCACACCTGACCGACCCCCCCAACGAAGAAGAATCGGATCAGCGAATCAACGGCGGAGGTCAACCGTCACGACGCATAGCCGTGCATCCGGTCCCTATCCGCCGACAGGCTCAGCCGTCCGATCCCGCGATCACCATCACGAACTCGCCCTTGACGCTCGGCCGCTGTTGGAGCGTCTCCAGCAGCTCGTGGGCCGTGCCGTGCAGAAGTTCCTCGTGTCGCTTGGTCAGCTCGCGGGCGAGCGCGATCCGTCGCTCGGGCAGCGTCTCCGTCATGGCTTGGAGGGTCTTCCGAATGCGATGCCGCGACTCGTACAGAACGACGGTCCGTTCCTCGGCCTGCAGCGACGCCAAATACGTCCGCAGCCGCCCCGACTTCTTGGGCGGGGTGCCGTCGAAGATGAAGCGATCCGTCGGCATGCCGGAGGCCACCAGGGCCGCGATCATCGCCGTGGGCCCCGGCACGGGCACGACGCGGATGGCGGATTCGACGGCCGCGCGCACCAGCGGATAGCCGGGATCGGCGACCAGCGGCGTGCCGGCGTCGCTGATCAAGGCCAGCGATTGGCCGGTCCGGAGGCGCTCGATCAGGCCGTCCACGCGGCGGTCTTCCTGGCCCTCGAACAGGCTCGGCCCGAACGGCGTGTCGATCCCGTAATGTTCGAGGAGAATCCGGGAGCGGCGGGTGTCCTCGGCGACGATCAGGTCGGCGCGCGTGAGGACGTCGACCGCCCGAAAGGTCAGATCGTCCAGATGGCCGATGGGGGTGGCCACCACGTAGAGCGTGCCGGGCTCGACCGTTGCGTCCGCCACGCCGGCATCCTACAATTCCCTTGGTGATTAGAGCAAATGGAACAACTCGAGGAGCTGCGCCGACGCCTCAACGCGATCGGGGATCGTCTTTGACCTCGCCCAACTGAAGGCCGACATCGCCGACCTCCAGGGACAGATGACCGAGCCCGGCTTCTGGGACCAGCGCGAGCGGGCTCGGAAGGTCGCCCAGGAGCTGGAAGCCAAGAAGACGAAGGTCCGTCGCTACGACGAGCTCGATCAGCAACTGGAAGAGCTCGAAGTGCTCGCCGAGCTGGCCGACGAGGAGAACGATCAGTCGACCCACGAAGACGTCCATGCACAGATGGCCCAGCTGCAAAAGCAGATCGACAACCTCGAACTGGCCACGTATCTCGACGGCCCGTACGACAGCTATCCCTGTTATCTGATGATCAACGCCGGCGCGGGCGGCACCGACGCCCAGGACTGGGCGGAGAAGCTGTTGCGCATGTATTCCGGCTGGCTGGAGAACCACGCCTATCGCTTCCGCGTGCTGGAAGTCAGCGCGGGCGAGGTCGCCGGGGTCAAGAGCGCCACGCTGGAGATCGACGACGAATATGCGTTCGGGTACCTGAAGCACGAGCAGGGCGTCCACCGGCTCGTCCGCATCTCGCCCTATGACGCCGACGGGCGGCGCCACACGTCGTTCTGTGCGGTCTCGGCGATTCCCATTGTGGAGGACCCCGACATTGAGGTTCACGACGAGGACATCCGGATCGACACGTACCGGGCGGGCGGCGCCGGCGGCCAGCACGTCAACAAGACCGACTCGGCCGTGCGCATCACCCACGAGCCCACGGGCGTCGTCGTGGCCTGTCAGAAGGAACGATCTCAGCACCAGAACAAGGAGATCGCCATGCGCATCCTGAAGGCTCGGCTTTATGAGCTGAAGCAGCGCGAGAAGGCCGAGGAGATCGAGGAGCTGCGCGACGACCGCAGCATCGAGTGGGGATCGCAGATTCGCTCCTACGTGCTCCATCCGTATCAGCTCGTCAAGGACCACCGCACGGAGCTGGAGGTCGGCAACGTCGACGCCGTCCTGAACGGCGAGATCGACCCGTTCATCCAAGCCGTCCTGCGGCAGCAGCCCGCAGCCGAGTCGGCGTCCTAACGCGTTGCCCCAACGCGTTGCCCCAACGACCGATCTCGGGTAAGGTGCCGGCATGACGACCGGCTGCTCCACCGTCATGGCCCCCCGGGCCATGGTCGCCACCAGCCACCCATTGGCGGTTCAAGCCGGCCTCGATGCCATGAACCGGGGCGGCAACGCCGTCGACGCGGCCATTGCGGCCTGCGCTGTCCTGGGCGTCGTCGAGCCGATCAGCACGGGGGTCGGCGGCGATCTGTTTGCGCTCGTCCACGAGGCCGAAACCCGCCAGCTTCATGCGCTCAACGCCAGCGGGCGCTCCGCCCGGTCGGCCACGCTGGCGACGTATCGGGCGCGCGGCTACCGGGCGTCGATGCCCGAAGACGGGATACTGAGCGTCACGGTCCCTGGCGCCGTCAGCGGCTGGGGGGCGCTCAATAAGCGCTTCGGCCGACGCTCACTGGACCGACTGCTGGCCCCGGCGATCGGATACGCCCGCGACGGCTTCCCCGTGAGCGAGATCGTGGCCCGCCGTTGGGCCGATCATCGGGAAAAACTGGCCGGACACGACCGCTCGGCCGAAACGTTCCTCGTCGATGGCCGCGCGCCGGTCGCGGGCGAACGCTTCCGCAACCCCGGCCTTGCCGACTCGCTCGCGCGCATTGCCCAACAGGGCACCGAGGCGTTCTATGAGGGCCCGATTGCCGAGGCCATCGTCGCCGAATCCGAGCGCCGTGACGGCCTGTTGGCCCTTGATGATCTGGCCGACCATGAGCCGACCTGGACGGAGCCGATCTCGACGGACTATCGCGGCATTCGGGTCTGTGAGCATCCGCCCAACGCGCAAGGCCTGATCGCGCTGCTGGCGCTCAACGTCGCCGAGCGTTTCGATCTGGACGCGCTGCCCTGGGACTCGCCCGAGCGCTTCCACGCGCTCGTCGAGTCGACGAAGCTGGCGTTCGCCCATGGTCGGGACGCCATCGCCGATCCCGACCACGCCGATCTGCCCACGCAAGAGCGCCTGGACAAGTCGTTCGCGGCCGATCTGTCTGCCCAAATCGGCGATCGCGCCATCAACCACGCCGACCTCGCGCCCGTCGAGGGCGGCACGGTCTACGTCAGTGCGGTGGACGCCGACGGCAACGTCGCGTCCGTGATTGAAAGCATTTTCCATTCGTTCGGGTCGGGCATCACCGCTGGCGATACGGGCATCATGCTCCAGAACCGCGGGGCGCTGTTTGCGCTCGACCCCGAGCACCCGAACGCCTTGGCGCCCAACAAGCGATCGTATCACACCATTCTGCCCGCGATGGCGTATGCAGACGGGCGTCCGTGGCTGTCGTTCGGCATGGTGGGGGGCTTCATGCAGCCGCAGGGCCATCTGCAGACCCTGTCCAACATGGTCGATTGCGGCATGGATCCCCAGGCGGCCATTGAGGCGCCCCGGTTCCGCTTGTTCGGGCCGAACCACGTGGCCCTCGAGCCGGACGTCCCCGATGCGGTGCGAACGGCCCTTTCCTCCCGTGGGCACACGCTCATCGAGGGCGATGGCAACTTCGGCGGCGCCCAGGCCATCCTGATCGACCCGGAGACGGGCTATCTCCACGGCGGCTCCGATCCGCGCAAGGACGGCTGCGCCCAAGGGTTTTAGATGACCGATCGAGGGACGGGGGAACGTCCGTGACGGTTCACGCGTGTCGCATGTTGCCAGACCACGAGCGACCCGAATGATGGAGTTCATCACGCTGGCTCTGCTTGCGGTCGGGATCGGCTTTATCGCGAGCATGATCGGCGTCGGCGGCGGCATCTTCATGGTCCCGCTCTTGGCGCTGTTCTTCGTGCCGACCACCCAGATGGCGGTGGGGACCAGCCTGGCCGCCATCGTCTTCAACAGCCTCTCCAGCACGATCGGCTACGGTCGCCAACGGGCCGTCGACTTCCGTCTGGGCGGGTTGCTCGTCCCGCCGGCGCT
>JAHEOA010000195.1 GCA_018609825.1 Candidatus Bipolaricaulota bacterium | reverse complement strand
CCAGCTTCAAATCCTGGCTCTTGGACATGCCCGAGGCCAGCGTGAACCGGACGGCGTCCATGCCGTACTGGTCCTTCATCGCCAGCGGGTCCATGGTGTTGCCGCGGGACTTGCTCATCTTGCGGCCCTTTTTGTCCTTGACGAGCGGGTTGAACAGCACCTGCTCGAACGGGATTTCGCCTCGGAATTGTAGCCCCATCACGATCATGCGGGCCACCCAGAAGAAGATGATGTCCGGCGCGGTCACCAAGACCGACGTGGGATAGAAGTAGTTCAGATCCTCGGTCTCCTCCGGCCAGCCCATGATCGAAAACGGCCAGAGCTGCGAGCTGAACCAGGTGTCGAGCACGTCTTCATCTTGACGAATGTTGGATGAGCCGCAGCTCCCACATTGGGACGGCGTCTCGCGCGCGACGGTGATCTCGGCACAGTCGTCGCAGTGCCAGGCCGGAATGCGATGGCCCCACCACAGCTGGCGCGAGATGCACCAGTCTTGGATGTTCTCCATCCAGTCGAAGTAGACCTTCTTCCAGCGCTCGGGCGTAAACTGGATGCGCCCGTCGCGGACGGCCTCGATGGCCGGCTGGGCCAGCTCTTCCATCGCCACGAACCACTGCTTCGAGATTTTCGGCTCCACGGGCGTGTCGCAGCGCTGGCACTGGCCGAGTCCAATCTGATAGTCATCGACGCTTGCCAACAGTCCCTGAGCTTCCAGGTCGGCCACGACCTGCTCGCGGGCCTCGTCGCGAGATAGATCCGCATATGGGCCCGCGTGCTCGTTGGTGGTGGCGTCGTCGTGGAAGACGTCGATGACGTCGAGTCCGTGGCGCTCGCCGATCTCCAGGTCGAGCGGGTCGTGGGCCGGGGTGATCTTGAGCGCGCCCGTGCCGAACTCCGGGTCGACGCCTTCATCGGCAACGACCGGGATCTCGCGCTCCATCAGGGGCAGCACGACGGTCTTGCCGATGTGATGGGCGTGGCGCTCGTCGTCGGGATGGACGGCCACGCCCGTGTCGGCCAGCATCGTCTCCGGACGCGTCGTGGCGATCGTGATCGCCTCGTCGCTGTCCTTAAGCGGATACCGAATGTGATACAGCTTCCCTTGGGTCTGTTCGTGCTCGACCTCCAGGTCCGACAGGGCCGTCAGGCAGCGGGGACACCAGTTGATGATGTACTCCCCTTGGTAGATCTTGCCCTCTTCCCAGAGCCGCACGAAGACCTCGCGGACGGCGTTGGAGAGGCCGTCGTCGAGCGTGAAGCGCTCGCGCTCCCAATCGCAGGAGCACCCGAGGGCCTTCAGTTGGCCCCGGATGCGGTCGAGATACGTCTCCTTCCAGTCCCAGACGCGCTGGACGAACTCCTGGCGACCCAGATCGTGGCGCGTCAGCCCGTCCTCCTGGGCGATGTGCTTCTCCACGACGTTCTGGGTGGCGATGCCGGCATGATCCGTCCCGGGGAACCAACAGGCCGCGTAGCCCTCCATGCGCTTGTGGCGAATGATGACGTCCTGGAGCGTGTTGTTGAGCGCGTGGCCGATGTGGAGCTCGCCCGTGACGTTCGGGGGCGGAATGACGATCGCAAAGGGCGTCTTCGACGCGTCGACCTCGCCGCGGAAGTAGCCACCCGACTCCCAGAACGCGTACTGCTTGTCCTCCACACCGCTCGGGTCATAGGCTTTCGGCAGGGACATCGTGTGCTCACCCCAAGTGGAAGCTATCGGCTGCGGCCCAAGTGCGTCGGTCCAGCCTCAGCAAGCTTGGCCAAAGTCTGCTGTCCACCGCATTGCTCGTTGAAAGCGATCGATAACAGTTCGGATCGGAACTCGGCCATCATACCGGACGGGTTTTTCGATGATCAAGGAAGGATGTCGTCCCTTGGGACGGGTCAGGACGTCTTCTCCACGCCCTCCAACAGCCGTCGCGCGTACTTGAGCACCTTGTGCTGGTCGACTTCATCCAGGCGTCGGGCGACCGTGGCGATGTGATCGACGGTCGTGGACTGGCTGCTCTCCTCGGCCTCGCGCTGGAGCAGGGCTTGTTGGGCCAGGCGATGCGCGTGCCAGTTGGCCGTGCGCTCCACATAGCGCACTTGCCACTGCGGCAGGCGTTCCAACAGCGACCGGGCCTCGCGGTTGAGTTGATCCAGATGCGGCTGGCGGACGCGGGCGATGCCGTTGATCTGATTGGCGACCAGTTGTGAGTCCGTGAAGAAGACGGACTTCTGGGGCATGTACTCCAGGGCGGCCTGGGCGGCGTCGATGAGCGCCCGATACTCGGCCACGTTGTTGGTGGCGCGGCCGATGTAGCGCCCGATCTCCTCGACGACGTTGCCGTCCTCGTCGACCATCACGACGCCGATGGCGGATTCGCCCGGGTTGCCTTGAGAGGCGCCGTCGAGGTTGACTAAAAGCTTGTCCATGGGCCGTTGTCGCCGCCTATCGTGCCGATTGGCGTTCGCTCTGTCTGTCCCAGGAGCCCGAACCGCTCCCACCTGCGTTGAACGGGGGTGGGCCCAGCAGGATTCGAACCTGCGACGGACCGGTTATGAGCCGGCTGCTCTGACCCCTGAGCTATGGGCCCCAGCGGCCTCACTATAGCGGAGCCCTTCTGTACGGTCAAGGATTTGCCAATCCCTGCGGGCGACATGACGACGTTGGCCAGCCTCGAAGGCGGGGGTCGCCCCGGCCAACGTCGTCGTCGCCCACTTGTTGCGGAACTTGTCAGCTGCGGCTTCGGGTGCCTATAATCGCCGCAAGGAGGGATGCCCGTTGAGTCCAGAGCGCGACAGGCAACGCTGGGAGCGGGAGACGCTTCAGCCGTTTTTGGACAAGAGCGGCGAGCGCAAGGTCCGCTTCATCACCGTCTCCGACCAGGAAATCGACCGGCTCTACACGCCGGCGGCCACCGAGGATCTCGACGACGAGCGCGATCTCGGCCATCCGGGCGAGTACCCGTTCACGCGCGGAGTCTATCCGACGATGTATCGCGGTCGACTCTGGACGATGCGGCAGTTCGCCGGCTATGGCGGTCCGGAAGAGACCAACCAGCGGTTCAAGTACCTGCTCAACGAGGGCCAGACGGGCTTGTCGACCGCGTTCGACATGCCGACGCTCATGGGGCTCGACTCCGACCACGCGCTCTCGGAGGGCGAGGTCGGCGTCGAGGGCGTTGCTGTCGACACGTTGGAGGACATGGAGATCCTCTTTGACGGCATTCCCCTGAATGAGGTCAGCACCAGCTTCACGATCAACCCAAGCGCCGCGGTGATTTATGCGATGTATCTGGCGGTCGCGGACAAGCAGGGCGTCCCTCGCGACCAGATCCGCGGCACGATCCAGAACGACATGCTCAAGGAGTTCATCGCCCAGAAGGAATGGGTGGTTCCGCCGAAGCCCTCCGTCGATCTCGTCACCGACAGCATCGAGTTCGGCGTCCGCGAGACGCCCAAGTTCAACATGATCAGCATCTCCGGCTACCATATTCGGGAAGCGGGTTCGACAGCCGTTCAGGAATTGGCCTTTACGCTGGCGGACGGCATGGCCTACGTCGAGGCCGCCATGGATCGCGGTCTCCCTGTTGATCGCTTCGCGCCCCAACTGTCGTTCTTCTTCAACTCGCACAACTCGCTGTTTGAGGAGGTCGCCAAGTTCCGCGCCGCGCGACGGATCTGGGCGCGCCAGATGCGCGAGCGCTACGGCGCCGAGAACGAGCGATCCTGGCAGCTGAAGTTCCATACGCAGACGGCGGGCGCGTCACTTACGGAACAGCAGCCGCTCAACAACATCGTGCGTGTGACGATCCAGGCGCTCGAGGCCGTATTGGGCGGGACCCAGTCGCTGCACACCAACTCCTACGACGAGGCCATGGCGCTGCCGACCGAACAGGCCGCTCGCATTGCGCTGCGCACGCAGCAGATTCTGGCGCACGAAAGCGGCGTCGCGGACACGATCGATCCGCTGGCGGGAAGCTACTTCATCGAGGATCTCACCAACACCGTCGAAGCGCAAGCCATGGACTACATCCGGGAGATCGACGAGATGGGCGACGGCTCGGTCCTGAACGGCGTGCTGCGCGGCGTGGACGACGGCTTCTTCCAGAACGAGATCGCGCAGGCGGCCTACACCTACCAGAAACAAGTCGAGTCCGGCGAGCAGACGATCGTCGGCGTCAACAAGTATGCCAGCGAGGACGAGGAAGAGATTCCCATACTCCGCATCGATCCCGAGATCGAGCGCCGGCAGAAGCAACGCACCGAGCGCGTCAAGGCCGACCGGGACGATCAGCTCGTCCGGCAACGCTTAGACGAGCTCCAAGCCGCCGTCGAAAACGGCGACAACGCCATGGATCAGATCGTGGAGGCGGTCAAGGCCTACGCCAGCGTCGGCGAGATCATGGAGGTTTACAAGCAGGTCCACGGGGCTTATCAAGAGCCGGTGATGATCTAACATGGCCCAGACGGCAACCGGCAAGATTCGCGTCCTGATGGCCAAAGCCGGCCTCGACGGGCACGACCGAGGCGTCAAGGTCGTTGCACGCGCGCTGCGCGACGCCGGCATGGAAGTCATCTACACGGGCCTGCACAACACGCCGGAACAGGTCGTTCAAGCGGCGCTTCAGGAGGACGTCGACGTCATTGGCGTGTCGATCCTCTCGGGCGCACACATGACGCTCTTCCCGCGCATTGTTGAGCAGATGGAGCAGTACGGCATGGACGACGTGGTGTTGTTGGGCGGGGGCATCATTCCCGAAGAGGACGAGGCCAAGCTGAAGGAGATCGGCGTCCAGGCGCTGTTCGGGCCCGGCGTGTCCACGGACGAGATCATCCAGTTCATCAAGGAAAACGCCCAGCTCTAGGTTATCGAGCT
>JAHEOA010000194.1 GCA_018609825.1 Candidatus Bipolaricaulota bacterium | reverse complement strand
CCGCCCGATCGCCATTGCGAGTGTCGACCAGCGCCATAATGCGAAATTCGACGGAATTGACAGGCGAAAACCCCGAGCGCTACACTCTTCCCACCAGACCACGGAGGTGCCCCCATGAGCGAGCGCGAGGAACTGGAACAGCAACTGAAGGACGTCTTCGGCAAAGCAGATTACCCGATCAATAACGTCATGGAACTTCTCCCTGTCTTGCCCCAGGGTCCCAACACGCAGTTCACCGCTGGCGACAAGTCCTGGTCGGCGATGGAGCTGTCGCAGAAGCTCTCCAGCCAGGCCGAGTTCCCCTACCATGATGTCGACTCGTTCGTGGCAGACGTCATTGCCGGCCTCGAAAGCGCCGGGGAGCTCTGAGCGATCATGGACGCCGCGCGCGAGCCCGTCATCGTCGAGGCCATCCGGACGCCCGTGGGGAAGGCCGGCGGCGCGTTCGCTGAGGTCCGCCCCGATGACCTCGGCATCGTCGCCCTGAAGGAACTCGTCACCAAGACGGGAATCGACCCGGACGAGATCGACGACCTGGTGCTCGGCTGCGTCACCCAGCGCGGCGAGCAGGGCGGCAACGTCGCCCGATTTATTGGCCTCGAAGCCGGCCTGCCCGTCAGCGTCGCCGGCACGACCGTCAATCGGCTCTGCGGGTCGGGCCAGCAGGCCGTCATGTACGCCGCCCAGCAGATCGCTGCGAATACGAGCGACGTCGTCATTGGCGGCGGCGTGGAAAGCATGACGCGCGAGCCGATCAGCTCGGACATCGATAAGCCGATGAACCCGAAACTCACCCAACAATACGAGGTCGTCTGGCAGGGCGAGTCGGCCGAGCGGATCGCCGAGGGATGGGAGATTTCCCGTCAAGAACTGGACGAGTTCGCGCTGGAGAGCCATCAGCGTCTGGCTCGCGCCCAGGACGAGTGCCGTCTCCAGGATCAGATCGTGCCCGTTGAGACCGACGAGGGAACGGTCACGGACGACGAGGGCGTGCGGCGCGACACGAGCCTGGACAAGCTCGCCACGCTCGCGCCGGCCTTTCGGCCCGACGGACAGATCACCGCCGGCAACGCCAGTCAGATGAGCGACGGCGCGGCGATGCTGCTCGTCACCACGCGCCAGAAAGCCGATGAGCTCGGGTTGACGCCGAAGGCCCGACTGGTCTCGTCGTCGGTGGTGGGCGTCGATCCGACGATCATGCTCACGGGCCCAATCCCGTCGACCCAGCAAGCCCTGGACAAGGCGGGCATGAGGCTGGCTGACATCGACCTCGTCGAGATCAACGAGGCGTTTGCGTCGATACCGCTCGCCTGGGGTCGCGAGCTCGACCCGGACTGGGATCGCGTGAACCCCAACGGCGGCGCCATCGCCCACGGGCACCCACTGGGCGCCACCGGCGGCATTCTCCTCACCAAGCTGATCCACGAGCTCGAGCGCCAGGACGCCACGACGGGCCTGGTGACGATGTGCATCGGCTTCGGGCAGGGCATCGCCACGGTCGTCGAGCGCGTCTAGTACACCGAGTTTTTCCAAGACAAGCTGCCGGCGTGCCGGGCCCCTCGCGGGCCCGTCGATCCGTGCACGCCGGCCCCACGGTGGTCGACGGCCGCCGTGTGGCTCGCTCCCGCTCGCTTGGTGAGGGTGGGGTCGCTCTCCTATACTGAGCCCGATGGGATTCGGACTGGAATTGCTTGGGGCCGTCGTCGTGCTCGTGGCCAGCTGGTGGATCGGCTGGCGGGCCTATCTCTACTTCCTCGCGCACCGGGGCATGTCGCGCAAGTGCCCCCACTGCGGCCACTACGTCAAGGACGACCCAACCTACTGCCCCAACTGCGGCGAGGTGGTGTCGCGATGGTCGAGCCGACGGTGATCGCGGACGTCGGCCGATCCGTCCGGTTGGACGACGCGCATGAGGCCGCCGGCCGGCTCGGGCCCGAGCCGGAGGTCGATGCCGAGTGACGGCCCATCCGCCGCATCTCGACTTCGACGGCCTCAAGCAGGTCGTGCGCTTCGAGGTCTCGCGGTTCCCGTTCCTGCCCGAGAGCCAGCAGCAGACGCTGCGCAAGGCGTATCGGGAGCTGGAGGCGACGCTGCGTGAGGGCGTGCGCGAGCTGGAGTTCGGCTGGGGCAGTCCCGGCCACGCCACCCCGCGCATCCTCGTTAAGCGCCTCGACAGGGTCCTCGAGGACTTGCAGGCGATCATGACGAACCACGGGCGCGACTTCTCGCCGGAGCTGCGCGACGCCGTGGGCAAGCTCCTCGAGCACGTGCGCCAGATCCGGACCTACGTGACGCAGCCGGGGGCCGACATCGAGGGCCCCGTCGAGGACCTCTCCGACGGCATCGACGACCTGAAGCGGGCGCTCGGCACCGTCCATCGCATGTAGCCTCGGGCACGTCATCGGCGCTCAGGCCGCTGGCATGCGGACGCTCGGGCACGGAGCCGACGGAAGCAACGAGCGCGTCCCGGTGGGGGCGAAATTCCGCGATAAACCGCTCGGATTGCGAGGTTTGCCGCGTCCCGTTCCGTATGCTATAGTGGCGCCGTCGCACGGCCCGAGCGATTAGCTGGAACCAACGCCGGTTTTTTTGTTTTTAAGGAGCGAAGCATGGCCCATTCTGCCCACGCGGAATCGTCCGAGCCCATGAACCCGGAGGACCGCTTCAAGGAACTCGTCGCGATCCGGGACAAGGAGAAGGAGATCGAGACGCGCGTCGAACAGGCCCGTCAGGAGGCCGACGACCGTCTCCAGCAAGTTGAGGCCGAGCTCCAACAGCAACGCGAGCGCGTGGAGGCCGAGGTCAACGAACAGATTGAGCAGATGCGCCAAGAAGCCCGAGAAGAGGCCGAACAGGAGGCGCAAAAGCTCCTCGACGAGGCCGAGCAGGAGGCGCAGCAGATTCGCCAATCCGCGGAGGGGCGCCTGGATGAACTCGTGGACCGCCTGAAGGAGGAGCTGCTCGCCGGCTGATTCGTCATGATGCGATCGATGAAGCGCGTCTACATGGTGTATGCGCGCGCGCAGCGGGACGCGCTGATCGAGCGGCTCCAGGATCTGGGCGTGCTCCACATCGAGGAGGCCCCGCTTGATCTGCAGGCCGACCTCGACGACGGGCCCTTGTCCGAGCAGCGGCAGGACGTGGAGAACGCGCTAGTCAAGGCGCGCGGCATTCTGGATTACTTCCGCGAGGTCGACCCCGAACTGCTCCAGCTCAGCCAGGACGAGCTCGACGCCGTCGACGGCCAGGTCGACGAGGTGGCGACGGCGTTCCGCGAGCAGATCGAGTCGCTGGAGGACGAGCTCCGCTCGCTCGTCTCCGAGCGCCGCAAGCTGCGCGACCGACTCACCTCCGTTGAGCTCGTCGGCGAGATCGTCGACGTTAGCCCGGGCCTGTTGGATCAAGTGCCGCGCGAGGGCCGCTCGATCGTGGCGATGCTGGCCGAGGACAAGGGGCGCGTCGACGTCGACCAGATCCGCGACGTGCTCGCGGACCAGCTCGGCGATCGGTACCAGTTGGCCTCGCAGACGCTGTCCGAGGACCGCATCGAGGTCGTGGTCAGCGTCGAGTCCGAGTTGGCCGACGCCGTTGCGGAGTACCTGCAGGCCAAGGGCTTCCGCCCCATCTCGCTGCCGGCCCATGTGGAAGAGTTGAGCTTCCCGGACGCCGTTCAGCAACTGCGCCAGGACCGCGACGAGATTCCCCGGCGCCTGGAGGCGATCAACCGCCAGCTGCACGAGCTCGGCCAAGAGCACGGGCGTCGCATGATGGCCCTGACGTGGGCGCTGGAGAACCGGTTGGCCCAAGTCGAGGCGTCGGAGCGCTTCGGCTACACCGACTACGCCGTCATCATCTCCGGCTGGATTCCGGACGACGAGTACGACGCGTTCCGGTCGACGCTCAGCACGGAGTTTCCCGACATCGTCGTCAACGAGGACCCCACCGAAGCCGATCACGACGCGGTTCCCGTGTCCTTCGTGCAGTCCCGCTGGTCCAAGCCCTATCAGCTGATTCTGGACATCTTCGGGGTACCCAAGCACGGCAGCATCGACCCGGTCCCGATGATCAGCCTGTTTTTCCCCATCATGTTCGCCATCATCGTCGGCGACCTCGGCTACGGGCTCGTCATCGTCGCGTTGGCCGTATGGGCACGCCGCGGCTTCCCAGGTCTGTCGAGCCCCATGCTGACGCGCATGCCCGAGTCCGACACCGGGCTTGGCGCCATTCGTGTGTTACTGCACGGCGGCCTGTTCTCCGTCATTGCCGGGATTCTGTTCGGCGAGGTCTTCGGGGTCGAGGTCGGCCACGCGTTCGGCTGGCATCTCGGTTGGTGGCCCCTGCCGCGCGTGGAGCACGTCCAAGGCGGCTACAGCCCGGCCGGTTGGCTGCTGCCCCTCGTGTTGGGCATCGGGATAGTCCAGGTCACCATCGGGCTCGCCTTCGGCGTGCTCACGGCACTTCGGCTGGGAGATCGCAAGCATGCCTTCGCCAAGGTCGGGCTGCTGCTGGCCCTGTTCGGCATCACGATCCTCATCGGCGACCTCTCCGAGCGCGTGCCCCAGCTGGCCGGCGCGGCGTGGTACGGGGTCGGCCTCTGGGCGATCGGGATCCCGTTCTTGGCCATGGGCGGGATCAACACGCTGCTGGAGATGCCGACGCCGTTCGTCCACATGCTCTCCTACGCCCGTGTCATGGGCTTCGCCATCGCCGCGGTGATGCTGAGCATTCTCATCAATCAATTCATCAGCTTCCTGGCCGGCAGCGTCGTCGTGCTCGGGGTGATCCTGGCCGCCGTGGCCGCCGTCGTGCTGCACACGTTCAACCTGGTGCTGCACGTCTTTGAGGGGGGCATCCAGTCCGCCCGTCTTCAGTGGGTGGAGTTCTTCGAGAAATTCCTGTTGGAGGAGTTGGGCGGCGTCCCCTACCGGCCGTTCCGCGAGGTGGACGTCTCCGCCGTGGAGAAGTCAACCCGATCTTAACGGTTCCATCGCAACCCAAACCCGGAGACTAAGGAGGACGCTTCAACCATGAATCACGCACAGACGCTCAAACGCCTCGGAGCCGGACTCGTCGTGCTCAACGCGCTCTTGCTGGTCGTCGCCGTCGGGGCCTTCGCCCAAGAGGAGGCCGAAGCGGCCGTCGGCATGACCACCGGCGCCGGCCTCGCGGCGCTCGGCAAGGGCCTCGCGTTGCTCGGCGGCGCGCTCGGCACGGGCCTTGCCATGACGCGAGCCATTCCCGCGGTCGTGGGCGCGGTCGCCGAAGATCCGGGCCAACTCGGCACGGGCATCCTCTTGATCGTGATTCCCGAGACGCTGGTCATCTTCGGCTTCGTCGCGCTCTTCCTCATCTAAGCGCCGCTGGCCTATGGAACTCCTTAACAGGATCGAGCAAGAGGGCGAGCAGAAGGCCCAGCGGATTCGGGACGAGGCCGAAGACGAGGCCCAGCGCCGCCGCGAGGCGGCCGAGCGCGAGATCGAGGAATGGCGCCAACAGACCCTCCAAGACGCCAAGGCTCGCATTGACAACGAGAAACGGCTCATCGTCAGCCGCGCCCGGGCTCAGGCCCGCTCGTCGGTGCTGCGGGCCAAAGCCGACGCCGCCCGCGCGCTCTTCGATCGGCTCTCCGAGGAAGCCGAACGGCTGCGCGAGGACGCCGACGCCTACAAGCGCTTCCTGCGGACCTGTCTCCAGGAGGCCGAGTCGGAGATCGGCGGCGACCTGGTGCTGCAGTTCGACGAGCGCGACCGGGGGGTCTTTGAGGAGCTGTTAGAGGGGACGAATCACCAGACGGGCGAGTCGATCACCACGATCGGCGGCTTCATCGCCACCAGCGTCTCGGGCGATCTGCTCGTGGACAATCGCCTGGAGACGCGCATCGGAAACCTCATCCGCCGGCATCGCCCCGAGCTGAGCGCCCAACTCTTCCAACAGTGAGGGCGACGCGGGTCGCGGGTCGTCGGGCCCGCCCCCAGAGGAGGCACGCATGGCCTACGAGTACCTGAACACGCGCCTGCGCTACTTGAGATCTCGGCTGCTCGGGCCGAGCGAGTTCGGGGCGTATCTCGACATGGACGACTTCGACGAGTTCACCGCGGCGCTGGCCGAGACCGACTACGCCGACGAGCTCGAACGCGCCAGCGTCGAACATACGGGCTACAACATGGTGGAACAGGCGATCGTTGCCCACACCCAGCGCGTTTTTCAAAAGCTGCACGACATCGCGTTTGACGAGCCGAAGCAACTGGTCGCGTTGATCTTGGAGCGCTTTGAGGTCTTCAACCTCAAGACGATCTTCCGCGGCTTCCACGCCGGCACCGACGCCGACACCATTCGCGAAAGCCTGTTCCCGACGATCCTGTATCCGACCACGTTCTACGAGACGCTGTTGGAGCGCGAAGGCATCGAGGCGGTGATCGACGAGCTGCTCACAGTGGGAAATCGCTACTATCGCCCGCTGTCGCAGGCCTATGCCGACTACGAGTCGAGCGGCGAGTTGGCGACGCTGGAGCTGGCGCTGGACCGGCACTACTTCACCGGCTCCCGAACGTTGCTGGAGCAGATGGAGGGTCCCAACGCCGAGGCCGTGCGCCACATGCTCGGCACGGAAGTCGACATTCTGAATCTCGTCTATGCCATGCGCGTGCTGGGCACCGCGGTCGACACCGCCGAGCGGGATCGATACGTTCTTCAGGGAGGGGCACGGCTCGACGAGGGCACGGTGCGCTCGCTTCTGGACAGCGCCGATCGAGCGTCGTTCATTCGTGCCGTCGAGGCCACGCACTACGGGCGTCGCCTGGCGTCGTTGGACGAGACCATGGACGCGAACGCGTTCCAAGAGCAACTGGAGAACCTGTTGTATCGGGAAATGACGCACCTGGAGCCGGGCCAGTTCTTCGACATCGGGATGGCGGCGACCTACATCTGGCGGGTCAACGCCGAGGCGATCAACCTTCGCGTGATCGCGGGCGGGCTCTATAGACGCGCCTCGCGCGAGGAGATCGAACGACGGCTCATCAAGGTGCCCGGGATGATGCCCGAGGAGGTGACCGCCTCGTGAAGCCCGTGATCGTCTCGCCGACGGAGCTGGCCGACGGATTCCGCTTGGCCGGCATGCGCGTATTTGAGATCGACGAGCGCCAGGAGATCAAGTCCCGCATAGAAGAGATTATCCATGCGATCGGTGACATGGACGACGCGGCGATCGTGCTCGTCGACGAGCGCTACATGGAGCGCTTTGAGGAGGCGTTCGCGGCCAACGACCTTCCGATGGTCGCCTCGTTTCCCTCGAACCAAGTGGCCCACGATCAGCCCTACATCGACGAGTTGACGCTGCGCTATCTGGGACAGAAGCTCTACATAGGGGGCGAAGACGAATGAGCCGCATTGAAGGACAGATCACCCGGATTTCCGGGCCGGTGGTCAACGCCAAGGGCATGGAAGGGATCAAGATTCGCGACCTCGTGGAGGTCGGCGAGCTCGGCCTCATCGGCGAGGTCATCGAGATCCAGGGCGAGGAGATCTCCATCCAGGTGTATGAGGAGACCGACGGGCTCACCGTCGCCGAGCCCGTCACCAGTGACGGGCAGCCGTTCCTCGTGGAGCTCGGCCCCGGGTTGTTGGGGTCGATCTACGATGGCATCCAGCGCCCGCTCGACGCGATCCGCGAGCAGTCGGGCAACTTCATCGAGCGCGGCACCACGGGCGATCCGCTCCCGCGGGATCAACAATGGCACTTTGAGCCCTGGGTCCAAGCGGGCGACGAGGTGGCGTTCGGGGACATCGTCGGCACCGTCACCGAGACGCCCGCGATCGTCCATCGGATCATGGTTCCGAAGGGCGTCGGGGGCCGCGTTGCCCAGATCGAAGCCGGCGATTACACGATCCAGGACCCGGTAGCCCAGCTGGACGACGGCACCGAGATCACCATGACCCAGACCTGGCCCATTCGGACGCCGCGTCCGGCCCAACAGAAGATTCCCACGAGCATTCCGCTCGTCACCGGCCAACGGATCTTCGACGTCTTCTTCCCCGTTCCCAAGGGCGGCAACGCCATCATTCCGGGCCCGTTCGGCTCGGGCAAGACGGTCACCCAGCAGTCGCTGGCAAAGTGGTCCGACGCCGACATCGTCATCTACATCGGCTGCGGCGAGCGCGGCAACGAGATGACGGAGGTGTTGACCAAGTTCCCCGAGCTGGAGGACCCCAAAACCGGCACGCCGCTCATGGACCGGACGATCCTCATTGCCAACACGTCCAACATGCCGGTGGCCGCCCGCGAAACGTCAATCTACACGGGCATCACGCTGGCCGAGTACTACCGCGACATGGGCTACGACGTCTCGCTTATGGCCGACTCCACGAGCCGTTGGGCCGAGGCCCTGCGCGAGATTTCAGGGCGCCTCGAGGAGATGCCCGGCGAGGAGGGCTACCCGCCCTATCTGGCCAGCCGCATCGCCCAGTTCTACGAGCGCAGCGGCCGGACCGTCTGCGTCGGCAAGGGGATTCCCGAGGGCCAAGAGCCCGTGGAGACCGAGCAGGCCTCCGGCCGCGAGGGGTCGGTCACCGTCATCGGCGCTGTCAGTCCGCCGGGCGGCGACTTCTCCGAGCCGGTCACGCAGAACTCCCTGCGCATCGGCGGCGTCTTCTGGGCGCTGGATGCGTCGCTCGCGTACAGCCGCCACTTCCCCGCGATCAACTGGCTCACCAGCTACACGCTCTACACCGACGCGTTGCGCGACTGGTTCAACGAGGAGCTCGGCGAGGCGTTCCTGGACAACCGGAACGAGATGATGCAGATCCTGCAGAAGGAGGACGAGCTCAACAAGATCGTCCAGCTCGTCGGCAAGGAGTCCCTCAGCAACCCCGACAAGCTGCTGCTCGACATCGCCCGGTTGATCCGAGAGGTCTATCTGCGGCAGAACGCCTTCGACCCCACGGAAGCCCACTGTCCGCCCCTGAAGGCCCACTACATGATGCGGGCGATCCTCGCGTTCTACGAGCGCTGCCAAGGGCTGCTGGACCAGATGAGCTACACCGACGTCCTGGAGCTGCCCGAGTGGGACAAGCTCGCGGAGATGGGGTTCTATCCCAACGACGACTTCCAGGGCCGCTTCGAGCAGCTCATTGAGGAACTGCGCGCGGCCGGCCAGAGCGCTCAAGCCGGGGCCGGCGAGCCCGTGGCGGGCGACTGAGCGAAGGAGGATTTACCATGGCAACCGAACTCTACGCGAAAGCCCATCGCAAGATTCAAGACATCAAGGGACCGCTCATCTTTCTGGATCCCGTCCAAGATGTCAAATTCGGCGAGCGGGTCCAGATCGTCGACAGCGAGGGCCGGCAGAAGAGCGGCCAGGTCTTGGACGTCGGCGAGAAGGCGATCATCGTCCAGGTCTTCGAGGGCAACGACGGGCTCGATCGCAAGGGCACGGCGGTTTTCTTCACCGGCGACATCGTCAAGATCGGGCTGAGCGAGGACATGCTGGGACGCGTCTTCGGCGGCTCCGGCGCCCCCCGAGACGGCCTGGGCGAGATCTATCCCGAAATCGAGCGGCCCATCGGCGGCGCGCCGCTCAACCCCATCGCGCGCCAGCAGCCGGACGAGTGGATCGAGACAGGCGTGACGGCCATCGACTCGCTGTTCACGCTCATCAAGGGCCAGAAGCTGCCCATCTGGGGCGGCCCCGGCCTGCCGCTCAACGAGGTGACGATGCAGGTGGCCCGCCAGGTGATTCGCCAGTCGGAGGAGGAGCTCGTGGTCATCTTCGCCGGGATGGGGATCACCTCGCGCGAGTACAACTACTTTTACAGCCAGTTCCAGGACAGCGGCGCGCTGGCCAGCTCGGTGTTGTTTTTGAACCTGGCGGATGACGCCGCCATCGAGCGGACGCTGACGCCGCGATTGGCCCTGACCGCCGCCGAGTACTTCGCCTACGACAAGGGCCGCGACGTGCTCGTGATCATGAGCGACATGCTCAACTACGCCAACGCGCTGCGCGAGATCAGCTCCGCGCGTGAGGAGATCCCCGGTCGCCGCGGCTATCCCGGGTATCTCTACACCGACCTGGCCTCGATCTACGAGCGCGCCGGCGTCGTCCACGGCGAGCAGGGCAGCGTCACCCAGATGCCCATCTGCACCATGCCGAACGACGACATCACCCACCCGGTCATCGACCTGACCGGCTACATCACCGAGGGCCAGATCCGCTTGAGCCGCCCCTTGCATCGGGCGAACGAGTTCCCGCCCATTGACGTGTTACCCAGCCTGTCACGCCTCATGGACGAGGGCGTCGGCGAAGGCAAGACGCGCGACGACCATGACAAACTCTCCGATCAGCTCTACGCGCTCTACGCGCGCGGCAAGGAGCTGGAGAAGCTGACCGCCATCATCGGCAGCGAGGGGCTGGGCGAGGACGAGCAACGGATCCTTACCTTTACCGAGCGATTCGAGTCCGAGTTCATCGGGCAGGGGACCGAGCCCCGCTCCATCGAGGAGAGCCTGGACCTCGCCTGGGAGCTGTTGGCCGACGTGCCCCGCAGCGAGCTGCGACGCGTCAAGGCCGAGCAGATCGAGCAGTACATGCCCAAGCGGGGCACGGACGGGGCCGGCAGCAACGGCACCGCCGCAACGGCAGCCGGGGCGGACGCATCGGAGGCGTGAGCAGAGATGAGCTCCGACTCGATCAACGCGACCCGCGACGAGCTGCTGCGCACCCGGCAGGAGCTCGACACGGCCCGAGAGGGCAAGGACATCCTGGAGAAGAAAAAGGAAGCGCTCTTGAGCCGCTTCCTCGACATGGTCAAGCGCTACAAGGGCAAACGCGAGGAACTCCTGGACGACCTCAAATACCTGGAGGACACGATCTTCTTTGCGCGCGCCCGCGACGGGGGCGTCGCGGTCAGTTCGGTCGCCATGGCCACGGGCCAGGACGTCGAGCTCGAGGTGGAGACCGACAACGTCATGGGCACCAAGATCTTCAACATGGCCCATCCGGAGATGAGCCGCGACCTGCTCTCGCGCGGCTACAATCCGGCCAGCACCAGCAGTCGGATCGAGGCCGTCGCCGGCACGGCGGAGCGCCTCATGGACAAGATGCTCGACATCGCCCATCTGGAGCACAACATCAAGACCGTCGGCAAGGAGATGGGCACGCTCAACCGCAAGATCAACGCGCTCGAGGAGACGATCATTCCCGATCTCGAGAACACCATCCGCTACATCACCGACGCGCTGGAACAGAACGAGCGCGAGGAGATCTTTCGACTGAAGATGGTCAAGCGGATCCAGGCCCGCAAGGCGGAAGAAGAGGCCGACGGCGTGGAGGCCGACGGCCAACCGGAATGAGCGTCGATTCCCCATGACCCGCCAGGGCGCCCTCGCGGCACTGGTCGTGCTGGTCGTCGCCGTCGGCGTGGCCTGGTGGGCCGGCACGCAGATGGCCCAGCCGCCGGCGTCGACGCCCGAGGAGCAGGCCGCGACCGACAACGGAGCCGACACCTCAGTCGCCGGCAACCCGGCCTCGCCCCGAGCGGACTCCCCACAGGACCCCGAGGGACTGCTGTCCTGGGAGCAACAGGTTTCGGACGTCTATGAGGCCGTCCAGCCCTCGGTCGTCAACATCACGAGCACCGTGGTCACCCAGACGTTCTTCGGCCCGCAGGCCCAAGAGGGGACGGGCTCCGGCTTCGTCTACGACAACGAGGGCCGGATCATCACCAACCACCACGTCGTGCAGAACGCCTCCCAGATCGAAGTCACCTTCCCGGACGGCTCCATCGCCAAGGCCCAGGTCATCGGCACCGATCCGCTCAACGACTTGGCCGTCTTGGACGTGGACGACGTGCCCGCCGAGCAGCTCCATCCCGTGGAGATGGGCGACTCCAGCCAGCTCGTGCCGGGCCAACTCGCCATCGCCATCGGCAACCCGTTCGGTCAATTCGAGCGGACGATCACCACGGGCGTGGTGAGCGCCCTCAACCGGACGCTCAACCGCAGCGAGGGCCAGCCGATCTTCGGCCTGATCCAGACGGACGCGTCCATCAATCGGGGCAACTCGGGCGGCCCGCTGCTCAACTCCCAAGGGCAGGTCATCGGCATCACGACGGCGATCTACAGCCCCAGTGGGGGCTCGGTCGGCATCGGCTTCGCGATTCCCTCGAACACGGTCAGCAAGGAGGTGCCGGTGCTGATCGAGCGCGGGCGCTATCCGCATCCCTGGCTCGGGATCTCGGCGCCGCCCTATCCGCTGACGCCCGAATTGGCCCAATGGCTGCGACAAGAAGCCGACTTGAACCTCGGAACCGACCACGGCGTCTTCGTCGTGGACGTGACGCCCGGCGGCCCCGCGGACGAGGCCGGCCTTCGAGGGGCCCAGCGCGCACTGCGGGTGGGCAACCGCCAGGTTCCCGTCGACGGCGACATCATCACGGCCGTCGACGGCAACGACGTCACCAGCCTCGAGGACATCATCCGCTATCTGGAAACCGACACCGAGGTGGGCCAGACCGTCACGCTGACGATCGTCCGGGATGGCGACGAGATGACCGTCGACGTGACGCTGGGTGCCCGACCCCCGGGTCAGGGGCGCTAGGGCCGACGCGCAGACCTCGCCCGTTGATCAGCTGAGCATCAACTGTTGAGCGCCTCGGCGTTGAGCGCCAGCTCGGCGACGTTGGCGGCGTAGTCCTTCACGCGCCCGATGCTGTCGACCACGATCCCCAGATGGAACGCCAAGTGGGAGTCGTCCAGATCGAGCAGCTCGCGGTCGATCTGGGAGATGGCGTCGTCGATGTCGGGCAGCGTGATCAGTGCCTTCTGGGCTTTGGCGACGTCCAGGTCCAAGAACGCGCCCAGCACCTGATCGAGCAGCTCGCGGACCATGCCCTCGGTGCGGTGCAGCCCATCGGCCACGTCACGGGGCACGACGCGGTCCTCCAGGATCAAGGCCTCGGCGGACTGGGCGATCTTGACGGCATGGTCGGCGACGCGCTCCAGTTGTCTCGCCACGGTGTGCGTGTTGAAGAACTCCACGCGCGAGACCCCGCGCTCGACTTCGGCAAGGGGGTCGCGCAGCGCGGCATACAGCTGGCGCGAGAGCAACAGAAAGAAGCGATCCACGCGCTCGTCGCGCTGAATGACGCCTTGAGCGCGCTCCAGGTCCCCCTCCAGCAGCGCCCGCGGCGCGTCGGTGATCATGGCGTCGGCGTTCTCGCGAATGTAGGCCATCAGCTGCGGCGCCGACAGCACCTGGGGATCGCGCAGCGTCTGGATCAGCATGAAGTCGGCCGTCTCTTGGAGGATCTCCGCGCCGATCAGGCGCTGGACGGTGTCGCGGATCTCCTCGCGCTGCTCGTTGTCGATCGTGCCCGTCACCTCGATGACGTCGCAGCCCGCGACGTACTGGGAGATCAGCGCGCGCGACAGCGCCGCACTTCGCAGCGAATCGTCGACCGCCAGCGTCGCCCGGGCCTTGGGGGCCGGGCGCTCCCGATCCGGGCTGAGATAGATCCCCGGCTTGACCCGAACCAGCGAGATCTCTTCGCCCTTGTGCAGCTGCAGCTCCTCGACCCAGCTCTTGGGCAGCGTGATCATGTAGGTGCCCCCGCCGGCCGTCGTCCCCAGCGTGCGTCGCTCGCGATCCAACTTTTCAGGCGCCATGCTCAACTCCTTTGGGGGTCGCGCTCCATTCTATATACTGTATGCGACTTGTCAATAGCCTATCCAGTCTCGATCAGGCTCCCGGGAGTTGACAGCTCCAGCAACGCCAACTACAGTGATGCGATTCCTATATACGGGGGCAAGCATGATCGACGTCACCGAACTCCACAAGGCATTCGGCGCATTCGTCGCCGTGGACGGGGTCAGCTTTCAGGTTCAGCCGGGCGAGATCTTTGGATTGCTGGGCCCGAACGGCGCGGGCAAGACGACGACGCTGCGCATGATCACGACGATCCTGAAGCCGACAAGCGGATCGATTCACATCAACGGCTGCGACGCGGTCAACGAGCCGGAGAAAGTCCGGCACCAGTTCGGCGTGCTGAGCGAGGCGACGGGCCTCTACGATCGATTGACCGCCGAGGAGAACGTGCGCTATTTCGCGCAGCTTCGTGATATGTCCAAATCCGAGACCCAACGGCGCATCGACGAGGTCTTCCCCCTGCTCGGGGTCGACGAGTACGCGGACAAGCGGGCCGGCAAGCTCTCCAAGGGGATGAAGCAGAAGGCGGCCATGGCCATTTCGTTGTTGCACGATCCGCCCGTGCTGATCTTCGACGAGCCGACTTCGGGGCTTGATGTCATGTCGTCGCGGCAAGTGCGCGACTTCCTGGAAGGGTTCCGGCACACGGACAAGACGGTGCTGCTGTCAACCCATCTCATGCCGGAAGCAGAGCGGCTCTGCGACCGCATCGCCATCATCAACGACGGGCGCAT
>JAHEOA010000193.1 GCA_018609825.1 Candidatus Bipolaricaulota bacterium | reverse complement strand
CTCGATCAACGGAACGCCCGCGCCTTCACGGACCAAGTCGCCGATGAGGCCGGGCTGAGGGGTGACGTACAAGTCAGGCGGGTTGCCGGCGCGCACGCGCTGTACGACGACGCTGCCCAAGCTTTCCACGTCGCTGGCGTTGACTTGAGTGCGAGTGGCATCAATGAATGACGAGATGGCATTGTCGTAGTTCTCCGCGGCGTTGAAGCCCCCCAGGACCTCGACGGTGCCTTGGGCAAACGGCGTAATGACGAGCCCCACCATCAGGGCGAGGCCAAGGCCGAAGCTGGCCAATCGTTTGAGGTGCATGAACTCCCTCCTTCAGAAATGTCTTGGACGGTCTGCCGACTGAATGAGCGATCGGTGTCCCCGGTCACGAGTCACAGTGACGTGTCGAACTAAACCCTGGCTGAATTCCCCCTTTCGCGGTTTTGATGCGGTACTCGCATACCCGCACACGTCAATTGGGCATGCGCGGGGCCTCCCGAACTCTTACCATAAGGGCACGATGAACCCAATTTCAAATTTTAAATTTATCCAGCGAACCGTCGGGCGCGGTGGCCGACTGTCGGAGCCCGTGGACGTGCCATAACGCAGGCCACGGCCGCCCCCGTCGATCCGTCATCGAGGAGGCATCCCCATGCGGCGCATACTGGCCCTGGATCAGGGCACGACCAGCTCACGCGCGATTCTTTTCGACGAGACCGCGCAAGTGCAGTCGATCGCCCAACGGGAGTTCGAGCAGCTCTATCCCAAGTCGGGCTGGATCGAGCACGACCCGGAGGCGATCTGGACCTCGCAGTTGGCCGTCGCGACCGAGGCGCTCCGGCAAGCCAATCTGTCGAGCCGAGACCTCGCCGCAATCGGCATCACGAACCAGCGCGAGACGACACTGATTTGGGACCGCGCCACGGGCGAGCCGATCCACAACGCCATCGTCTGGCAGGATCGCCGCACCGCCGACATCTGTGAGAACCTTCGTGCTGACGGGCATGAAGCGACGTTCCAAGCTAAGACGGGACTGGTGATCGATCCCTACTTCGCGGGGACGAAGATCCGCTGGCTGCTCGATCACGTCGACGGCGCCCAAGAGCGCGCGGAAGCGGGAGAACTGGCCTTCGGCACCGTCGACAGCTGGCTGATGTGGAAGCTGACCCAGGGGCGCCACCATTTGACCGACGTCACCAACGCCTCGCGCACGCTGCTCATGAACCTATCCACAGGCGACTGGGACGATGAGCTGCTTGACCGACTGAACATTCCGCACGCGCTGTTGCCCGAGGTGCGCTCCTCCAGCGAGGTGTACGCCGAAACGGCCATCGACGAGTTTGAGACGCCGATCCCGATCGCCGGCATGGCGGGCGACCAACAGGCGGCGCTTTTCGGCCAAGTCTGCACGACCCCGGGCATGGCGAAAAACACCTATGGCACGGGCTGTTTTCTGCTCATGAACACGGGGACCGAACCGCCGAGTTCCACAAACCAACTGCTCAGCACCGCCGCCTGGGGCCTGGGCGGTCGCATCGACTACGCGCTCGAAGGCAGCATCTTCGTGGCCGGGGCCGTGGTCCAATGGCTACGCGACGGCCTGGGCATCATCAGCGAGGCCAGCGAGGTCGAGGGCCTCGCCCGCCAGGCACAGGACAATGATGGTGTCTATTTCGTGCCGGCGTTCTCCGGCCTGGGTGCGCCGCACTGGGATCCGGACGCGCGCGGCCTCATCGTCGGCCTCAGTCGCGGCACCACCCGAGCCCACTTGGCCCGCGCGGCCCTGGAGAGCATCGCCCACCAGGTCGCCGACGTCGGGGACGCGATGAACGCGGACGCCGACGTCCCCCTCCAGGAACTGCGCGTCGACGGCGGCGCCGCGGCCAACGACCTGCTGATGCAGTTCCAGGCGGATCTGCTCCGGGTCCCGGTCCTGCGGCCCGAGGTGTTCGAGACGACGGCGCTGGGCGCGGCCTATCTGGCCGGATTGGCCGTGGGCTACTGGTCGTCGCCCGAGCAGATCGGCGCCAACTGGGCCGTTGAACGGACGTTTGAACCCCAAATGGCGGAGGACCATGCGGCTGAGCTGCGTGGCCGCTGGCACAACGCGTTGGCGCGCTCGCGCGGCTGGGCGAGCGACCTCACGGCTTGATGGATCGCGAAACGCTGCTGCACCGCGTTCGCGAACGAACCGAGCCCTGGGACGTGCTCGTCATTGGGGGCGGCGCGACGGGGCTTGGCTGTGCGGTCGAAGCGGCTGCGCGCGGCTACGACACGCTCCTGCTCGAAGGGCACGACTTCGCCAAGGCGACCTCCAGTCGGAGCACGAAGCTGATCCACGGCGGCGTGCGCTATCTGCGCCAGGGCAATGTCTCGCTGGTCCGCGAGGCGCTTCATGAACGCGGTCTGCTCATGAAGAACGCGCCACACCTGGTGCAGACCCAGTCGTTCGTCGTGCCCAACTATCGCTGGGGGGAACGGCCCTATTACGCGATCGGCTTGAAGCTCTACGACCTGTTGGCGGGGCGGCTCAACATCGGCGCGTCGCGCCCCTTGTCACGGGAGTCGACCCGCCAGCACCTGCCGACCGTGCGATCCCGAGGGCTGCGCGGCGGCGTCCTCTACTACGACGGGCAGTTCGACGACGCCCGACTGGCGGTGGCACTGGCCCGTACGTTGACAGATATCGGCGGCGTCCCGCTCAACCACATGGGCGTTACGGGCCTCCTGAAGCGGAGCGGCTCGATTCGAGGGGTGGCCGCAACCGACACGGAAACGGGCAATCCATGGGACATCCCAGCGCGCTCGGTCGTCAACGCCACGGGCGTCTTCGTCGACGCGATTCGGGCGATGGACGACCCGGACGCGTCGAGGATGATGACCGCCAGCCAGGGGATTCACATCGTGTTGGACCGTTCGTTCCTGCCCGCCGATCACGCCATCATGATCCCGCAGACCGACGACGGCCGGGTCCTCTTTCTCATCCCCTGGCACGATCGGGTCCTCGTGGGAACGACCGACACCCCCGTGGACGAGGTCTCGCTGGAACCGACCCCGTTGGAGGGCGAAGTTGACTACCTGATCGATCACGCCAATCGCTACCTCGACGCCCCGATCGCTCGAGACGACGTGTTGAGCACCTTCGCCGGCCTGCGGCCCCTGGTGCAGGCAGGCAACCCGGGCGAGGACACGGCCGCCATCTCCCGAGAGCACACGGTTCTAACGTCTCGGTCCGGGCTCGTCACGATCGCCGGGGGCAAGTGGACGACCTATCATAAGATGGGCCAGGAGGCCGTCGACGCGGCGGCGCACGCCGGCGGCCTTCCGGCAAGCCCGTCGCAGACGGAGACGCTGCGCATCCACGGCTTCATGGACGACGTCGAGTCGTTGCCGTCGTGGCAGCGCGGTTACGGCGCGGATGCGGCGGCCATTGACGAGCTCATCGCGCAGGAGCCGGATCTGGGCGCGCTGCTGCATCCGGATCTGCCCTACCGTCGGGCCGAGGTCGTCTGGGCGGTGCGCCACGAACTGGCGCGCACCGTGGAGGATGTGCTGTCGCGACGCACGCGGGCGCTCGCGTTGGACGCCCAAGCGAGCTCGGCGATCGCCGAGGACGTGGCGGCCATCATGGCTCGGGAGCTCAACAGGGACGACGCTTGGCAAGCCGATCAAGTTGAGCGATTCTCGGCCGTGGCGCGCGGGTATCAGCTCGATTAGCCGCCCGTGGCCGATCCGGCCCCCAGCAACAACAAGAGCGCGCCCAACGTCCCCACGCTCGCGATCGTCGTCGCCAACGCCACCGACGAGACGAGCCGCGGATCGCGATCGTACACGGTGGCGATGACGACGGCGTTGACGGCGGTGGGCATGCTCGCCTGCAGAATCGCCACGGATTGGGTCAAGCCGCTGAAGCCGAGCAGCAGCGTGAGGCCCCAGCCCAGAAGCGGCGCCAAGCCCAATCGGACAGCCGTGCCGAGGCCGATGAGCGTCCGGCGGCGCCCGAGTTGCACGCCCACCAGCTGCGTGCCGAGCAAGAGCAGCATCGCGGGAATCGCCGCATCGGCCAAGAGTTGCAGAGGCCGCATGACAAACAGCGGAAGCTCGACCCCACCCAGCCGTGCGCCAATCGCCAAGACGACCGCGTAGAACAGCGGCGTCTTCAGCACGTTCAGGAACGGGTCCCGCCACCGCGCTCCGCCCCAGCTGGCCACCACGATGCCCAGCGTCGACATGGCCAGCGTCGAGACCGAGAGGTAGACGACCCCCAACGCGAACCCCGAATCGCCGAAGGCAAAGAGCAGAAGCGGCAGGCCGTAGTTGCCCGTGTTGGGCAGGATCAGGGCCAATCCCAGGGCCGATTGGGCGTCGATATCGAGCCGCCCCCAGCGGGCCATGACAAGCGCGGCGCCGATCAACGCGAGCGAGATCGCGAGGATGAAGACGCCGTAGTCCAGGAAGACGGTCAGCGAGATGTCGTTCTCCACCAGGCCGGTGAAGATGAGCGCCGGACTGAGGATCCAGAAGTTGAGCTTGGCCAGCTCGTGGCTGCCCAGATGGCCGGTCCGCCCCAGGATATAGCCGATGGCCGCGACCAGAAGAATGGGGAAGAGGACGTTGAGGAAGACCATGGCGGCAGTGTAGACGATGGTCGCCGAAACCGGCAATGCGTGCGTGTGACAGCGACATGAGCGAGTTGACCGCTCCTCACCCGCGTGCTAGACTCAAGCCGTCATGCGAGTTGCCGCCAACGCCCTGCTCGCCGTTGCCGCCATCACCGTCCTGGCCTTCCTCGGCAGCGAATCGTGGAGTCTCGTCCAGGGGTTCGTCGCCCCCGAGGCGGATCGTCCCCTCGAGGCGCCCCATATCAGCGACTACGAAGGCCTCTCCCCCGAGGAGATCGGCGCGGCCGTTCTGAAGGGCCAAGGCTGTCTGTCCTGCCACCAGCGCGACCTCCAGGGCGGCATCGTCGGCCCGTCGTTCAGCAACGTCGGCGTCCGCTGGAGCGATCCGGAGCGACTCCGCACGCAGATCGTCAACGCCCACGAGCTCTATCCCGGCAGCTACATGCCCGCGTTCGAGCACCTGTCGGATCAGGAGGTCGACGGGCTGATCGCCTACCTCCGCACGTTCAACGGGCAACGCGAGGGGCCCGCGAGCTCGCGAGAGGCGCAGATCGCGATTCCGACGGATGCCGACGGCAATGCGCGATTCGGCGAGGCCATGGTTGAGCGCGGCCAGCAGCTCTACACGCAGCAGGGCTGCGTCGGCTGCCACAACATCAACGGCATCGCCCCGGGCGGCAACGTCGGGCCCAATCTCACCCACGAGGGCCGTCGAGGGCGCAGCGACGCGTGGCAGCTCCAGCACCTGAAGCATCCGCTGTCCGTCTACGTGGAGGGCGAACCGCAGGGAAGCTGGCAGATGCCGGGCTACAGCCAACTCCCCGAGGACGACATCAAGGCGATCGTGGCGTTTCTACAGAGTCTCCGCTAACGCCGCTTATCTCCCCTGGTAAACATCCCGGACTTCCGCGACCGTCGTCGCCTCGGACGGGCCCTTGTCATCGCGGAAGCGGATGAAGCGCGGGAAGCGGAGCGCGATGCCGCCCGCTCCCGACTCGTCGTCAGTGCCGCAGGTATGCACGGGGCTCCGAGTCAGTTCCGCTCCCTGGATTTCCAGCACGATCTCGGGCTCAAACCAGCGCGTCGGTTCCAGCTCGCTGACCACCCGTGCGGGCGTTTCATCGCGTTCCAGGCGGGCAAACGTGGCGGGAAGCTCGGCCAGCTCCTCGTCGCTGAAGCCGGTACTGACCTTGCAGAGGGTCTCGTAGCGATCCCGATCCGGATGGTAGACCGCGCACAAGAGCGCGCCCCAGGTGCCGGAGCGCTTGCCGCGCCCGGCGAAGCCCCCCACGGCCACGACGTCGAAGCTGTCGACGAGGTCTTTCGAATAGTCCCGCTTCCACTTGATCCAGCTCCACTCGCGCGCGCCGGCCCGGTAGACGGAGTCCGGCGCGGTTGACTTGGCCATGATCCCCTCGAAGCCCCGCTCCACGGCCTGATTGAAAAACCCTTCGATCTCCTCAACGTCGCTGGACTCGATCAACTGGGCGGGTTCGATTCGGTCGTGGTTCTTGGTAATCGACTCCAGCAATCGGCGCCTCTGCGGGAACGGGCGATCGATAACGCTGTCCCCATTCACATAAAGGATATCGAACAGCATCAGCTTGACGGGCACGTCCTCGACGTACTGCTCGACGTCATACTTGCGCTTGCGGCTCATCAGGATCTGAAACTCCTGGAACTGATCGGTTGTGCCCGGCACGAGCGCCACGACCTCGCCTTCGACGATGGCCTCGTCAGCGTCGATGGCTTCCCCGACGAAGCGGGCGACGTCGGGATATTGCGGCGTAATGTCCTCGAGATTGCGCGAGTAGAGCGTGACATCATCGCCCGTCTTGTGAGCTTGGACGCGCTCGCCATCGTACTTGACCTCGACCGCGAAGCCATCGGGCAATTTCTCAAACAGATCCGTGAGAAGCTCGACGCGCTGAGCCGCCATCATCTTGATGGGGTGGCCGACCTCGATGTCGATCTCTTCGAGGGCGTTGAGACCGCCCTCGGCGATGGTTCGGGCGACCCGGCCGATGTCGCTGCAGAGGTTGTAGGCCCGCTCCAGTGGCTTCTTGTCCTTCTTGCCGGTGAACGCCAAAGCAAGGCCGTTGAGGATCGTCATCGTTCCGACGCCCAGGCGGAGCGTTCCGAGCGCGATCCGGACCACGTACTTGGTCGCCTCGGGCGTCGCTCGCTGGAGGACCTCTGCCAAGCGATTCAGCTTCTCGTCCTGCGAGCCGGATCCGCTCGCCTCGGCAATGGCGAGAAACTCATCATGCACTTGGCGAACCGTCAGCGTGCCTTCGGCGTCGCCTTGCTGCCCGCTCAGTTCATCCTCGGCAACCGAGCCGTAGTCGCCCAATTCCGTGTATCGCGTCGCGACCGCCTCGCGCTCGTTGCCAGACGCGCGCGCGATCGCCTCGGCCATCAGCTTCTCGCCGATGTTGAGGTTGACGTCCTCGTACTCGGCCACGACGTGGCCCTGCGTGAAGTAGGCAACCAGATCGATGACATCAACCGGGGTCTCTTGAAAGAGATGCGAGAGGATCTCGGTCATCTCGTTGCCGGAACGGGTCGCTTCGAGTTTACCAAATGCATCCACCAGCGACTGGAAGGGAAGATCGGTCACGGGCACGCCTCCTGAAGCAGATTGTGATCATTGTATGCGCCTCGATTGGGGCTCGTCGAGTCCGCTTGTCTGCGGCGTTCGGACTGCCCTACAATCCGCTCATCATGGGCCAACTGGCAACCGAGCATATCCACGCGGTGCGCTCCCGACTCCGCGAGGACCAGGTCTCGACGACTTCCACCGAACTGGCGGCCCACAGCCGCGACGAATCGACGCACGAGCCCTGCTTGCCGGACGTCGTCGTCTTTGCGGAGTCCACGGAAGACGTTGCCCACGTCGTGGGCTATGCAGATGGGGCCAAGATCCCGGTCACGCCGTGGGGCGCGGGGACCAGCCTGGAGGCGAATTCGATGGCCCTGCACGGCGGGATTGCCCTCGACCTCTCGCGCATGAACCGCATTCTGGACGTGCGCGCGGAAGACCTCCAAGTGACGGTGCAGCCGGGCGTTTACCACACGGACCTGAACGGACGCTTGAGCCGACAGGGGCTGTTCTTTCCGCCGGATCCGGGCGCGCCCTGCACGATCGCCGGCATGATCGCCAACAACGCGGCCGGCATCCGGGGCTTCAAGTACGGCGCGACCCGCCAGTGGGTCCTCCAATTGGAGGTCGTTCTCGCCAATGGGGAGGTCATGCGCTGCGGGTCGCGGGCGATGCGCAGCTCGTCGGGCTATGACCTCGTTCGGCTTTTTGTCGGCTCGGAGGGGACGCTCGGGGTGGTCACCGAGGCGACGCTGAAGCTGGCCGGGCTGCCCCCTCAAATTTCGGCGGCGACCGCCTCGTTCGAGTCGCTGATCGACGCCTCCGAAGCCGTCGTTGACCTCGTGCAGGCGGGGCTTGCACCGACCGCCCTCGAGCTGATGGACACGGTCGGCGTCCGCCAGATCAACGCGTTTAAGAATCTCGATCTTCCGGAAGGCCCGTTGCTCTTCCTGGAGTTCAGCGGCACGGAGCCGGCTGTGGCCGAGGACGTCGAGTTGGCCAAGTCCGTCTGCGAGGACCGCGGTTGTACGCGATACCGGCCCGCTGTGGGCCGCGAGGAACGGGACCGGCTCTGGGACGCGCGCCACGAGGCCTACTACGCGGCGGTTGCGGACAACCCTGACAAGAACTCGATCATCACCGACGTCGCGGTCCCGATCAGTCAACTGCCCGCCATGATCGACTTCGCGCAGGAAGCACTCCACGCCCGTGGCTTGAGCGGCCCCATCCATGCTCATGCCGGCGATGGCAACTTCCACGTCGTGGCCTTCTACGACGAGGAGCGCGCATCCGCCGTTCAAGACTTCAACCAAGCGCTTGTGGACAAGGCCCTCTCAGCCGGCGGCACGGCCACGGGCGAGCACGGCGTCGGCTCCGGCAAGATCAAGTTCATGGAGGCCGAGCACGGGGCCAGCTACACATGGATGCGCAAGGTGAAGGAGCTGTTCGATCCGAACGGAATTCTCAATCCGGGAAAGATCTTCGGCTGAGAACCCGGAGCTGTATTACGCATCTTGCGTAACGCACGGTGCGTAATTCGGTCCCTCACGGGGTTGCCATCCGCTGGATCCAGATGCGAAGGAATCGGTCCGAGATCAAGTACGAGCCGTTCTCTCGATCAATGACGTCGCGTTCCAGCAACGTCTCGCTGGCCCGTTGGACGTTTGAGGCCGTGCCCAGATGATAGTCGCGAACGAACGCCGCCGAAAAGGGTCGCACGTCCGCAGGTTCATGGGCCAAGCCCTTGAGAAGGCGGCGTTGGTTGAGCGACAGGGACTCCCAGAGCGTCGCATACGCATAGCTTTCCCGATCCAGGAGGAGTTCAACGGCGCTGCTGACGAGATCGTCTGTGACGGCAGAATGCGGCTCACAGAGTTCCCAGATGGCGTGACAGAGATGCTGCGTGTAGAAGGGGTGCCCTTCGGTCAGTTGGACGACCGCTTGAATCTGATCCCTTGAGATCTGCTTGTCAGCTTGCTCAAACCGCTCTCGAATGAAGGGCATCCAGTCTTCCGCAGCGATCGCCCCCAGCGGATAGTGTCCGCCCGCCCGATAGAGCGGCCGCTCCTCGTCAAGAAACATGCGATTGACCAAGTGCTTGCGGCTTCCCAATAGAACGTAGGCCACGCCCTCATGCGTTTGAATGGCGCTGCGAAGTTTGCGCTCCACCAGATCGCTGCCGTATTGCGAAACCTGCTGAAACTCGTCGAGGACGACCACAAACCTCTGAGGTCTTTGCTGTGCCAGCCTGAAGGGCGCATCGAGGACCGTCTCCAGCTCGGGCTCGGGATCGTCAACCGACTTCAGTTCAAAGGTAACCTGCGGACTTCCCGCATCGTCAATCGTCACACTCGGCGCAAGCCGACCGAAGAACTGCTTGGCCGTCCTCAGAAGCCGATCCGCTGAGCTGCTCGCCGATTCCGAGATCGCCTTCGCCATCGCGGTGGCGAACGTCAGCTCTCCCTCCGTTGGCCAGAGGTCTACGTAGACCGGGACGTACTCGCCGGGGTCAAGTTGACCGAGTGCCAACTTCACCAACGACGTCTTGCCCATGCGGCGCTCGGACAGCACAAACAGCCGATCGCCATTCTCCATGGCCCTTAGAAGATCGGAAAGCTCTTGTTCTCGGTTGCAGAAGGCATCTTGCCCGACGATGCCTCCATAGCGGAACGGGTTCCTCATGATTACGCATTATGCGTTATGCGCTATGCGTAAATCAACCGTCAGGCCATGGTGCAACCCAAATGGGAAGGCTCAAAGGTCAAATCTCGCCCCAGTTCCGCCCGACCTTCGCATCCACCAACAAGGGAACGTTCAGCTCCATGACGTCCGCCATCGTCTCCTCGACGAGCCTGGCCACGTCCTCGGCGTTGCCCTCGTCGGCTTCCAGGATGAGCTCGTCGTGGATCTGCAGCAGCATGTCGGCGTCGATCTCGCCCGACTCAATGCGCTCGTGGACGCGGATCATGGCCAGCTTCATGATGTCGGCGGCCGTGCCCTGGATCGGCATGTTGATCGCCTCGCGCTGCTCGCGCTGGTTGAGGCTGGTAAACGCGCGTCGGCGACCCATCACCGAGGCCACGTAGCCCTGCTCTTCCGCCTGTTGGACAATCTCGTCCATGTAGCGCTTCACGTTCGGAAAGTTGTCAAAGTAGCTGTCGATGAAGTCCTGGGCTTCGTTGCGCGGGATCTTGGCCCACTGGGCCAGCCCGAACGCGCTCATCCCATACGCAATGCCGAAGTTGACCCGCTTGGCCAGATCGCGCTGTCGTTCGGTGACCTCATCAAGCTGGATATTGAGAATGTTGGCGGCCGTGCGCGCGTGGATGTCCTCGTCGCGTTCAAAGGCATCGATCAGGCCCGGGTCCTCCGTGATGTGGGCCAGCACGCGCAGCTCGATCTGCGAGTAGTCCGCTCCCATCAAGCGACGCCCTTCCGGCGCGACGAACGCCTCGCGGATCTGGCCGCCCATCGCGCTTCGCGTCGGTATGTTCTGCAGGTTCGGGTTGGAGCTGGACAGCCGCCCCGTCGTCGTCACGCTCTGGTTGAACGACGTGTGGACGCGGCCCGTGTCGGGATGAATGTGCTCGGGCAGCGCGCGGATATACGTTCCGAGCAGTTTGTCCAGCTCTCGGTATGTGAGCAGCTTCTCCGGCAGCGGGTGTTGAGCGGCCAGTTCCTGGAGAACTTGCGCATCCGTCGAGGGGCCCGTCTTGGTTCGCTTGATCACCGGAAGGTCAAGCACCTCGAACAGAATCCGCCCGACCTGCTTGGGCGAGTTGGGATTGAACGCCTCGCCCGCCAGCTTGAACAGCTCCTCCCGGATCGAATCCAGATAGCCGGTCAGTTCTTTCTCCTGCTCGCCAAGGACCTCCCGATCCACACCGATGCCGTTCAGCTCCATCTCGACCAGCACGGGAATCAGCGGGACTTCCACCTGATTGAACAGCCGGGTCAGCCCGTTCCTGTCTAACTCCGGCGTCATGGCCCCTTTGAGGCGCACGACCGCCTCGGCATCGGCGGCCCCATAGTCGGCCGCGTCCTCAATGGGCAGTTCGTTCATGCGCTCCACACCGAGCTCCTTGAAGCTACGGATCGGGTGGCCGAGATAGCGCTGAGTCAGTTCGCCCAGATCCTTGCGGCCAAGGGGGTCAATGAGGTACGCGGCCAGCATGGAGTCAAAGACGATATTCCCCAGCTCGACGCCGTTGCGCCGCAGGATCTTGGCGTCGTACTTGAGATTCTGTCCGATCACTTTCATATCGGGATCCTGGAGATAGGGACGCAGGCGATCGAGGACGCCATCCAGCGAGAGCTGGCCCTGCTGCTGTTGATCGTCATGCCCCACGGGCACGTAGACCCCGGAACCGGCCTCGAACGCGAGCGCGATCCCGACGATCTCGGCATGCATGTCGTTCTCGCTGGTCGTCTCCAAGTCGAGCGATACTTCGTCGGTTCCGTCCAGTTGCGCACAGAGCGCGTCCAACGCGTCCTCGGTATCGACGATCGTGGTGTCCAACTCCGACCCGTTCGTTCCGCTCGAGGCGGCGTCGTTCAGGGCCAGCTCCTCAAGCAGGCTGTTGAAGGCCAGCTCCGTGAACAGCTCCCGCACGCGTGGCCAATCGGGGTCACCGACCGCGCACTCCGCAAGGCCCTCCGAGTCGAGCGGGACGGTCTCCAGTTGGACGAGGTCGTAGCTCAGCTCGGCCTGGTCGCGGTGGTCCTGGAGTGCCTTCTTGGCACGGCTGTTCCCGATATCTTCGAGGTGGTCGAGCACGTCGTGAAGGTCGTCATACTGTTGGAGAATCTTCTGCGCCGTCTTCGCGCCGATGCCGGGGACGCCGGGGACGTTGTCGGAGCTGTCCCCGACAAGCGCAAGATAATCCCGGATCTTCGTCGGTTCCACACCGAGGTATTGCCGCACTCCGTCCGCGTCCAACAGTTGAAAGTCCTCGCCCGGCTTGCGTGACGGCTTGAGCACCTGGACCCGCTCGTTCACGAGCTGCATCAGATCCTTGTCGCCGCTCGCGATCAACACGTCAATGCCCTCGTCGCTCGCCGCTTCGGCAAACGTGGCAATCAGGTCGTCAGCTTCGTAACCGGGGGCCTCAAAGATCGGAATCTGTAAGGCCCGAACGATCTCCTTGATCTTGGGAATCTGGACAGCAAGCGCGTCGTCCATCGACGGCCGATGGGCTTTGTATTCCTCGTACTTTTCATGCCGAAGCGTCGGGCCTCGCGCGTCGAACGCCACGGCGACGTACCGCGAGGGATATTCGCTGACCACCTTGAGCAGCGTCCGCGTGAAGCCGAAGATCGCCCCTGTGGGAAACCCATCCGGCGTGGCCAGGTCCTTCATGACGTGGAACGCGGGATAGTAGATCGACCCGGCATCCAGAAGGATCAACCGATTCTCGTCTCGCCTGTCCGTCGTCGGCCAGCTCATCCTGAATGTCGGGGCCATGGTGGCCTCACCTTGCCACGGCGTTGGCGCGATTCAGACCGGACCGTCGAGCCAGCAGATGACAGAGGGCGACGGCCAGGGCGTCGGCCGCGTCGTCCGGCTTGGGCAGCTCCTTCATGCGCAGCAGCCGCTGGACCATGGCTTGAATCTGGGCTTTCTGGGCGCGCCCGTGGCCGCAAATCTGGCGCTTGATCGCCAGCGGGCTGTACTCGGCAACCTCCAGTTCCGCTCCTGCCAATAGAACCACGCCTCGCGCCTGCGACACGGATATGGCCGAACTAACGTTCTTGTTAAAAAAGACCTCCTCCACCGCCATCGCATCCGGTGCTTGCTCGTCAATCAGCTGACAGACGTCGTCGTAGATCGTTCGCAGGCGTTCGGGAACCTCCTCGTTTGCTGGCGTGCGCAGGACGCCGGCTTCCAACACCTGATGCCGGGTGCCCCTTTCGTCGGCCTCGATCAGCGCGTATCCGGTCGTCGCCAGCCCCGGATCGATCCCGAGCACGATCATGGAGGGACGCTCAGGTGAGCAGCTCCTTCAGCTTCTCCAGGCGCGGGTCGACCGGTTGTCGGTCCGCACAGTCGCACGATCCCACGTTGAGATCCTGTCCGCAGTCGGGACAGATCCCCTGACAATCGTCCATACATAGCGGCTTCGTGGCAATCCATGCGTCGATGAGTCGCTCGATGTAGGGCCGGAGTTCGAGCTCGTCGGCGTTGTTGGGATAGCCGAACCCTTCGATGGGCAGACCCGCAAAGCCGCCCTCGGGCTCGGCGTAGAGCTTGAAGCGATCCTGCAGTTCAACGGTCGTCGGCATCGGCGTCAGGCAACGGCTGCATTCCACGGCCAACGTCGTGCCGATCTCAACCGAAACGTCGATGGTGTCGTTGCGCAGCGTCGCCTCGCCCGACACGAAGACTTCCCGGGTGTAGTGCAGTGTTCGGCCGCGGTGGTCCATCTGCTCCCACGATTCCGTGGCCTGGAAGTCAAACGGCGACCGCGGGTGCTTCCGCATGGCCTTCAGGTCCAGCTTCATCTCAATCACCCGGTTTCTGAGGAAATCGGAACCATGGTATCGCGTCGCGGAACGGGCCACAAAGGACGGCTGTCAAGAAGGGGACCGTGCGGGGCTCAGCCCCGGAAGGCGTCGGCGACCGTCAGCGCGTGCCCGATCGGCCCGACGTCGTGGACGCGGACGATGTCAGCCCCGTGGACGGCGCCAATGACAACGCTGGCGATCGTCTCCTCCAATCGATCGGAGGGCGGGCGATGCGTCATCGCCCCGAGGAACGATTTCCGAGACGTTCCCAACAACACCGGCCGACCGAGTTTCTTGATCTCGCACAGTCGACGCACGATCTCGACGTTGTCCTCCGGACGCTTCCCGAATCCAATGCCGGGATCGACGATGATGGTCGACTCGCCAATGCCCTGCTCCTGCGCCCATTCCATGCGCTGTTCCAGGAATTGGAGGATCTCGGCGACGACGTCGTCGTAATGGGGATCGTCCTGCATCGTCTGCGGCGTCCCCTTCATGTGCATCAGGACCACGGGCACGCCCGCGTCGGCCACGACCTCGGCCATCCGGTCGTCGAAGCGCAGCGCGCTCACGTCGTTGACCATGTCCGCGCCCGCCTCGAGGGCTCGCTGGGCGACGTCGGCCTTGTAGGTGTCGATCGAGATCGGGAGGTGCGGCAGCTGCGCTCGAACCGCCTCGATGACGGGCAGGACGCGGTCGAGTTCGGTCTCCAACGGAACGGGATCGGCATAGGGCCGCGTCGACTCGCCGCCGACATCGAGCACGTCCGCCCCCTCCTCGGCCATCTGGCGGGCCCGTCCAACGGCAGCGTCGACATCCGTGAATTGCCCGCCGTCCGAGAACGAGTCGGGCGTGGCGTTGAGCACGCCCATGACGAGCGTCCGCGCCCCGATCTCGTTCAGAATGCCCCATCGATCGACGTCCGTGGCCATCGGCCTTAGCGCTCCTCCATCGGGACCCACGTCCGATCCGTCGGCCCCTCGTAGACGGACTGCGGGCGAATCAGTCGGTTGTTGGACAACTGCTCCAACACATGGGCCGTCCACCCGCCGATCCGGCCCGCGGCGAACGTCGGGCTGAACAGTTCGCTGGGCAGTTGCACGCCGTGCAGCACCAGTGCCGTGTAGAACTCCACGTTCGTCTCGATCTTCTGGTCGGGCTTGTGCCTCTTGAGCAACCTCAGTGCAATGTCCTCAGTCTCTCGCGCGAGGTCGTAGAGCGAGCGGTCGCCGGCCTGCTTGAAGAGTCGCTCGGCGGCCTGGGCCAACACGTCCGCCCGCGGGTCGCGGACCTTGTAGACGCGGTGCCCGAAGCCCATGAGCCGCTCGCCGCGCTCCAATTTCCCCCTAATGACGTCTTCGGCGTCCTCGCGCTTGCCGATCTCGAAGATCATGTCGAGCGCCGGGCCCGGTGCGCCGCCATGCAATGGGCCCTTGAGCGCGCCGATCGCGCCCGTAATGGCGCTGAACATGTCCGACAGCGTCGAGGTGATGACGCGGGAGGTGAACGTCGAGGCGTTCATGCCGTGGTCGATGACCGTCACGAGATAGGCATCGAGCGCGCGGACGAACTCGGGATCGGGCTGTTCGCCCGTGATCATGAACAGATATTGCTCGGCGTGGCTCAGCTCGGGATCGGGCTCGACGGGCGTCGCGCCCTGTTTGAGCCGCCAGTACGTGCCGACGATGACCGGGAACCGCGCGACCAGCTGCAGCGCCCGTTGCCGATTCGCCTCGACCGAGTCCTCGTCCGGATCCTTGTCGATGACGTCGAGCGTGCCGACGGCCATGCGGAGGGCGTCCATCGCCGGAACGCCGGCCCGGGCCGCTTCCTCGAGCACCTGGCGCGTGATACTCGGAAGCTCGACCTCGGCGCGGAAGGCGCGGCGGAACGTCTCATATTCGTCGGCACGGGGGAGCCGATCGTTCCAGAGCAGGAAGAGCGCTTCCTCGAATTTCGCATAGGGGGCGAGTTCCGCCAACGGAAACCCGCCGATGGTCAGCTCGCCCGCCTCGCCGTCGATGCCGCTCAGGCGCGTGACCGCGGCGACGACGTCCTCCAAGCCTCGGGATTCGGTCATGATGCCGGACTCATCATCCTTCCGGGTTGACGGTGTTCTCGTAGGCCGTTTCGAAGTCGGCGAAGTCGAGCGCGGTGCCCGATCTGATCTCGCGGATGACGCCGTCGGCGTCGATGAAGACGTAAGTGGAGGTGGCGGTGACGCGATACGTTTCGGTGACACGGCCGTCGTCCAAGGCGATGGGGTACTCGATGCCGTGATCGCTCACATGGCCACGGATCTCCGCCTCGCTTTCGCGAACCCCCATATTGATCCCGATGACGGCGACGTCCTCGGTTTCTTGATGGAACCGCGTCAAGTGCGGGGCCGTCCGGTTGCAATTGGGGCACCAACTGGCCCAGAAGTCCAAAATCAAGGGCTGACCTTCGTAGTCAGCCAGCGAAACCTCCTCGCCATCGAGCGTGGGCAGCGTGAACGACGGGGCGAGGGCGCCGACCTCGGGCGCCACGCCCAGATCGGCCGTTGCGGACTCCGTGTCGTTCGAGGCGGTCGGCTTCGGGCCGGGACTGAGCACCCAGATGCCGATCGCCGCCGCCACCGCTGCCACCACCAAGACACCGACAAGCCATGCCACTCGCTTCATCGACGATTTCGACCTCCCACGGGTTGATGAGCCCATTCTAGGCAGGCGGTTGAGGAACCGCAATCGTCACCAGAGCCCGTCGGCGACGAACGAATCGACCGATCGCGGGATGGTGAATCGCCGCGTGCCCTTGCGACGATCCCCGTACGCCTTGGCGGCATTCCGCCCGTAGCTTGGGACGGAGGATCCCGATACGTCGAGCTTCGGGCCCCCGGTCAATGTAGATCGAGGAGCCGCGAGGACCCGACCAAAGCCCGATATAATCGTCCAAATGGGAGATGCCGGAGCCCGACGTGGGCGTGTCCCGGGGAGCGGGCTACTCCCCTTGACCGAGCGAGTAGCCGCGCTCGCCGTCGAACGTGTAGAGCCCCTCCGTCTTGATGATCTCGTAGCCGCCGTCATGGATGGCCTGCTGCAGGCCAAGCAAGGCCTCGAAGCTCGCCTCGCCCTCTGTCGAGATGAAGCGACAACGCCAGTGGTCGGTCTTAAAGGTCTCGGGAATGCCTTCGGGATAGACGCGCACGCCGCGGTTGGTGATCATCTTCAACTGCATTCCGTCGGGCGCCAGCGACTCCAGCGCCCGGCCCAGCACCTCCGGATCGCGGCCGGCCTCGGACCAGTCGATGAAGACGTCGACGCCGACGAGCCGCTTCTCGCTCGGGGGCACCTGCTCGGCATCAACCCGGATCCCCCCGGGGCGATAGTGGACGGGGCGCAGCCGATTCGGGGTCTCGCCGAGCCGGTCGATGACGGCCTGGGTGAACCCCTCCGTGCCCACCTCCGCGTCGCTCAGTTCGGGGCGAAACAGATCTGCCGTGTGGATGCCGTCCTCCAGCGTGCGCAGCCAGGCGTTTTCGATGCGCTCGGCGACGTCGGCCTCGCCCAGGTGGACGAGCATCTGAATGGCAGCGTTGAGCAGCCCCGACGGGTTGGCCACGCCCTTGCCCGCGATGTCCGGCGCCGATCCATGGACGGCCTCGAACATGGCGTAGTCCGGGCCGATGTTGGCCGATCCCGCCAGGCCCACCGAGCCGGCGATCTGGGCGGCGATGTCGCTCAGGATGTCCCCGTAGAGGTTGAGCGTGACGATGACGTCGAAGCGCTCCGGCTGGGCCGCCACGCGGGCCGCGCCGATGTCGATGATCAGGTGGTCGGCTTCGATATCGGGGTACTCCTGAGCCACCTCGTCGAAGACCCGATGGAAGAGGCCATCGGTGTGCTTCATGATGTTGTCCTTGGTCATGCAGGTGACGCGATGGCGGTCGTAGGCGCGGGCGTACTCGAACGCATAGCGGACGATGCGCTCGCTGCCGGGCCGCGTGATCAGCTTGAGGATCTGGGCTACCTCGCGGGTCTGCTGGTGCTCAATGCCGGCGTAGAGATCCTCCTCGTTCTCGCGCACGACGACCAGGTCCATCGTCGGATGGACCGCCGTGACGTACGGGCCATAGGAGCGAGCCGGCCGGACGTTGGCAAAGAGATTGAGCGACTTGCGAATGGTGACGTTGAGGCTCTTGTAGCCGCCGCCGCTCGGCGTGGTGATCGGGGCCTTCAACAGCACGCTGTTCCGCCGGATCGTCTCCCAGGCCTCGGCCGGGATCCCCGAGCTGTGCCCCTGCTCGAAGGCCGACTTGCCGATCTCGATCGGGTCGATCTCGATGGGCGCCTCGCCCGCCTCCAGGATCCCGAGGGTGGCGTCCATGATCTCCGGGCCGATGCCGTCGCCGCGGGCGACCGTGATGCGATGGGTCGTTGCGCTCACCGAATGCGTCCTTCCTCCGTGGGTTCGCCCCAGCGTAAACTACGGCATGGGTCGTCACAAGCGAGCATCGGAAGGCAAGGGGGGAGATTCTCAGGACCCAGCGCAAAACAACGAGGGCCCTGGCCATCGCCACGCGACAAGCCAGGGCCCTATCAGCTGCTCTCCCCTCGTCGGGGAGCCGGACTTGACGACCTTACGGCTACGTCTCGTCGGCTGGAGTGCTCGTCGCACTCACCGAGGCGTTGAGCAGTTGGACAACCTCGGCAACGTCAGTATAGGACCAGACGAGATGAAAGTCAAGTATCGAACTGCCAAGGCGACGGTCTCGGCCCACTGACGGGCATTGGCAGCCTTCCGTGGCCGACCTGACGGGCCAGTGTCCCGCGCTTGGCCGTCGCGGTACCCCGGCCACGAGGCATGAGCGATATCAGACCCTTGTCATGATGCTTGCCATGGGCTTTTCTGGCCCGATCTATATGATCGATATGTTGCGTCAATGCACGCCTACGAAAGGAGCAACGATGGATCTGGTGAAGTGGCTTGTCGTGGCAGCGGGGGTTGCAATCGCAAGCTGGATGCTGTGGGGAGTGGAGGTTCCCACGGCAACGACGGATGACGTCTGGATCGACAATGGCCGCATTCAGCTGTCGGGCACTTTGGCACTGCCGGCGGGGCCGGGCCCGCATCCAGCCGTGGTGCTCGTCAGCGGCAGCGGGCCCCAAGACCGCGACGAGGCCATGCCGAGCATTCCCGGCTATCGACCGTTCGCCGACGTCGCGGAGCATCTGGTCGATCACGACCTCGCCGTGCTGCGCTACGACGATCGCGGCGTCGGCGAGTCCACGGGCGACCTCGGCATGGACGCCGAGGCCATCTTCGATTATCTACGGAATCGCCCAGAGATCGATGCCACGCGGGTCGGCATCCTCGGCCACAGCGAGGGCTCAATGATCGCGGCGATGCTCGCGGCCCGGAACCCGGACGTGGCGTTTGTCGTGTCGATGGGCGGCTCCGCGGCCGACAACTTCGAGCTGCTGTTGCGCCAAGAGGAGCGCCTCGCTGAGGCTTCGGGCATGAGCGAGGCCGAGAAGGCCGAATCCATGGCCATGACGCGCACGGCACTCGAGCTGACCCGCGATGCGAACTGGACTGAACTCGAGCCATTCCTGCGCGAGACCATTGAAGAGCAGATCCAGAAGATGCCGGAGCAGCGCCGCGCCGCGCTCGGCGATCTGGAAGCGTTCACCGAGCAGGCCGTCGAGCAGACGCTCGCGCATCATCGTGACTGGCTCCACTTCTTCCTCACCTACGACGTTGCGGCGGACTGGGCGCGCGTCGACGTGCCCGTCCTGGTGCTCTTGGGCGGGCTGGACACGCAAGTCGACATGACCCAAGCGCGCGAGGCCTTCCAGACCGTATTCGCCCGGAGCGGTCATGACCAAGTGACTTACGCCGTCTTTCCACAGGCGAATCATCTGTTCCTGAGGGCGGAGACGGGCCATCCGAGCGAGTACGCCACGATGGACAAGGCCTTCGTGCCCGGCTTTCTGGAAACGATCTCCGACTGGCTGCTCGCGGTCGTCGACGAGCGCTAGAAGGGAGCATCATGCGCTACGCCTTGGCCCTGCTGTTCGTCGCTCACGGCGTCGCCCACCTGCCCGGTTTTCTGACCTCGTGGCGCCTGGCCTCGCTGGAGGGCATGGCCTACAAGACGACGCTCTTGGCCGGCAGCATTGACGTCGGCGACGTCGGCATCCGGATCGTCGGCGTCCTCTGGCTGCTGGCTGCCATCGGCTTCGTCATCGCTGGCGTCGGGACGGCTCTCGGCGCGTCCTGGTGGGGCACGCTGACGGCGGTCGTGGCGTCGTTCTCGCTCGTTTTGAGCGCCCTGGAGTGGCCGGAGGCGAGGATCGGCGTGGCGGTCAATCTACTCATCTTGGCGTATTTGGGAATCGCGCCCCGCGTTGGGCGCTAGAACGGAGCGATCGCGTTGTCCGCAATGAACGATCGGCAATTTACGCTGAGCGGT
>JAHEOA010000192.1 GCA_018609825.1 Candidatus Bipolaricaulota bacterium | reverse complement strand
GACGCTGGAAGTAACGTCCCTGAAGATAGGCGTAGTACGCGTCCCAACTGTGAGGGCGACGCCGAGGGCCGAACCCCTTTTGCTGGTCCTGGAGTGTGATCTGAAGGGATTCGGCGATCTTGTGGGTGAGATCGTCTTGAACGGCAAAGACGTCCGTCAAAGCTCGATCATACCGTTCGGCCCAGATCACCTCCTCGGTATCGGTGTCGATGAGCCGCCCATGCAGGCGGAACCGATCGTCTGATACCTGCAAATGTCCGGTCAGCAAGGTGCCGGCTTGGAGTTCGCGACCGATCTCGGAGGGCGCTTGCCCGCTGCCCTTGAACGGTAACACCGAGGAGTTGGCCACGACCTGAAGCTCGTCGAGCTTGGACAGGGTCGCGATCAGGTCCTCGGTCAACCCGATGGCAAGCGCCTCGTCGTCGGCGTGATCGCTGAGCGTCGCGAAAGGCAGCACCGCGAGGCGGGATCGGGGCAACATCGGGGAGACGTTCCCAGGAGCGGCCTCCTGAATGGCAGCGTCGACGGGAATCTCGTGGTTGAGGATTTGTCCGTAGAGGTCTTGAGTTTCGGGTTCAGGCTCCGTTTGCAACTCGGCATCCAGGACGTGATGGCATTCGGTGTATTGCTGAATGGCCCGATGCCGTTGCCCCGTCTGATAATACAGTTGCATGAGCTGCCGATGGACGTGCTCCTGCAGGGGATCCAACGCACGTAGGCGTTGCGCCCATTTGATGGCCGTCCGATGATGACCCGCCTTCCTTTGGGCCGAGACAAGTCGCTCCAAGCACTGCTTGTAACGATCTCGCAAACGGTCTCGTTCAGGGAGGCACCACTCCGCATAGCAGCCTTCAACGAAGGGTCCTTGATACAGCTCTGCGGCGCGCTCAAGCGCGGTAAACTCGCCCGGTTGGCTTAACTCTACGGCCTCATCGCAGAGCTCCTCGAAGCGGGTGGCGTCCACCCAGAGCGGCACATTGGGCTCGAGATAGACGGCTGTGCGGTCAACGACGAGATGCCGATCGGCGTCGTCCAGGTGCGCGTCAAGGATTTGGCGAAGGTGGGTCAACGCGTTGCGCAGGCTGTTTTGAGCTTTGTCTTCGCGAGATTCGGGCCAGAATACGCCCGCCAGCTTGTCGCGCGGGAGCGAGCGACCCCGATGGAGCCAGAGATACGCCAACAAGTGAAGAACCTTGCGGGATTTGATCGCCAGCACGTTCCCGTCTTCGTCCACAACCTGAGGTTGACCCAATAAACGCAAGGCAAGCATCTGCGGCACCCACCCCTCGATCTGTTACGCAGGATACCAAGCGTCGACAATGGATCAAATCGCTCCTTATCAGAGCTAGCGCTAAGTTAACGGACGAATATAAGCCTGACGTTGGGGAACGCCTCATGTGGCGGGAGTGTCAGGTGAGCGTTGGCGCTGCGCACACGGGCTGACCGAGCCCTGGCACAGCAGTCCCGTGGGACTCACATTCGTCTTGACGGCTGAGGGATCGCTTGCCGCCATTGGATGAGCGTGAGGGGGCGGTTTAGGCTACTCGATCTCGACGTTCACGTCGTCGATGTGGTAGACGACCTGTGCCTCCCAGACGACGCTGATGCCGAACGCAACCCAGATTCGGCCATTGGCGTTGCTCTGGACGGAGAAGCGATACGTGTACTCGTCCCAGCCCTCGACGCGATTGCCCGGTCGCTCCGTGTTGAAGTCGCCTTCGGCTTGGGGCGGTTGGGGCCCCCCATAGGCAGCGACTTGGATCAGCGTGTTGGCACTCTGGGTGTCGTTCCACAACAGCAAGTCGAGATCGACGTCGACGGTCCGATTGGCCGGCACCTCAAACGCCCGAGTGAGCCAGATGGTGCCATCGTCCTGGAGGCCGTCGAGCTCGAATCGGGCGCTGCGCTCGCCTTCGGCCGCCTGCTCTGGGCTGACGTCGATGGACCAGGCGACCGGATTGCCGGGGTTATTCGGATCCATGGGCACGTCGGCGCCCGTCTCCCAGCTCGTCAGGTCCGTCTCGAAGTCCTCCTGAAAGGACACCGAGAGCGGATCATGGAAACAGGCGGTCAACAGCACGGGCAACGCCGCCAACAAGAGCGCGCTCGTCAGGACACGTCGCACGATATCGCCTCCCTCGAATGCTGGCTGCTGTCATGGAAACGGACAGCGTCTTCCACTGCCATCCTAACGGTTTGTCGCAATCCGTCGACAGGAAAGAAAAAGGCGGCCGCCGTCGAGGCGACCGCCGGTGGAGGTGAGAGGGTTTAGCAACCACTTGGCTCCAGAAGCCCAATCCGGGCGCGTGGGCCAAGCCCAAGGAGGTGATACCATCGTGATGGTGGCAGACGCGGGAGGGAAGTTCTGTGACGCGTCACACACTCATCCGTCGCCGTGTTCGCGCATGAGCCGTTTCGCCTCGTCCAACGCCGCCTCTCGGCTGAGCAACTCGCCAGCGTAGATCTTCTCATAGAGCGTCTCCAGCAGCGCGCCGAGCTGCGGACCGCGCGCCATGCCGAGCTCAATCAGGTCGTGCCCGTCGATCAGTTTCCGGGCCCGCATGCGCCGATCGAGGGCTTGCATGTGCAGCAAAAGGCCTGCGAACGTTTCCAGCACGGGCAACCAGCCCTCGGCCTTCATGGCGCTGGCTTGGCAGTCCACGATCATCAACCGCATTAATCCGGCAAACCGCGGATAGCGCTCCAGGGGACGAGCAATGGGAACATCGGAGCGTTCGGCTGTCTTGAGCAGCTTGACCTGCTTGCCGCGCCCCATCTCCGGGAAGTGGCCGATGCGTTGGTGTTCGGCCACCCAATGGGCAATCCGGTCGGTCTCGGCGTTGCTGAGGCGGAGTCGCCCACAGGCCTCGCGGGCCATGTGCGCGCCGATCTCGTCGTGCCCGGCCATGTTCTCGCCCTGGTTGCGGCGCAGTGCTTCCGGCTTGCCGACGTCATGCAGGATCACGGCCAGCTTGACCGTCGGGTCGGAGATGACGCAATCGGCCATTTGCAGCGCCAAGAGCGTGTGGACGTAGACGTCGCCTTCGGGGTGGGAGTCTTCGGGTTGGGGCACGCCCTGGCACTGGCTCAGTTCAGGCAGAATGGGGTTGAGCAGGCCGAGCCCATCCATAAGCTCGATGCCGTGGCGCGACCGCGGGGTGCGCAGCAGCGCGACGAGCTCGTCGCGAATCCGCTCCCAGGAGATGGCCGCGATGCGGGCGGCGTGCGCGCGGATAGCGTCCCAAGTGTCGTCCGTCAATGAGGCGTCGACCACGCAGGCGAAGCGGACCGCACGCAGCATGCGGAGGTAGTCTTCGCGGAGGCGCTCGTGGGCGTCGCCGATGGGCCGGATGACCTTTCGACGCAGGTCCTCAATGCCGTTCACCCAATCGACCACCGTGCCGTCCGCGCGGGCGGCCAGCCCATTGACGGTGAAATCCCGTCTCGACAGGTCCTGTTGGAGATCCCGGACCAGCTCGACGCGGCCCGGCCAGCGGCCGTCGTACTCGTCCTCGACGCGATACGTCGCCACCTCGTAGGGCTCGCCGTCCGGGCTGACGATGACCTGGACCCCGTACTGTTTTCCGACGTTGAGGACCTTGTAGCCGTCGAAGACCGCCTCGATCTCGTCGGTGTGCGCGGAGGTCGCGATGTCCACCTCGTGAGGGGTGAAGACGTAGCCGGCCTCCAGTTGCGCGCGCAGCCCGTCGCGCACCACGCCGCCGACGAGGACCGCCTCGTGCCCCGCGTCGTTGAGGGTCTCCAGGATCGTTCGGGCGAACGGATGATGGTCGTAGACCCGCTCGATGTCGATCGTCCAGACGGGGTCGTCGCTCATGATCGCTGGAGCGTGAGGTCCGCCCCGATGTCCAGGCCCAAGCGCCCCTGGGCGCTGCCCTCGCGCACGGAGATCTCGAGGAGCCCGTGGCTGCCGCCCACGAGGCAGAGCTCGCCGCGCTCGACGAAGCCGAAACTCGGCGCGCGCGCCAGGCGATACTTGCCTCCCCCCGTTTCGAGGGCGAGCTCTTCACCGTCGGGTAGGTGGCGGTCGAACGCCGCGGTCGCCAGATTGGTGACCAGGTTCCCGAACCCGTCCACGTAGACGATCTGCGCCCGAAACAATCGATGGTCGGGGTGGTAGGCTCCCCCGTCAAAGTCCACGCCGAGGGTCTGCCAAGTCGCAACCTGGGGGCCGATCGCACTGGGCCGTACGCCGGAGGCCAGATGGGCAGCCACGGGCGCGAAGACGTCGCGGCCGTGGAAGGTCGCCGAGATCGGCGTCCGCAGGTAGGCGGTGCGGTCGAGGTCGATGGCGAACGCGTCCCGAATGGGGCCGACGCGCTCGGCGGCCGGGATGAGCAGGCCGTTGTCGGGGCCGACGAAGCATTGGCGCTCGGTCTGCACGACCAAGCCGCTCCGCGCGGTGCCGACGCCGGGATCGACGACCGCACAGTGGACCGTCCCGTCGGGGCATTCGGGCGCGAGGCTGCGCAGGACGAACGCCCCTTCGGCCACGCGTTGGGCGCGGATCTCATGGGTCAGATCGATCAGGCGGACGCCCGGGCCGGCGATGGGGGCGGCGACGAGGCGCATCGCGGCCGGATAGGGGCTGGCGCCGCCGAAGTCGGAGAGAAACGTCAAGACGCGCATGGCGGGCTCATCGTAGGCTCCGCGCGGATGAGGATCAAGACTGCCCGAACGTCGGGACGCTCGGCTCAGAAGCGAGAGCGCAGTTGATCAGCCGGTTTGCCGCCATCTATAATTGACGCACCAACGAGGTGATGAGCGATGCACGATCAGACGATCGACGACATGCGCGAGCACATGAAGAAATCCCTCAAGGTCTTTGAGGATGAGATGCAGACGCTGCGAACCGGGCGGGCCAATCCCAGCATGATCGAGCACCTCCATGTGGACTACTACGGCACGCAGACGCCGCTGCAGCACATCGCCAACGTGACCGCTCCCGACGCCAACATGCTGCTCGTGCGGCCCTTCGACAAGAACGCCATGAAGCAGATCGAGAAGGCGATCGTCGAGTCCGAGCTCGGGCTCAACCCCTCCTCCGACGGGGACGTCATTCGCGTCGTCATCCCCAAGCTGACCGAAGAGCGGCGCAAGGAGCTCATCAAGCACGTCCACGACAAGGCGGAGGAGACCAAGGTGGCGATTCGCAACATCCGTCGGGATCTCAAGGACAACTTCGAGAATCAACAGAAAGCGGGCGAGATGAGCGAGGATGACGTCCATCGCGCGCTCAAGGAGATCGACGACATCACGCACGAGTTCACCGAGAAGGTCGACGAGCTCATGAAGGAGAAGGAGGAGCAGCTCTCCCACGTCTAGGGAGCGTGTGCGTCTAGAGCCTTGGCCGCGAGGGAGCCCAAAGGTCCTGGCCAAGTTACCCGCGGTTAGCGCTCGACGTCGATCTCGAACAGTTTGGGCCAGTTCTTGCCCGTCACGAAGAGTCGGTTGTTCTTGGCGTCGTGGGCGATGCCGTTGAGCACGTCGGTGCGGGGCGTGCGATCCTCGGGCTCGAGCAGCCCACTGAGGTCGATCCAAGCGTCCACGCGCCCGCTTTCGGGATCGACGATGGCGATTCGGTCCGTCTGCCAGACGTTGGCGTAGACCCGACCGTCGATGAACTCGAGCTCGTTGAGCTGATCGATCGGCTCGCCGTCGTCGCGGACCTGGACGCGGCCGGTGCGCTCAAACGTCTCGGGATCAAGGAAGTAGAGCGAGGACGAACCGTCGCTCATGATCAACCGCTCGCCGTCGTGGGTCAGCCCCCAGCCTTCGGTGGGATATGAAAAGTCATCCACTCGGTCGAACGAGGCTCGTTCGTAGACGAACCCGACGTTGGATTGCCACGTCAGTTGGATCAGCGTGTCCTGCCAGAGCGCGATGCCCTCGCCGAAGTAACGATCGTCAATCTCGCGCTTCCGGATGACGTCCCCGGATTCCAGCTCGACCTCGCGGATGTCGGACGCGCCCCGGATGCCCGTCCCCTCGAACAGCGACCCCTCGTGATAGACGAGCCCCTGCGTGAACGCGCCCGTGTCGTGCGGATAGACGTTGACGATCGTGTAGCCGTGGACGGGCGCCGGCCCGTTCTCGGCGGACTGGGACGAGGGCGTACAGGCCGTCACGCCCAGCCCCAGAAGCACGATACTCAGCATGCGAACGGTTTTGGTCATCGTACGCGTCATCTCCTCATGATGGGCGTTCGGTCCATGGGGTGACCGGACGCTCAACGGGCGCTCGCGTCGCGGATGGCGTTAGATGTAGGTCGAGTCGGCGTCCAGCCAGTAGATCGTGCGCGCGCAGATGTTGACGGCGTGATCGGCGATCCGTTCCAGGTCGCGGATCGACCAGAGGACCGTGATGATGTCGTCGGCGATCTCCTGGGCCTGCTCGGACGAGGTCCGTTCGCTGGCGGTACGAATGATCTCGGTCAAGACCGCCGAGCGCAGGTTCCAGCAGCCCTGATCCATCTCGCGGTCCCGTTTGATCACTTCCAGGGCCTTTGCCGTGTCCTTGTGGCGGAATGCCTCCAACGCGTCGTGGAGCATGCCGTCGGCGACCGTGCCCAAATGGGTCAGTTCGTCCTGGGAGACCAGCACGAAGGCCTCGGTCTCCAGCGCGTACTCGCCCAGGTTGACGGCCAAGTCGGCGACCCGTTCCAGGTCGGTCACGATCTTGAACGCGCTCAGGATCTGGCGGAGGTCGATCGCCACGGGCTGTTGCAGCGCCAAGAGATTGGTGCACCGCTGCTCGACCTCGAGCGTGCGGTCGTCGATCGTGTCGTCCCAGTCGTCGAGGCTCTTGCCGAGCTCGTGATCGTGGGTCGTGATCGCCGTGAGCCCCATGTTGAGCCCTTCGCGGACCTCGTGGCCGATCTCGGAAACGTGGGCCAACAGCTCGTCCAGCTGTTGCTGATAGCTTTCGCGAACCATGCCTATTGCCCCTTGCCGGAGCGCGTCGCCGCGATGCCGGCCTGGTCAGTCGTCTTGGAGATCATGAAGGTTCCTTCGTTACCCCTCTGTGTCCGTGTCCATCAGCCGAACTTGCCGGTCACGTAGTCTTCGGTCTGCTTTTGATCCGGGTTCTCGAAGATCTTGGTGGTCGTGTCGACCTCCACCAGCCGTCCCAGATAGAAGAACGCCGTGCGGTCGGAGACGCGGGCGGCCTGTTGCATGTTGTGGGTCACGATGGCGACGGTGTAGTTCTGCTTCAATTCGTGGATGAGATCCTCGATCTTGGCCGTCGCGATGGGATCGAGCGCCGACGCGGGCTCGTCCATAAGCAGAATGTCGGGCTCGATGGCCAGCGCCCGGGCGATGCAGAGGCGCTGCTGCTGGCCGCCCGACAGATCGAGGCCCTTCTTGTCGTGGAGGTCGTCCTTGACCTCGTCCCAGAGCGCCGCCCGCTTGAGGGCGGTCTCGACGCGATCGTCCATCGAATCGCTGAGGCCGTTGACGCGCAGCCCGAATGCGATGTTCTCGTAGATCGACTTCGGAAAGGGGTTCGGCTTCTGGAAGACCATGCCGATGTGGCGTCGCACCTGGACCGGATCGACGCCGCGATCGTAGATGTTCTGGCCGTGATAGAGCACTTGGCCGTCGACGTGGACGGCGGAGATGAGGTCGTTCATGCGGTTGAGCGCCCGCAGATAGGTGCTCTTGCCGCAGCCGCTCGGGCCGATGATGGCCGTCACTTGGTTCTTCGGGATCTCCAACGTGATCCCGTCGATGGCTTGAAAGTCGCCGTACCAGAGGCTGAAGCCCTCGGAGCGCAGGACGGCTTCCGGGTTCGCGTCCGTCGACGAGCTGGGTTGGGTCGCGGGGGTCGTCCCGTCCGTCATGGCCTCACCAACTCTTTTGGTAGCGGTTGCGCAGCAGAATTGCAAGCGCGTTCAGGACGATCATCACGGCCAGCAGGATGAGGATCGCCACAGAGGCGACCGTGTTGAACCCGGCCTTGGCGCGAAACACCCAGGAGAAGATCTGCAACGGCACCGCCGTGAAGCCGCTCAACAGCCCGTCCGGCACGTAGTTGACGTACAGCGAAGCGCCCAGAAGAATCAACGGCGCGGCTTCGCCTATGGCCTGGGCCAACGACAGGATCATGCCCGTGAACATGCCGGGCAACGACACGGGCAGCACTTGGGATCGGATGACTTGCCAGCGGGTGGCGCCGACGCCGTAGGCAGCTTCCCGCACCCAAGGCGGAACCGCTCGGAGGGTCTCACGGGCCGCAATGATCATGATGGGCAGGATGACGAGCCCGAGCGTCAATCCGCCGGCCAGGACGCTGTTGCCCATGCCGAGTTCGCGGGCGAATATCTGCAACCCGATGATCCCGTAAGCGACCGACGGAATGCCCGCGAGGTTGGCGATCAGGATCTGCACGGTGTCGGTGAAGACGTTCTTGGAGGCGTACTCCTCCAGATAGATCGCGCCCATGGCGCCGATCGGGAACGCGAAGACCATCATGACGAGCATGATGTAGATCGTTCCCAAAAGCGCGCTCTTCAACCCCGCCCGTTCGGGCCGATTCGGCGAGTCGAGGCTGGTGGCGAAGTCCCAGATGGCGCCCCAGACGTCGCGCTCGGCGACCAGCGTGCCGGCCCGCTCGGCGTCCAGTGGGACGTCCATGCGCTCGCCGTCCCGCTCGATGGTGATGATGACCGGCTCGTCCGGATCCTGCCGCTTGGCCGCCGCCACGATCGCCCCCCAGGCCTTGCGGCGGCCCTGGATCGGCAGGTCGTTCGCTTCGATGAGCGCATCGCCCTCTTGCAGCCCGGCGGCGGCCGCGGGCGAGCCGGGATTGAGCGACTCGATCGACGCCCGATATTGGCCCAGCTTGCCGGGAATGGAAGCGGAGCCGAGCTCGCCGATGAGGCGATCGGTCGCCGGCACCCAGGCGATCGGCAGGCGCAGTTTCCCATCCTCGTCCGCCTCGGCCGTCGCCAGGATCTGCCATGGCTGTTCCATCGAGTCCAACGGCTCGCCGTTCAGCGATGTGATCGCGTCGTACTGGCGAATCCCGACCTCCTCGGCGGACGATCCCGACGACAGATCCGAGACCGACAGGTACGGGAACGACCGGCTCGCCGCGTCGGTCTGGTAGTTGAACGCCCGTACCGACAGGGCGATGCCGGCCTCGGCCATGGCGTCCATGCCGGTCAGTTTCGACGCCTCGAGCGTCGTCGTCGTGATCAGGACCACCAAGACCGCCAGCGCCAGGACGAGCGCGATCGAGGCGACGGCCACGAAGATGCCGCCCTTGGCGCGGCGCCAGCGCAGCCGCCGGGTCTGTTGCCGATCGCCGAACGGGGTCATTCGTATTGCTCCCGATAACGTTCCACGATGAGGTAGCTGATCACGTTCAACACGAGCGTCACCACGAAGAGATACAGCCCGATGGCAAACACGGCGCCCCAGATGAAGTCGGTCATGGCGTGCTCGCCGCCGGTGGCGATGTTCACGATGCTGGCGGTCATCGTCATCATCGTGCCCGTCGGGTCCGGCGGCCAGGCCGGCTGCATGCCGGCGGCCATCGTCACGATCATCGTCTCGCCGATGGCGCGCGACATGGAGAGGATGAACGCCGCGCCGATGCCCGAGATCCCGGCGGGCAAGAGGATCTTCCAGACGGTTTCAAACTTGGTCGCGCCCATGGCGAGCGCGCCCTCTCGGATGGAGCGCGGCACGGCGTAGAGCACGTCCTCGATGATCGAGGCGGCCAGCGGGATGATCATGAACCCCATCACCAGCCCCGCGGAGATGCCGTTGGCGTAGCCCAACCCTGGCCAGATCGTCGACTGCAGCAGGGGCGTGATCGTCTCCAGGGCAAAGAACCCGTAGACGACGGTCGGAATCCCAGCGAGGATCTCCATGATCGGCTTGACGACCGTGCGCAGGCGGGCGTTGAGGTATTCGCTGACCAGCACCGCGGTCAACAGCGCCAGCGGCAACGCGACCGCGACGGCAATGGCGGTAATGACGAGCGTGTTGGTCATCAGCGCCAGCGCCCCGAAGTCCGGGCTGAAGTCCGAGATCGGGTTCCACTCGGCGGTGGCGACGAACGTCCAGACCGAGACCTCTTGGAAGAAGGGGATGCTTCGCACCACGAACGTGCCGACCGTCAGCAGCGTGATGACGATGGCGGCGGAGCCGGCAAGGAGAAAGACCCCGTAGATCAGGTTCTCCTTGAGTTGGCGCCCGCGTGGGGCCTGCAGGCGCAGGCCGCGGTCGGGTCGGGACGATGGCGAGCCGTGGTTTGCCATAGCGCAAGCTGGGAACGGCGCTTCAGGTTCGCTCGTATGGTAGAGCGGGGCGCTCGTCACAGACAAGCGCCCCGCGGTCTACCGGCTGTCAGCGTTTGGCACCATGAGGGCGTCGTGTTTACAGGCCGCAGTGGTCGGTGTACAGGTCGCGGATCAACTGGCTGTCACCCGCCGGGAAGTCGCCGTCGAAGGCCGAGCCGGTCACGCGGTTCTCCCAGCACTGGCGGGCGGCCTCGCGGAGTTGCTGAGCCGCGGTGACGTAGCCGACGTCCAGGAGGAACTCCTCGTTGCCGATGCGGGCCTCGCTCAGGTAGAAGTCGACGAAGTCCGCGACGAGAGGCCGCTCGGCGCTCGTGGGATTGGTGTAGATGAAGAGCGGGCGCGTGATCGGGTAGTCGAAGGCGCCGATGCTGTCGACGCTCGGGACGATGCCCTGGCAGCTCTCGGCGCTGTTCTCGAGCGTCGACTTGCCGGCCGCCTCGCGGGCGGCGTTGTACGCGTCCAGGATGTCCTGGGGCACATCGACGGTGCCACGGCTGGGGTCGATCGCGACCGGCGTGAGCGCCTCCTGGTTGTTGACGAAGAAGGCGAAGCCGAAGTAGGTCAGCTCGAGCGGGTTCTCGGCCGTGCGCTCGACCAGTTGGGTGTCCTCCTCGGTCTTGAAGTAGTCCTGGCGGCTGTCGTCCTCTTGGCCGACGACGATCTCGGTGAAGAAGTCGAAGGTGCCGGAGGTCTCCGCGGCGCCGCTCAAGGTGATTTCAGCGTCGGCGAAGCGGCTGCCGAGGTCGCTGTAGTTGGTGACGATGCCCTCGGACTCGGCGCTCCAGAGCAGTTGCAGCTCGCCGAAGGTCATGCACGGCCGCCCCTCGAAGATCTGCTGCTCGGCGTCGGCGGCGACCGTCAGGCCGTCGAAGCCGACGATGCTCTCGATGAACGCCGTGCCGTTGGCCTCGGCCCGCTCGATCTCGCTGGCCTTGATGGCCCGAGAGGAGTTGTTGATGTCGGTCTCTTGGGGCAGAAAGAGGTCGAAGCCGCCGCCGCTGCCGGTGGAGCGGACGTTGATCTCGGCGTTCGGGTTCTCGGCGCTGAACTCTTCAGCAACGGCCGTCGTGACCGGGAAGACGGTGCTGGAGCCGGCGATCTCGATCTTGTTCGAGTCCTGGGGCAGGCTCGGCTGCGACGTGGACGATGCCGTCATGAGGCCCAACAGGGCCACGCTGAGCACCAGCGTTGTGGCGAGTCGTCGGACGTTGGTCATGGGGGAACGGTCCCTCCTATTGAGAATTGTTAATTCAAATATAGCCGCGTGGGACGATGCGGTCAATGGCGAACGTCGGTGGCCATCACGTCGATCCTGGCGTCTGATGCAGCGTCAAGGTCCTTACGTCCGGCGATCGTCTGGAGACACTATATAGGAATCCAAAGCGAACGGAGGGCTCCCGAGGATAGCCGGTCCAGCAGTCGGAGAGAAGGCAAGGGCGGTAAACCATCGAGCTTGCCCTTTCAGGGCCGATGGCTTCCCGTCCGCAGGCCGAAACGAGGAAAACCGGCAAAGGGGGTGTTGCCGTGGCTATATACGTCAGCTTTACCCTATGATGAATGGGGCCCCAGGTCCAGCGGGGCGCCTCGGGTGACGTCGTGCTTTCGCCCGACGGCTCCCCGCGGAACGGACATGCGGTCGACCGCTCGATGATGGGCGCTGGAGGGCTCCAAAGCCCATCGAGCGCGGGGCAGCGCCGATCACCGCGCTCGGGCTTCCCGAGCCCGTTGACCATCCCTTGTGCCACTGTGAACGACCGGGACGGGGGTCGGCTTCCCCGTCCCGGCGATGAGGAGCAACTGAACAGTTGGCCTTCAGGCCAGCAGTGGCGTCAATGGCGGTCGTGGCAGCCGAGGCAGTCCATCTTGCCCTTGGCGTTGTCCACGGATCCATCGGGCCCATGGCAGCTGAGGCATTCGCCGGCGGATGCCGGGGCCGTCCACGAAGCCTCCAGTTCGCCCGCGACGAACGCGTTCAGCAGTTCAACCGCCCGCCCGGCGACGTCGGCCGTCAGCCGAGCGCAGCGCTCCTTGCGCTCTGCCGAGTTCACGCCATGGCCCGAGGCGTTGCACCATTCGGTGACCGAGGCGTGGCAGAGGGGGGATCCCGCGACGCTCTGGGCCTCGACCTGGGCTTCCGATTCCGCTGTCGGCTCGTAGATGGGCAGCTCCGTCTTCGTGTACCAGCCGATCAGTTCGTTGATGATCATATCGGAATCGGCCGTGACCAGCGAGATGGCGGCCGGGGCCCCGTTGAGGGCGCCGCAGAGCGTGCCCCAGCCGACACCGCCGCCCTTCCCGTACTCCAAGATCTGGGACGGGAGCATGGTAAAGGGAACGCCGACCTCCTCGCGCAGTTCCGCGATGATGCCTTCCATTGCCCCATAGGCGCAGTGCCCGTGCTGGAAGGCCGCATAGGCTTGATCTCGGACTCGGTCCGGGTCCAAGCGGGCATAGGGCCACGGCCACGCAAAGAGGTCCTCGGAATGGCCCTCAACGTCCGCGCGGGTACTGAGGGTGGACGCCAGGCCGGCCCCAAACGCTGCCCCGGCCGTCACCTTGCACGCGTTGGCGAAGAATCGTCGTCGAGAGACGTCGTTGTTCATGGTGAGTTTGCACCTCCATTCATCATCGTCCGTGAGGACACGCCGAACGACGATGATCTCGGCTAAGTCGAGCGAAGTGCTGAGTCAACGGAAACGACCGATTTAGATCGGGACGTGAAATGACAAGGATCAGTCAGGAGCGCATGGCGGCTCTTGCGCGGGGCTCGGTCGGCCACAACGGGCGCGTTCCAGACAGGAAGGCAGTGGAGCGGCGGCTTGGATCAGCTTCGGCTCGTTCCGAATCGTGACGTGGTGCGGCCCCGCCTCGATCCACTCGTCACCCTTGAACTGGCTCAAGACCCGGGCCACGGTGTCGATGTGGGTGGCCATCATATCGGCGAGATCCTGGCGCGAGATCGTCAGGACGCGGCCCGACGGCGTCGGCTGGCCGAACCGTGCATCGAGACACAGCAGCAGTCGGGCCACGTTGACCTTGACGGAGCCGCACGTCCATTCGGAGAGGCGACATTCGTATCGCTGCAACTGGCTCACCAACTGCGTGCAGATGCCCTCCAGTGCCTGCGGGCATCGCTCGAGAAACCGGCTCAAGGCGTCGAAGGGGAAGAAGCAGGCCCGGACATCCGTCATCGCTCGGGCGAAGTGATGGGACGGACCCGTCTCCTGCTGAAACAAGGCCTCTACCCCGAGCACGTCGCCGGGGCCGAGAAGGCGGAGCAACGGCGGCCGCATCTCACAGGAAAGCGTCTTGCCGTACTTCACCATGCCCCATCCGATGACGAAGACCCCGATCGGGGGCATGTCGACCTTGCACATGAGGTCGCCAGCGCAATACGCGAGCGTATAGCAGAGATCTCGCCGCTCCGCCTGAGCCGCCTCGTCAAGCTTGCCGAACGCGGCGATCAGGGGCTCGTTTTCCCCGTCGTATGCAGGTCTGTGAGATGGCATACGTGACCATCCTTTATTGATTTACAGACCTTATTATCTTATTATTCGGGCTAGCGGGCGATGACCTGTGACATGGGGCCGGAGGGTGGACAGGTCGCCCCATTCCAGATAGCGCCTCCACATGATCCGCGTCATACAAACTCGGACTACCAGGTCTTATAATCCATGCGTTATGGCGCATAAACGCATGGAAGCCCGACCGCTCACCCGGCGCAACCCCGCTCGCGAAGCCGAGCTGTTCAGTGCCCTCGGCCATCCGGTCCGTCTGCAATTGCTGACCCTGCTCGCCGACGGCCCGATGTGCGCCTGCGAGCTGGAGCCGCGGTTCGAGCTCAACCAGTCGACGGTCTCGCGCCATCTGGCGACCCTCCAGCGAGCCGGGGTGCTCAGCTCGCACAAAGAGGGCGTCAAGGTCATCTACGCCATCCGCGATGACCGCGTCTTGGCGATGATCGATCAAGCCCGCGCAGTGGCCGACGACGCGCTGGGTGAGCCCGCGAGCCGCGTTCAAGAGGCGTGATGGACATGGACTGGCTCCAACCGCTGGCATACGGCTGGTCGGCGCTCGTGGAGTATCTTTCGGCCCACGTCTTGACGTGCCTGGTGCCGGCGTTCTTCATCGCGGGCGCCATCGCCGTCTTCGTCTCGCAGAACGCGGTGTTGCGCTACTTCGGCTCGAGCGCGCCGCGGCCCCTGGCCTACGGCGTGGCCTCGGTGTCCGGGACGGTGCTCAGCGTCTGCTCCTGCACGATCCTGCCGTTGTTCACGGGGATCTATAAGCGGGGCGCGGGGCTCGGCCCCGCCATCGCGTTCCTCTTCTCCGGCCCGGCGATCAACCTGTTGGCGGTCGTCTATTCCGCGCAACTGTTGGGCCTGGAGATCGGCATTGCCCGCGCGATCGGCGCGGTGGTCTTCGCGATCGTCATCGGCGTCGCCATGAGCTGGCTCTATCGCACTGAAGAGCGCGAACGCGAGCCCTCCGCTGCGTTCGAGATCGACGCCGACGCGGAGAAGTCCCGCCCCGTGACGCTCGCGTACTTTGCTGCGCTCGTCGGGATCCTCGTCTTCGGGGCCTGGGGGCGCTGGCTGGAGACCGGCGTCGCCACGCTCGGGCTCGTCGTCGTGGTCACGCGGTGGTTCACCTGGGACGAGGTCAAGGCCTGGCTGCTGGCCACCTGGGACTTTGTGAAACAGATCACGCCCTGGCTGCTCGGCGGCATCGTCGTCGCCGGGATCATCCGCGGCTACATGCCCGAAGCCTGGATCGCCGCCACGGTGGGCGGCAACTCGATCCTCTCCAACGCGTTCGCGTCGGTGGTGGGCGCGGTCTTCTACTTCGCGACGCTGACGG
>JAHEOA010000191.1 GCA_018609825.1 Candidatus Bipolaricaulota bacterium | reverse complement strand
CGATCTCGGCGTGATCGCCCGACAGCAGCACCTCGGGGACGCGCATGGCGCGGAATTCCACCGGGCGCGTGTACTGGGGCGGGCCCAACTGCTCCGACGCCGCAAACGAGTCGGCTTCCCGGGAGTCGAGGTTGCCGACCACGCCGGGCACGAGGCGCCCGATCGCCTCGGCCATGACGAGCGCCGGCAGCTCGCCGCCGCTCAAGACGAAGTCGCCGACGGTCAGCTCGTCGTCCACGATCGTCGACACGCGCTCGTCGACGCCCTGATAGCGCCCGCAGAGCATGACAATCGCTCGTTCACGGGCCATCTCACGGGCCTTGGCTTGGTCGAAGACGCCGCCGCGTGCCGACGTCAACACCACATGCGGTCGCCGCCCGAGCGCGTCCTCCAACGACTCCACCGCGCGGAAGAACGGTTCGGGCTTGAGGACCATGCCGGGCCCGCCGCCGTAGGGCCGATCGTCGACTTGACGATGTTTATCGGCGGTGTAGTCGCGGAGTTGATGCAGATGGACGTCCAGGACGCCGCGCTCTCGCGCCGCGCCCAACAGCCCGCCGCCGAAGTAGGGCTCAATCAACTCGGGAAACAGCGTGACGATGTCGAGGCGCATCGCTCAGGACGGGGACGAACGCTTCCTCTTGTTGGACTTCGGCTTCGGTTGCTCCAGCACGTCGATGATGACCTCGCGATCCTCGCGCGCCGCCACGGTCTCCATCACACGGCGAATGTCCTCGATCGTCTGGCCCTTCTTCCCGAGAATGCGCCCCAAGTCCCCCTTGCGGGCCCAGAGACAGAACAGCGTCAAGGTCGGCGTCTCCGTGCACTCGATCCGCACGTTGGCCATGTCCTCGACCAACGGACGGATGAGGAACTCCAGCAGCTTGCGCAGCATTCACGGACTCCCGTCCGCGCACGAGTGTGGCGCGGACGATGGCGGACTCAGAACGGCCCTAGGCACCGGTGCCGGTCCGGACGTCCTTGTCCTGTCGGACGCCGGCTCGGGTGAGCAGTTGCTTGGCGCTTTGGCTGGGTTGGACGCCCTTGCTGAGCCAATCGAGGGCTCGACCCTCGTCGACGTGGAGCTCGTCGGAGTGCGGATCAAAGTGCCCGATCTCTTCCAAGACTCGGCCGTCCTGGGGCTTGCTCCCCTCGATCACGACGACCCGGAACGTGTGCTGGCCTCGCTTGCCGACCTGCTTCAAACGGATTTTGGCGGCCATGGTTGTGTCTCCTTTCGCGTTTGTGCTCTCTCGATCTCCACGAGGCCCCCAAAGCGGGTGGCCTCGACAATGCCGCGGGAGCTTCAATCAGAATGGCAAGCCGCCGCCGCGGCCGGCGTCGCCGCCCATCTTTTTCATCTGCTTCATCATCTTCTTCGCTTCCTTGAACCGTTTCAACAGCGAGTTGATGTCGCGGACGCGGGTGCCCGATCCGGCCGCAATGCGCTTTTTGCGGCTGCCGTTGAGGCTTTCGGGATGGCGGCGCTCCCAGCGCGTCATGGAGTTGATGATCGCCTCCACCTTGGTCAGCTCGCCCTCGTCGACCTCGACGTTCCCTTGAGCCTCGCTCATCCCGGGCATCTTCTCCATGAGCTTATCCAGCGGTCCCAAGTTGCGAACCTGGGAGAGCTGCTCCTGGAAATCCTCCAGCGTGAACTTGTCGCCCTCCAGCTTCTTGGCCAGGTCCTCGGCCTGCTGCTGGTCGACGCGCTTCTCCACGTCCTCGATGAGGCCCAGGACGTCGCCCATACCGAGGATGCGCTGGGCCAGCCGATCCGGATGGAACACTTCCAAATCATCGGACTTCTCGCCCGTGCCGAGGAAGACGATGGGCACGCCCGTGACCTCGACCATCGACAGCGCCGCGCCGCCCCGCGCGTCGCCGTCCATCTTCGTGAGGACGATGCCCGTGAGGCCGAGGCGTTCGTGGAACGTCTCGGCGATGGAGACGGCCTCCTGACCCGTCATGGCATCGGCCACCAAGAGAATCTCGCTCGGCTCGACGCGCGCCTTGATATCGACGAGCTCGGCCATGAGCTCCTCGTCGATCTGCAATCGACCCGCCGTGTCGACCAGCACCATGTCGCGCGTGCGCCGCTTGGCCTCGTCCAAGGCGCCCTCGGCGATGTCGCGCGCGGTCTCCCCGTCGCCGTGGACCGGCAGGTCGAGCTGCGAGCCGAGCTGCTCCAGTTGGTCGATGGCCGCGGGCCGATGGACGTCGGTGGCGGCCAACAATGGCTGTCGCCCTTGGCTGCGGTAGTGGTTGGCCAGCTTGCCCGTGGTCGTCGTCTTACCCGAGCCTTGCAGGCCGACGACCATCCAGACGGCGGGGCGCGCGGACAGATCGAGATCGTGCGCCTGCTGGCCCATGAGCTCGGTCAGCTCGTCGCGCACGATCTTGATGATCTGCTGGCCGGGCGTCAGGCTCTCCATGACGTTCTGCCCGACGGCCTTCTCGCGGACGCTGTCGACGAAGCGCTTGGTGACCTTGTAGTTGACGTCGGCCTCCAGCAACGCTCGCCGGACCTCGCGGAGACCCTCGTCGAGGTCATTCTCGGTCAGCTTGCCCTTGCGCTTCAGCTTGGTCAGCGCGTTGTTGAGTCGCTCACTGAGTGCGTCAAACATGGTCAATCCGTCTGAGCCGCTCGGTATAGTGGTGCCTCTTGTGGGCTCGATCAGTCCTCGATTAATCCATTCTATGCGGTCGTCGGAGGGCGTGCAACGGCTCGTCAGGTGCGGACGTTCAGCCTTGCGTCTGGGTCAACTGCTCCTCCAGGAAGCGCGTGGTGGCATGCCCCGCGATGAAGACGGGATGCTCCAGGATCTCCAGACACAGCTCGGCGGTCGTGGGCAGCGACTCAATTTGGAGGCGGCGAAGCGCGCCGATCATCCGCGCTCGGGCGCCGTCGCGGTTGTCACTGGAACTGATCAGCTTGGCCAAGAGCGAGTCGTAGTTGGGCGGGATGCGGATGCCGTCGTAAATGTGGGTGTCGATGCGCACGCCCGGCCCGCCGGGCCAGCCCACGACGCGAAGGTCCCCGGCCGCGGGCATGAAGTCGTTGAGCGGATCCTCGGCGTTGATGCGGCACTCGATCGCGTGGCCGGTCAATTCGAGATCGTCCTGCGCGTAAGCGAGTTGCTCGCCCGCGGCAATGCGGATCTGGTCCATGACGAGATCGCGCCCGGCGCGCATCTCGCTGATCGGGTGCTCGACCTGGATGCGGGCGTTGATCTCGATGATATGGAAGGCCTCGCCGGAGACGAGACATTCCACGGTGCCCGCGTTGCGATAGCCGAGGGCGCGGGCCGCCTCCACGGCCGTCCCACAGACCCGCTCGCGGAGCTTGGGATCCAAGTTCGGCGCGGGCGTCTCCTCGATGAGCTTCTGGTAGCGGCGCTGGATGGAGCATTCGCGCTCGCCCCAATGGACGACGTGGCCGTACCCGTCGGCGACGATCTGGACTTCGATGTGGCGCGCATCGCCCAGGTGTCTCTCAAAGTAGACGGACCCGTTGCCGAACGCGGCTTCGGCCTCGCGGCGGGCCGCATGGAAGCGCGGCAGAAGCTCTGAGGCATCGTGGACGAAGCGCATCCCGCGCCCGCCCCCGCCGGCCGCCGCCTTGACGATGAGCGGATAGCCCAGTCGCTCGGCGGCCTCCTGGGCTTCGGGCTCGCTCGACATGGCGTCGGTGCCCGGCACCGTCGGCAGCTCGTGCGCCTCCAGGGCCTGTTTGGTGGCCAGTTTGTCGCCGGTGAGGCGCATGGTCTCTTGGGAAGGCCCGATGAACGTCAGCCCGGAGTCCTCGCACACTTCGGCAAATTGGGCGTCCTCGGCGAGGAAGCCGTAGCCGGGATGGACGGCGTCGGCGCCCGAGATCTCCGCCGCGCTCATGATGGCCGCCAGGTTGAGGTAGCTGTCGCGCGCGGGCGCCGGGCCGATGCAGTAGGCCTCATCGGCGAGCTGGGCGTGCAGCGCCCCGCGGTCGGCCTCGGAAAAGACCGCGACGGACGGGATGCCGAGCTGTCGGCAGGCCTCGACCACCCGCAGCGCGATCTCGCCCCGGTTGGCCACGAGCACTTTGTTGAACAATCGCTCAGGACTCATCGATCCGGATGAGGGCTTGGCCGTACTCGACGGCCGCCGCGTCCTCGACGAGGACCTCCTTGACGATGCCGGCGCGTTCGGTCCGCACCTCGTTCATGACCTTCATGGCCTCGACGATGCAGACCGTGTCGCCGGCGTCGACCCGATCGCCGACGGTGACGTACGGTTCCTCCTCGGGCGAGGGACGCCGATAGAACGTCCCAACGATGGGCGAACTGACGACGTAGCCCTCGGCCGCGTCTTCGCTGGCCCCGCCATCCGGCGCCGGCGCCTCCGGCGACCGGGACGACCCAGACACGCCTTGCGACGCGTCCGGCGACGCCGAGCGCTCCCCCACGGACGTGTCGGTGTGCACCGGACCCAAGGAGTCGGGCCGCGTGCGGCGCAGCACCAACTTCGTCTCGCCCTGTTCGAGCTCCAGTTCGCCCAGTCCCGAGCGGTCAAACAGCTTGATGAGCGTCTCGATGTCGTCGATGTTCACCCTCGCCCATCCCCCGTTCAGGTGAGGTTATCCAGCCCCGTGATCGCTGGTTCGCGGTTCGCGTTTCTCATGAACCCGCTCACGGCGCAGCGGCCCCTGACCTCGCGTCAAGGGTCCGGCTGCCGATGGCGTCCAGCTTACTCCACCTCTTGCGCCAATTGCAAAGTCTGGCCAGCCCAGCTAGAATACGGACATTGAGGTGCACGCGTGAATGGATCCTAGCTTAGGATTCGTAGCGCTGGCCGCCCTATCGGTGCTGGCTGGCATGATGACCGCGCTGGAAGTGGCGGTCGCCTCGTTGGGCAGACTGCGCCTTACCGCCCTATCGAAAACCCATCCCCGCCACCATCGCATGATCCACGCGCTCATGGCCCAGCCACAGCGCGTCATGGGCGCGGTCGCGCTGCTGACCGATCTGGTGTTGGCGCTGACCGGCATCGCCGCCGCGATGCTCAGCTACGCCTTGGCGCCCGATTGGAGCCTCGGGGCCAAAGTCGGGTTGGCGTTCGGCATCGCCGCGGCCTATCTCATCGCCCTCGGCGAACTGGTGCCCTATTACATGGGCCGACAGCGGATCGCCAACTGGGTCCTGACGCTCATGCGCCCCCTCTACTGGGTCATTCGTCCGCTTTTCCCCTTCGTACGGGCGTCCGAGGGCATTCGCCATGGCCTGCGTCGCTTGGTCTTTCCCAGCGCGCCGGACCCGTCCGATCAAGCCCCCGTCAACGAGGCGCAAGTTCGGGATTTGTTGGAGCACTTGCTCGACGAAGCCGAGCGCTACGGCATCGTGGAAGAGGCCGAAGAACGCATGATCTGGCGCATTCTCAGCTACGACGATCTGGTGGTGCGCCAGGTGATGGTCCCGCGGCCGGAGGTGGTCTCGCTGGCCTGTGACACGTCGATGCGCGATGTCCATGCGCTCATCGTCGAGGAGGGACACTCGCGCTATCCCGTCTACGAAGGCGCCCGCGACAACATCATCGGCATCCTCCACGCCAAGGACCTGTTGCGCGCGGACTACGACGACGAGACGCTCTTGGACGCCCATCGGGAGCTCGTCCGGCCGCCGTTCTTCACGCCGACGATCAAGCCGATCAACGACCTTCTGCGGGAGTTCCAGAGCCACAAGAAGCACATGGCGATCGTCGTCGACGAGTTCGGCGGCATGGCCGGCATCATCACGCTCGAGGACGTCCTCGAGGAGATCGTCGGCGAGATCAGCGACGAATACGACGAGCCGCGCCGCATGATCCGGCAACTGTCGGAGCGGGAGTATCTCATCGAGGGCGACGCCGAGCTGAGCGCGATCAACGAGGAGCTCGACCTGGAGCTGCCCGCCAACGGCGCGGTCACGATCGGCGGGCTCGTGACCGAGCACTTGGAGGAGATTCCCCGCCCGGGGCGGTCCGTCGGCATCGACGGCGTGACCGTCGTGGTGGAGAGCGCCACCGCGCGCGAGGTGCTGAAGGTCCGGTTGCGGCTCCCCGAGCAGCCGCCGTCGCCGCCCGAACCCATCGAGGCGCCTGCCGAGTCGAGCTAGCCGGTCGTTCCCCATCCTGACCGATCTCAGCGAGTGTTTCCGTGGATCGTCCAATGACGAGACGCTATGAACGGGCCAAGGCCGATCGTTGCCCGAATGAGGGGGTATATGCCACAATGCTGGCGAGATTCCGCCCGGCCGCTTATCATGGTTTCACAGAGCACCCCTAAGGAGGCGTTTGGAGCGCATGGCCACGGATAAGCTGACCATTTACGTGCCGAAGGGCAAGCGCGAGAGCGACCCTGTGGAACGGCTCAACAAGCTGGCCAAGGAGCAGGACCGCTCGGTCAACTACCTTGTGGTCAAAGCCCTCGAGGAGTTCGTCGAGCGCGAGGAGCAGAAAGCCAAGAAAGGTTAGGTGAACCCAGATGAGCAACGGTCTGTTGAACGTCGGCCTCGACAACATGGTGAGCAAGGACGAGATCGTCGCGATCGCGCGTCCTGACTCGCTTCCGATCAAGGAGATGATCCAGGCGTACGACGCGCAGAACCGCCTGATCGACCTCACCCGCGGTCGGAAGCGACGGGCGGTGCTCGTAACGCGATCGGGCTACGTGGTGCTGTCGCCGCTGCGGACGCCGACGCTTGCGGAACGCTACGTCGATTCCGACTGATCGAGGGAAATCCCACGAGTCGGATCGGCCGTCGACCGAGGAGCCGGCCAGTTCCGGCGGACTACCCGTTGGGGTTCCCGACCGAGGGCAAGCCGCGACCTTGACGCACCCATCGGCGTCCCTGCGCCATTCACGAAGACCCCTCGGTGACGCTCGATTGGCTCGTCGCTGCCGACCGCGCTGTGGACGAGGAGATCTTGAGCGCGCCGCCGGCATTGAGCCCCGTTCCGATGGATCGACGCGCGAGCGCTGCCCTGCTATGATCGGCACTCGGAGGAGGTGACGCCGATGGCCGAGACGAACCCGACCGAGCGCGAACTCACGCCCGAACAGCAGCGAGTCTGTCGCGAGGGCGGCACGGAGCCGCCGTTCTCCGGCGAATACTGGGACTGCAAGGACGACGGCGTCTATCGCTGTGTCTGCTGCGACGCGCCGCTGTTCAGTTCCGAGACAAAGTACCCATCCGGAACGGGCTGGCCGAGCTTCTGGGACGCGATCGACGAGGGCAACGTCCAACTCCTCGAGGATCGAAGCCACGGCATGATCCGCACCGAAGTCCGCTGCGCCCACTGTGACGCCCATCTCGGCCATCTCTTCGACGATGGGCCGGAGCCCACGGGGCGGCGTTACTGCATCAACTCCGTGGCGCTCCAGCTCGACGCCGACGGATGACCCATCGTCGGATCTTCCCCGCTACGTGAAGGAGTCCGAATGGCCGACGAACCTCCCCGAGAAGAGTCGCTCGATCCGCAGGATTGGAACGAGTTGAAGGAGCTTGGCCATCGGATGGTCGAGGACATGGTCGACTATCTGGCGTCCGTTCGCGACCGCCCGGCCTGGGAGCCGGTCTCGGATCAAGCACGGGATGCATTGCGTCAACCCGTGCCGCGCGAGCCGCAGGGCGCCCAGCGCGCCTATCTGGACTTTCGAGAGCACGTGCTGCCGTTCCCGATGGGCAACATCCACCCGCGCTTCTGGGGCTGGGTCATCGGGACGGGGACGGCGTCCGGGGCGCTGGCGGAGATGCTGGCCGCGACGCTCAACCCGAACGTCGGCGGCGGGAACCACGTCGCCAACGACGTCGAGGCCCAGGTGATCGCGTGGTGCAAAGCGCTGATGGGGTTTCCAGCGGCCGCCAGCGGGCTGCTCACGAGCGGCGGCTCCATGGCCAACCTCGTCGGACTCACGGTGGCTCGGAACGCCCATCTCGGTTTCGACGTCCGCGAGCACGGCCTCCAGGCATCGTCCAACCGCTGGACGCTCTACGGCTCAACGCAAATGCACAGCTCGATCCAAAAGGCCGTCGAGCTCCTCGGGTTGGGCCACAGCTCGCTGCGTGAGATCCCCGTGGACGACGACTACCAAATCGACACCGACCGTCTGGAACAGACACTGAGCGGCGATCGGGAAGCCGGATACCGCCCCTTCTGTCTTGTCGGAAACGCCGGAACGGTCAACACGGGCGCGTTTGACGATCTCAACGCGTTGGCCGACATCGCCGAACGAGAGGATCTATGGTTCCACGTCGACGGCGCGTTCGGCGCCTGGGCCAGGCTGACCTCACAGCTTCATCATCGGGTTCAGGGCATGGAGCGGGCCGACTCCCTGGCGTTCGATCTGCACAAGTGGATGTATGTCAACTACGAGGCCGGATGCACGCTCGTTCGGGACGAAGAGGCCCACCGGCGCTCGTTCTCGCTGACGCCGGACTATCTTGAACACGCCGAGCGCGGCCTGGGGTCGGGCGACCTGTGGTTCAGCGACTACGGCGTCCAGCTCTCGCGCGGGTTCCGCGGTTTGAAGATCTGGATGTCGTTCAAGGAGCACGGCCTCGACAAATACGCTCGGCTGATCCAACAAAACGTCGATCAGGCCCGCTACCTGGCCGAGCTCGTGCAACAGACGCCGTCGCTGGAACTGAAGGCGCCCGTGCCGCTCAACATCGTCTGTTTTCGGTACGCTCCCGAAGGCATAGATCCGGACGTGCTCGATCGACTGAATCGCGAGATCCTCATGGAGCTTCACGAGCAGGGGATCGCCGTGCCGTCCTACACGATGCTGGGCGGCGCGTACGTCATTCGGGTCGCCATCACGAACCATCGCAGCCGTCGGGGCGACTTCGACCTCCTGGTGCGCGAGGTCGTCCGGCTGGGGGACGAGCTTCGGGATGGATGACCCGCTCGGCGCCATCGTTGAGCGGGTCGACGGTCATCCCCGCGCGAGCGACGGTCCGTTGGCGGATCTGTCATTCATGGCCAAGGACCTGTTCGACGTGGCCGGCCACGCCACCAACGCCGGCAATCCCGCCTATGCCGAGTGGCATGGGACCCCCGCCAACGATGCTTGGGCGGTGCGCGCGCTCTGCGCCGCCGGCGCCGAGCTGACCGCCAAGACGCATACCCACGAGCTGGCCTACGGACTGACCGGCGTGAATCCCCACTTCGGCACGCCGCGCAATCCACACGATCCCGAGCGGATCGCCGGCGGGTCCTCGTCGGGCTCAGCCGCTGCCGTAGGGAGCGGGAAGGTCCCGTTCGCGCTTGGCACCGACACGGCGGGATCCATTCGACTGCCGGCATCGCTTTGTGGGATCTTCGGGATACGGCCGACCCACGGGCGCATCCCGGTCGAAGGGCTTGCACCGCTCGCGCCCTCGCTCGACACCGTCGGCGCGTTGGCGCAGTCCCCAGAGGTCCTGCAGCGAGTCGCTCGAGTGCTTGTTCCGTCATGGGACACGCCCCCCTCGCACGGCTTCGAGCGGGCCCTCGTGTTGCGGGATGCCGAGGCGTTCAGTGACCGAGCCGGCATCGACGCGGGCGAGCACGCCGCCGAACGGTTGGCCTCGCTCGGCCTCCACGTCTCCAAGACCGATCTGCGGCTTTTTGAAGACATCCGCGACGTCCAGCGCGTGATCGGCGGCGCGCAGGTCTGGTCCGTCCACCAACAATGGATCGCGCAGCGCGAGCCGCGCTTCGGCTGGGACGTCGAACGCAAGCTGAAGGCGGCATCTGAGCTGAGCGTCGCCGATATCGGCCGAGCGATCTCGCGCGAACCCGAGCTTGTGCGGGCGCTGGACGCGCTCTTCGGCGACGGCGACACGCTGGCGCTGCTGCCCAGCTCTCCGGGTGTTGCTCCCCGGGTTGCCGATCTCGAAGATCGCCAACAGGCCGCGGCGTTCCGATCGAGTGTCTTGGCGCTTGTCACGCCATCGAGCCTGGGCGGCCTGCCCGCGGTGGCGGTCCCGAGCATTCACGCCGATGGCCTGCCCGTCGGCGTCCAGCTGATGGGACCGCGCGGGAGCGACGAACGACTGCTCCATCTCCTCCAGAACTGGCCGCCGATCGACTGAGTCCGTTCGCTTGAACCCAGCTTGCGCCATCGCGCACAATAAGGGCGATATGACCGACATCCCTGCCGCGCTCGCCCGCGAGTTCGACCTCCAGCAGCGCTCGGTCGATCGCGTGATCGCGCTGATCGACGACGGCGCAACCGTCCCGTTTCTGGCCCGCTATCGCAAGGAGCAGACGGGGGGATTGGACGAGGTCGAACTTCGCGATCTGCTCGAACGACATGGCTATCTCCGAGAACTGGACGCTCGAAAACAGACGATCCTCCAATCCATCGACGAACAGGGAAAACTGACCGACGAACTGCGCCAGCAGATTGAAGCCTGCACGCAGAAGACGGAGCTGGAAGACCTCTATCTGCCCTACAAGCCGAAGCGTCGCACGCGAGCAACCATGGCCCGCGAGCGCGGCCTGGCACCGCTCGCCGAACGACTCCAATCCCTGAATCGGCCCGACGTCTCGCACGTCGATCTGGGGTTGGAAGCCCAACCGTTCGTCGATCCCGAGCACGCGATTGAGACGGCCGACGACGCGCTGCAGGGCGCCTCGGACATCCTCGCCGAAGGCATCGCCGAAGACGCCGAGCTGCGGGCCAAGATCCGTCAACGGCTTTGGGAGAACGGGAAACTCGTCACGCACGTGAAGCGCGGCCATCCGAAGGGGTCGACCAATTATGAGATGTATCGCGACTTCAAGGCGCCCGTGCGCTCGGTCGCCGCCCATCAATACTTGGCCATGGTGCGGGGCGAGGACGAGGGAATTCTGTCAGTCGAGGTCGAGGGCGACGACGGCCGGATGTTGGCTGACCTCGAATCCGCCGCGCTTCAGGCGGGATCCGGCGATCTGCACCGTCTGTATCGCAAGATGCTGCGCGACGCGCTGGATCGGCTGATGAAACCGTCGATCACGACCCAGCTCCGCAAGGAGACGAAGACGCGAGCCGATCGCGTCTCCGTCGAGGTCTTCGCGGAGAACCTTTATGATCGGCTCATGGCGCCGCCGGCCGGACCGACGCCGACGTTGGGCGTGGACCCCGGCTTCCGGACGGGCTGCAAGTTGGCCAGCGTTGACCCGACCGGAAAGTTTCTGGATCACGCCACGATCTATCCGCACGGCTCCGACCAAGCCCGCCACGAGGCAGCCCATCGAGTGCGTGCAACGATTCGCGATCAGGGAGTCGAAATTGTCGCGCTCGGCAACGGCACCGCCAGCCGCGAAACGGAGGGTTTCTTGACAGACGCGCTCAAACACGACGCGCCGGACGTGCCGATCGTCATGGTCAGCGAGGCCGGCGCGTCGGTCTACTCCGCCAGCGACGTCGCCCGCGAGGAGTTTCCCGATCTGGATGTGACCGTCCGGGGCGCGATCAGCATCGCGCGTCGGCTCCAAGACCCGTTGGCGGAGTTGGTGAAGCTCGACCCGGAAGCGATCGGCGTCGGCCAATATCAGCATGACGTGGACAAGAAGCTGATGCAACAGAAGCTCGCCGATACCGTCGAGACGTGCGTCAACGCCGTCGGCGTCGACGTCAACACGGCGTCGAAGCAACTGCTTCAGCACGTGTCGGGACTCAATGTGTCGGTGGCCCAGGCGATCGTCCGTTTCCGTGACGAACACGGCCCGTTCTCCAATCGAGCGGAACTGAAAGCGGTTCCGAAGCTCGGGCCGAAGACCTTCGAGCAGGCGTCGGGGTTTTTACGAATCCGCAACGGCGATAACCCCTTGGACGACACGGCCATCCACCCTGAGCGCTACGACCTCGTCGAACGGATGGCAACGGACCTCGGCGTGACGATCGCCGATCTCGTCCGAGGCCCCGAGCTGTTGGACGAGATCGATCTGAACCGATACACGGGGGACGGCGTGGGCGAGCCGACGCTGCTCGACATTCTCGACGAACTGAAGCAGCCGGGCCGCGACCCGCGCGACGAGTTTCAGTACGCCCGCTTCCGCGAGGACGTCCACGAGATCGATGATCTGGAGCTCGACATGGTCCTGGAGGGCATCGTCACCAACGTGACGGATTTTGGGGCGTTCGTCGACGTCGGCGTCCATCGCGACGGCCTCGTCCATATCTCTCAACTGGCCGATCAATTCGTGCGGGATCCGCGCGAGATCGTTCGGGTGGGCGACATCGTCCAAGCCCGGGTCGTGGACGTCGACGTGGATCGGGCTCGGTTCGGGCTCTCCATGAAGTCCGACGACTGACGCGTTGGCCGTCTCAAGCCGCATCCCCTACCCTTCGTGAGCCATGACCTTAGCCATCGGCGTTGACGTGGGCGGCACGTTTACCGATCTGGTGGCCCTGCACGCGGGCGAGCTGACGCTGCGCAAAGTCCCGACGGAGCATCCCCCCGATCGCGGCGTGCTGCAGGGCCTGGAAGCCCTTGCCGCTCAAGCCGGCTTTGACCTCGACGAGGTTGATCGGCTCGTCCACGGCACGACGGCCGCCACGAACGCGCTCCTCGAGGGCCGCTGGGCGAAGACGGCCTTGATCACCACCCGTGGGTTCCGCGACGTCCTCGCCATCGGCCGCCAAAATCGCCCGAGGCTGTACGACTGGCGCGTGGGGCGCCCAGCGCCGATGGCCCCGCGCGAGCGCCGCTATGACCTGACCGAGCGCGTCGATGCCCAGGGCAACGTCCTGCAGTCCCTGGATGAGCGCGAGCTTGCCAAGTTGATCTCCGAGCTGTGCGACGTCGACGCCGTGGCCGTCTGCTTTCTCTTCTCCTACCTGAACCCGACGCATGAACAACAGGTGCGCAATCGCCTGGAGGACGAACTGTCGATGCCGGTCGTGATCTCCTCGGACGTTCTGCCCGAGTACCGCGAATACGAACGAACCTCCACGACCGTCGTGAGCGCGGCGCTGCGCCCGATCGTCGGCACCTACCTCGAACGTCTATCGAGTCAGTTGGAGGCTGACGGCGTCCGCGCGCCCTTGACCATCATGCAGTCGAACGGCGGTCTCGCCGAGTCGAGCGTTGCTGCCCGGCACCCCGAGCGTCTGTTGCTATCGGGCCCGGCAGGCGGCGTGGCCGGCGCGCAATACATCGGCACATTGGCCGGGTTTTCCCACGTCATCACGCTTGACATGGGCGGGACGAGCTGCGACGTCGCGCTGATCGAGAACGGCCGACCGCAGCAACGGACCGAGACGCGCGTCGGCGGCTACGAGGTGCGTGCTCCGATGGTCGACGTCCACACGGTCGGTGCGGGCGGGGGCAGTGTGGCCTGGATCGACGCAGGTAAGGCCCTGCGCGTCGGGCCCCACAGCGCGGGCGCCGATCCGGGACCGGCCGCGTTCGGCACGGGCGACGAACCGACGGTCACCGACGCCCATCTCGTCTTGGGGGGCTTCGATCCGGAGCGCCCGTTGGGCGGACGAGGGCTCGACCTTGAGCGCGCCCGACGTGCGATTGAGACCGGAGTGGCCCATCCGCTGACGATGAGCGTGGAGGAGGCGGCTCTCGGCATATTGAAGATCGCCGACGCCCACATGGAGCGGGCGATCCGGGTCGTGACCGTCGAGCGGGGCCACGACCCGCGTGACTTCGCACTGCTGGCTTTCGGCGGCGCCGGGCCGCTCCATGCCCCGTCGCTGGCCGCAAGCCTCGGGGTGGGAACGGTGCTCGTCCCGACGGCTGCCGGCGTCCTCTCAGCGCTCGGGATGCTGGCCACCGACGAGCGCCAGGACCGTGCGCAGTCGATGGTCCAACCCTCGGATCAGGTCGATCCACGCGAGGTCCGCCAGCGGTTCGACCGCCTTCAAGCGGATGCGGAGCGCGAGCTACAGGCGGCGAGGATCGAGCATCAACGCTCCGTGGAGATGCGATATCAGGGCCAAGCCTATTCGCTCGAGCTGGACCTTCCGGCCGTCACCGAGCAGGCAATCCGGGACGTAAGCGCCCGATTCCATCGAACGCATCGCGGCCGCTACGGATACGCCATGGACGACCACCCGACGGAGTGGGTGACGCTGCGACTCACCTCCATCGCGACGCGGCAGCGACCGACGCTCGCGGAGTCCTCAGCGTCCGCATCTGCGGCCGAGCCCCAGAAACGCGGGGTCCACTTCGCCGGCCACGGCCGCTGTGACGCCGACGTCTGGGAGCGAGCGGATCTGGCACGAAATCGGAAGATGGGCGGGCCGGCCGTGATCGAGGGCCCGGAATCGACGATCGTGGTGCCGCCGCATTGGCGGGGGCGAACCGATCGATGGGGGAACGTCATCTTGGAGACGGGATGAGAACCCCGGGCCAGCCGATCGACGACGAGACCCGCTGCATCCACTACGACAGTCCACGCGACATCGTGGCGATCAAGTTCAAGTGCTGCGGTGAATACTTTCCCTGTCATCGCTGTCACGCCGAGACCGTCGATCATCCTGCCGAGGTCTGGTCGAGCGACGACATCGATCGGTATGCCGTGCTTTGCGGCCGCTGCGGAACCGAGCTGACGATTCGAGCCTATCTGGACTGCGACAATCGCTGTCCCCAGTGTGACGCTGCGTTCAATCCCGACTGTCGAGCGCACCGACATCGCTATTTCGAGGTCTCTTGAGCACCGTCGTCGTATGGTCCAGCGATTTGCGCGACGTTGGCTCCGCTCGTGCAATGTGAGCACAGGGCTTGTGCGCTTGCCGATAAAGGCGTCCGCAAGCCAACTTTGAACGTGGGAGGCCAGGGATCGACATGACATACGGGAAGCTCGTGCGCGACCTGGTGCCCGGCATCATCCGCGAGGTCGGCGAGGTTCCGATCACGCATCAGGCCGATGACGATGAGTACGGGAACAAACTGTTGGAAAAGCTCCGGGAGGAGCTGGCGGAGTTCGCCGAATCGGGCGAGATCGAGGAACTGGCCGATCTTCTGGAAGCCATCCGCACTCTGGGCCAGCTGAACGGCGTCGGCTGGGCGGAGTTGGACGAGATGCGGGCCCAGAAAGCTCGCGAGAGGGGGGCCTTCGAGGAGCGCCTCATCCTGGACGAGGTCCGGTCCGCCCCGAGCTGAACGGGGGCTCGAAATCCCGTGCGGGAGACGCTACGATGATGGAAACGCCGTGCAAATGGCACAAGGAGCGAATGGATGATCACGCGACGTGGCTTTCTAAGACGAACCGGCGCGTCCCTGGCGATCGCGCTGAGCGCGAGCGCATGGCCCGCCAAGCAGGCCGCCGCCGCGCAGAGCGATCCCGACTTGAGTTGGCCCATGTTCCGACGCGGCCTGCCCCGAACCGGGTTCACTCCCAAGCAGGGACGTATCCAAGGACCGCAGCAGAAGTGGCGCTTCGGAGCGGAATCCGACGTGGAGTCGTCCCCGGCCGTGGGCGATGTCGACGGCGACGGCATGCCCGAAGTCGTCTTCGGCGACTTCCGCGGGTTCGTCTACGCGGTGGACGGCGCCTCCAGCGGCTTGACCCGAACCCCTAAGTGGCGCATCAAGGCGGGGGATCTGGTCTGGTCCTCGCCCGCCTTGGGCGACGTCGATGGCGACGGCCAGGTTGAGGTCGCCATTGGGTCGGACGACCGTCACCTCTACGTCCTCGATGGCGCAACGGGGCAGACCAAGTGGCGATTCAAGACGCTCAATCGCGTCCGGTCCTCGCCGGTCATCGCGGATGTCGACGGGGACGGGCAGCCCGAGATCGTGGTCGCGTCCAACCAAGTCTATGCGCTCGATGCCCGCCGCCAGCGCCGCAAGTGGGTCTTCCCGCTGCAGACGAGCACGTTCTCCTCGCCGTCCGTGGGCGATATCGACGGCGACGGCCGACCGGAGGTCGTCATCGGCTCCTACGACAACCTCGTCTACGCGTTGGATGGGGCATCAGGTCAGGCGAAGTGGCGCTTCCGCACGGACAACGGCATCGAGTCGTCTCCCGCCATCGGCGATATCGACGGCGACGGCGAGGCCGAAGTCGTCTTCGGGTTCGGTCAGGTCACATCACCGGGTCAGAAGGGCGTCTATGCGCTGCGCGGTCGAAATGGCCAACCGAAGTGGTTCTTCCAAGTGACGGATGAGGACGGGGAAGAACGGATCATCTCGTCCCCCGCCTTGGGCGACGTCGACAACGACGGCGAAACCGAGGTCGTCTTGGGCACCAACAAGGGGACGCTCTACGTCTTCAGCGGAACCGGGGACGGCCAAGGGAACGCGCAAGTCAAGTACACGCACCAGGCCGACAACAAGATCGAATCGTCCCCATCGCTGGGCGACATCGACGGCGACGGCCAGTTGGAGATCGTCGTCGGCTCGCATGACTTCACGCTCTATGTGCTGAAGGCCATCGAAGGCCGACGAACCCTGAACGTCGACTGGACGTTCTCCACGGCCGGCACGGGCTTGCAGCCGATCATCTTCTCCTCGCCCGCGTTGGCCGACATCGACAACGACGGCGAGATCGAACTGGTGGTCGGCGCCAGCAACAGCCTCGTCTACGCCTTCGACGGCAGATGAGCCTCGACCCGGTCCAACTGGAGGTTCTTCGCCACGCGCTGACGGGCGTGGCGGAGGAGATGCTGGCGGCGCTGATTCGGACGGGGCTCAGTCCCAACATCCGCGAGCGCCACGACTGCTCCACGGCGCTCTTTGATGCCGACGGCCGCATGCTCGTCCAGTCGGAAAGCATCCCCGTCCACCTCGGCGCGATGCCGTTCTCCGTGGCGGCGGCCATCGACGCCGTCAAAGCCTTCGAGCCGGGCGACGGCGTGGCCGTGAACGATCCCTTCCACGGCGGGGCGCATCTGCCCGATCTGACGCTCGTGACGCCGCTGTTCGACGACCAGGGAACCCTGCAAGCCTGCGCCGCCAACCGGGCCCATCACGCCGACGTGGGCGGAATGCAGCCCGGAAGCGTCGCGGGCGATGCGACCGAGATCTACCAAGAGGGTTTCCGGATGCCGCCGATCAAGCTATGGAGACGGGGCCAGCTGAATTACGAGGCCCTGGCGCTATTCCTGGCCAACGTCCGCACGCCCCGGGAACGGGAAGGTGACCTTCGTGCCCAGTACGCTGCCAACGAGACGGCCCGACAGCGCGTGGAAGCCCTCGTGGATCGTTTCCATTGGGCGACGCTGACGGACGCGATGGCGGAACTGAATGCTTACGCTCAGCGCCGCATGCGAACCGAGATCGAACGCTTGCCCGACGGCCGCTACACGGCAGAGGACGTCTTGGACGACGACGGGCATGGTCATCCGGATCTCGCGATCCGTGCGACCGTCACGATCGACGGCGGCCAACTGAGGGTTGACTTCGCGGGCACGGCAGCCCAAACGGACGGCCCCCTGAACGCCCCGTTTGCGGTGACCGCCTCGGCCGTCTACTACACGCTGCGTTGTGTGACGGATCCGACGATTCCGCCCAATGATGGATGTTACCGCCCGATCGAGATCCGGACCCCCGCGCGATCGTTGGTCCACGCCGAGCCGCCCGCGGCCGTAGTGGGCGGCAACCTGGAGACGTCCCAACGGATCGTCGACGTCCTGATCCGAGCCCTGGCGGAAGCCGTGCCCGAACGGGCCATGGCGGCCAGCCAGGGGACGATGAACAATTTCACATTTGGCGGCGTCAACCCGGAGACGGGCGAGCCGTTCACGTTCTACGAGACGATCGCCGGCGGCGTTGGAGCGAGCGCCCATGGCGACGGCCCCGATGCCACGCACTCGCACATGACGAACACCCTCAATACCCCGATCGAGGTCATCGAGTCCAGCTATCCCGTTCGGGTCGACCGCTACGAAATCCGCGACGACAGCGGCGGAGAAGGCCGACATCGCGGCGGCCATGGCCTGCGTCGCGACGTTCGCGCGCTGGTGCCGATGACGGTCTCGCTGTTGGCCGACCGTCGTCGATCACAACCCTACGGGCTGAAGGGCGGCGGACCGGGACGTCCTGGTGAAGACATATTGATCCTCGGTGACGAGGAGACGCCCTTTCCTTCGAAGGGAAGCCGCCAACTCCAAACGGGTGACGTGATCAGCATCCGCACGCCGGGCGGCGGCGGATACAGGTCAGAGGATGGAAACGCGCATGATTGAGATACGGCGAGCCCTACTGAGCGTTTCGGACAAGACGGGGCTGGTCGATTTCGCATCCGCCTTGGCCCGTCGCGGCGTGCAGCTGATCGCCTCGGGGGGCACGGCACGAACCCTGCGCGAGTCCGGACTGACTGCGATCGATCTGTCTGAGATCACCGGATTTGAAAAGCTGCTCGGCGGTCGGGTCAAGACGCTCCATCCCCACGTCCACGCCGCGGTTCTCGCTCGGCGGGATGATCCGGAACAGATGGATGAACTGGCCGAGACCGGCATCGAGCCGATCGACCTCGTCGTCGTCAACCTCTATCCGTTTGAGGCTCAAGTCCATGAGCACACGTCGGATGAAGACGCCATGGAATGGGTGGACATCGGCGGCGAGGCGCTCGTCCGCGCCGCCGCCAAAAACTTTTCATCCACGGGAATCGTCGTGGATCCCGACGATTACCCGAGCGTCGCCGACGACATTGACGCCTTGGGCGGCATGGACGAGGCCGCGTCGCGACGCTTGGCCGCCAAGGCGTTCGACCACGTCACCCGGTACAACGTCGGGATTGCGAACTGGATCCGCTCGGGCGAGACCTTCCCCGAATCACTGGCCATCGGCGAACCGCGCCAACTGGAACTGCGCTATGGAGAGAATCCGCATCAAGCGGGCGCACTCTACGGACCACAAGCGATCCATCAACTCCAGGGGAAAAAGCTCTCCTACGTCAACGTCCTGGACACCGACGCGGCGCTCAAGGCCGTATCGGAGTTTGAAGAACCCGCCGCCGTCGTCATCAAGCACACGAGTCCGTGCGGAGCGGCTGTGCATGAGACTCTAAACGAGGCGTTTGAGCGGGCCTATCAAGCTGACTCGCTGTCGGCGTTCGGCGGCATTATCGGGCTGAATCGGAACGTGGATCGGGCGACGGCCGAACGCATCGTTGAACGGTTCTTCGAGGTCGTGATCGCTCCAGACTTTGACCCGGACGCTCACGAGG
>JAHEOA010000190.1 GCA_018609825.1 Candidatus Bipolaricaulota bacterium | reverse complement strand
TCGTCCAGGGGTATGCTGAGCGGTTGAGCCAGTGGCCCGAGGTCATTCGTTCCGCCATTGCCGATGCCTGTGCTCGTCTGGACGCCAACGACGACGGAGACGACGCTGACGACGAGACGGTCGAGTCGCTCAAGGAGCAGTTGGAGCGGGAGCGCGAGATCAACCAGCAGTTGACCGACACGCTCGACGAGATTCTGCCCAACGACACGGACACGGGCGACGACGAGTAGCGCGTAGCTCAATCAACCAACGAGAGATTCCAGTCCCGCCCCGGTTTGCTGGGGCGTTTTTCATTGGAGGAGATCATGCCTAAGACAGAGACGAGTCCCAACGTGCAGGAAATCCTGGATCGGGCCGAGCGTTACAAGGAGCAGCAGGCCGAGGCGGACGAGGGCGACGCGGGCAACCATCGCCGCGCCGTCAGCACCGCGAAGGCTGCCCAGCCCAACGACGACGGCACCAGGCGGGCACCGACGCCCATCAAGGGCGAGAGCCCGAACACGTCGCGCGGCTTCCGCTTTACGCGGCTCATGGGCGCCCTCGCCAACGGCGAGATTGATCGCGCGAAGACCGAGGCCGAGATTGCCCACACCCTGGATGACCTGGGGTATCGCACCGAAGAGGGCGGCATCCTCGCCCCGTTGAACCCGCAGGCGCTCAGCGAGCTCCACCCGGAGTTCGCCAAGATCGGCCTCAACGAGATGTTCGAGGACGTGCCGGCGTCCGAGCGGATGCAGCGGAGGATGTCGCATAGCCAGACCCGTGCGCTCGGCGAGGACGACGACACGCTGGGCGGCGTCTTCGTTCAGCCCCAGCAGGCCGCCGAGATCATTCCGCTCTTGCGGGCTCAGTCCGTCGTTGAGCGGGCCGGAGCGCGGGTCATCGACCTGCCGCAGTCCGGCAGCATGGACATGCCCAAGCAGACGGGCGGCGCGACGGCCTACTGGGTCGGCGAGAACGAGACGATCAACGATAGCGACCTGAGCTTCGGGTCGTTGGCGTTCCGCGAGAAGCAACTCGCCGGCGCCGTCTTCGCCTCGAACCGGATGCTCCGTCACGCGACGCCGTCGATGGAGGCGATGATCCGCGAGGACCTGACCCGTGTGCTGGCGCTGGAGCGCGACCACAAGATGCTCTATGGCACGGGCGGCGCGAACATGCCGCAGGGCATTGCCAATACCAACGGCATCGACACGGCGCTGGGCGGCTCGGCTCTGGCACCGGAGGACTTCATCAACGCGCGGCGCAACCTGCGCAGGAACAACGCCACGGGCGAGCCGGTCTTCGTCTTCAACGCCGACATCGAGGCTGAGCTGGCCAAGTTCCGCGCCGATGCCGTGACGCAAGGCGACGACGCCGGCCAGTTCATCATCATGGAGCCCCCGCAGGGCAATGAGCCGGTGCGCGTCTTCATCGGCCCGCAGCAGGTCCAGTTCGTGACCAGCGAGCAGGTGCCGACGAACACGGGCAGCCCGGACACGACCGACATCTTCTACGGCATCTGGAACGAGGCCGTCATCGCTCAAGGGCTCACGATGGAGCTCAGCATGACCGGCGAGGGTCAACAGCTCCAGCTCAAGGACCAGACCCTCTTCCGGGCGATTCTCGGCGTCGACTTCAAGCTGCGCCACGAGGGCCTGTTCGGCCTCATGGAGAACGTCGAGCTCTCGTAAACTGAACTGATCTGACACAACTCGCTCATGTCCTATACAACAACCCAGATCGTGACTGGCCTCTTAGAGCAGGCTGGCGTGCCGGTTGACAGTAATCAGGTGGGCCAGGCTGTGGACGACAGCTATCCCATCATCCAGGAGTATGACTTCTGGCTGAAGGGGACGGTCGACAAAGAGGTCACGGGGCAAGTTATCGACGTCGACGCTCGGTTCGAGGGCGTCGTGCAGCCGAATGCCCGCGTGCGCAACATCTCCGCCCGCAACCGGAACAAGGACAAGAGCGAGTATCAATCGACGGTCAAAGCGGTTGCCGACACCGACACGGTTGACCTGAACGACGACATCGAGTTTGCCGAAGGCGACGTCTATCGCATCGAGGACACCCTCAAATACGAGTTGGCGCAACGGTACAAGGCGGCCGCCCTCTACACGACTCAGTTGGAGGGCGGCACGTCCTTCTCCACCGGCCAGGACGAGTCGCTGGGGCCGATCTCGGTCTCGGACGAAGCTGCCGAGTGGGGGCATGACCGTCCGGCCAACGTATTTGAGAAGGAGTTTCTCAAGATCGTGGGCGTTCCCCACGCGGCGGTCTGACGATGGCCATTCTCTCTCGGATTCAGAAGACGGCGCACAAGTGGGCGAACAAGGTTGCCCCCATCGACGTCGACGTGCCCCAAGAAGGCCATCGCGATCCGTACACCAACGCCTGGATTCCGGGCGGTGTGGATCAAGCCCAGATTCGGGCCGTTGCGTTCTCCGCCCAGTCGACGGATTCGGATATGGGCGTCCAGTTCCGCGACCAAGGGCCGCAAGAGGCCCACGAGATGGAGCTGATCGTGCCCACCACCGACGGGCAGATCCACGACACCGACGGCAATGCGATCTCAGTCCACGTCCAAGGCGATAACAAGGACGGCACGCGGACCTTCCCATTCGGGAGAGACGTTGATGCCTACGAAGTGGTCCAAGAGATCGCCAACTTCACGGAGCTGGGCGGCTACCGCTGGTTCCTGATGCAACGCGACCCGAACTACGTGACGCCATGATTCGCGTGAAAGCCCAAGCCAACCGACAATTTGACAACAAGCTCGACGCCCTGGATGAGCTTGCGGATCAGACGGGCGTGGCAGCGGCGGGGTTCCCTGAAGAGGAAGTCTCGGAGGAGAACATCGTCAAAGCCCGTGCGATCAACAACCGCTACAAGGGCCAGGACATTCCTCCCAACTGGTATCCGCGCTATCCCGTGCCCCATGCGGGTAGCGGGGCCACGGACGCCATGAGCTATCGCGGCTGGGCCTTCATGGAACATGCCGCCGAGGAGTTCGACGGGCGGCGCAAGGACGAGATGCTGCGCCAATGGTTCTCGGCGCTCATGATGGGTCGGCGTACTCAAGACATCAAGGAACGGATGGGCGAGACGCTCGTCAAGCTCATTAAGAAGCACATCAAGCAGGTCAACCACCCTCAACTGGCGACGGCAACGGTCGAGCGCAAGGGCGACGACACGCTGCTGTTTGAAACCGGCGCGATGTTCAACAGCGTGACCTACGTGGAGCGTGACGAGTAACTCTGCCATGGCGATCAAGCTGGCGTGCCCGCACTGCGAGCACGTCTTCGACGACGAGGAGTGGGCCGAAGCGGGCTTTGACTGCCCCCATTGCGGCGAGTCGCTCCAGGTGTGATCCATGACCCAATCCCCGTTCCCCTACGACGACCTGACGCGGGTGCTGATCGACGGATTGGCGGACTTTCTCGTGGAGAAGGACGCCCATGCCTCGTTCAACAACCTTGCGGGCGTGAACGATCCCAAGTCGACTTGGATGGACCGCATCGTTCCTTTTCAGGACGAGGGATCGGTTCAGCCGCCGTCGGGGAGCCGCGACGCCCATCCGAAGATCCTCTACTCGTTCACGACGCTGTTTGCGCCCTCGGACGTGGGCTGGCCCAAGCCGATGAGGAATAACGACCGCGAGGTGCCTCGGGCCACTGAGGTCATGACGGGAACGACGACGCGCGCCCGAGATCACGGCACGCTGCTCGTCAGCGATACGAGCTTCAGCGCCAACGACGCGCTCCCCTGGGACCTGGTGGTCAACGACGACACGGACAAGTCGGCACGGATTCTCCAATTCCTGGACGAGCACCGTGCCAAGCTCAACGCGCCCATCCTCTTCAACAACGGCGTCGGCTTCACGGTTTGGCGCTCCGACTATTACTTCCAGCGTCCCTTGCACGGCACTACGGCGATGCAGTGGTCCGGCCTGGCGCGCCGCGAACGGCAAAGCAACCTGCTCGGCAACCTACTGCTTGAGTATTTCAACGAGGTGGCGGATGAGGACCTGTTGGTGGGGTGCCTGTGGGGCAATGAGGGGCAACCGCACCCTCAGAATCTCCACGAGCTGCGGGTCGAGGAATCCGGCAGCCTGACGCCCGCGCAACAGGTCTCCGACCGCCAAGAGATTTTCCATCGCGCCGATCTGGACGTGACGTTCCAGGCGGTGGCGACGATTGAGCGCAAACGCGATCCCATCACGTCGGCGATGCTTCAGGTGCAGACGTTCTTCGGCGAGCAGCCGGTCGGAACGTGGCGCACCGCCTCGGACTTCGTCGGCAACTGACTGACTTGACACGCCCAACAACGAGCGACGGTTCGCCCGACGGCATGGTCGTTCTATGCCGATGGGGATGGGATTGCCCGATGACAGACGAAGGAGTGTGACCCCATGCCAGTCAAGGTATTGATGAACGAACCGGATGGCGGTCAACAGGTGGCGCCGCATCGGCGCGGGTTCTTTCCCGTGGAGATTGTGTTGGTGCCGGGCGACCAGAAGGTCGACGCCGACGCCTACCGCGCCTTGGAGCGCAACTGTGACCGTCTGAAGGGGGCGATTGCGGACGCGGAAGTCTTCGTGCTCCGCGAGGACCCCGATGACCCCAGCAAGTTGATTGTGCGCAGCGAACTGACTGCCCCCGTCACCTATCGCGCCAACAAGTACATCATCCCGGCCAACGCCGAGCACACGCTGAGCGACAAGGAGTGGGCCGAGCTGCGCCAGAACAACCGCTTCGAGGCGTTGCTCTCGGACGGCACGATTGAGTTTCTCGGGAAGGGGGTCGCCTAACCATGGCCTGGTTCGATTCCGACATTTCCGTCTCCATCATTGACGCAACCTTCCCGTTGGCCGTGCCGAGTGTGTCCATGCCGGTGATCCTCGACATCAACCCCGGCAAGACGGACCTTCAGGATGAGTTCCGCGAGTACACGAGCATCGACGCGGTCGGCCAAGACCACGACACGACCGCCCCGGCCTACAAGATGGCCAATCGCATTCTCAGCCAGAAGCCGCACGTTGAGCGGCTGGCCATCTTCAACATCCAGCGCACCGAGTACAAGTTCGCCACGGTCAAGGTCGGCGACACCAGCACTGACTCGGGCCTCATCATCAAGGCGGCCGACTTCGGCCCCGTCGGCGACGACCTGGAGTTCGAGGCGGTTGATCCCGGCGGCGGCGAGGACGACACGACGGTCAGCGTCTCAGCGACGACCTACGGTCACAAGCTGACGGTCAACCTCGCCAACGACGGTGCGGGAACGATTACGGCCACGGCCGACGAGGTACGCACTGCCATCAACGAAAGCGACGCCGCCACGGAACACTTTGCGGTGTCGCTCGACCCCGACAACGCCGATCCGGGCACGGGTTCCGGCACGTTCCAGACAGTGTCGATGGTCAGCCTGGACCGGAGCAACACGTCCGATAGCCCCGCTGAGCTGACGCGGGCGCTCAACGTGATGTGGCAGACCATCCAGGAGAACGACCGCGAGCACCCGTACTTCCTCCTCTGCCCCACGCGCGATTACGACGACGGCGACAAGGTTCCGGGCTTGGACGGCGACCGGGAGGAGCTGGCCGATGCCGTTTCCTCGCGCCTCATGTTCTACGCCACGGGCAACCGGGGCACGTCCAAGGATGACAACAACCTGGAGAGCCCGAGCACGATGCACACCATGGCGCAAAACATGAGCACTGACCGGGCGCTCATCTTCTGGCACGACCAGAGCGAGGCGCTCTTCCCCGAAGCGGCGATTGTCGGCCTCTGGGGCGGCATTTCGCCGGGCGGTCTGACGCTGAAGTGGAAGCGGCTCAACGGCATCCCCGCCGCCAAGGTCAACGACAACGACATCGCCGTGCTGCGGGGGCAGGCGCCGGGTTCGCCGGGCCTGTTCACCTACGCCAAGGCGCGCGGTGCGCCGGTCATGACCGGCTCCTGGGCCACGGACGGCTCTTTTGCCGACTGGCGCCGCGACAAGGATTGGCTGCGGCTGCGCATCCAGTCCAACATCCTGCGCGCCCTGCGCAACAACCCCAAGCTGCCGCTTGATCCGCGCGGCATGAGCGTGGTTAAGGGCGCGATCAACGAGGAGCTGGCCCTGGCGACGACACGGCAAGTCATCGCCGTCGACTACGACGAAAACGGCAACCTGCGCCCGCTCTACGAGATTCGGATGCCCGACCTCAAGGACATTCCGACGCTGGAGCGTGCCGCACGCCAGTTGACCGGCATCACCATTTTGATCCATCCGGCCGGGGCCATCGAGGAAGTGAAGCTCACGGTCTACGCCACCTTCCAAGAGTTCCAGAGCTTCACGGTCGTCCCCGGAGCGGTCTAACGACGAGCTGACTTGAACTGAGTGACGCGAGCGGGGGATGGGTTCGCCCGTCTCCCGCTTTCGCATTTGGAGGTTCGCATTGATTACGTACAACCCGGAATTTGCCACGCTGCGTATCAACGGAACCGTCATCGTGGGCTGGGACGAGTTCACCATTTCGCCTTCGGAGGAGCGGTGGAACCTCGAATCCAGCACGGACGGGCCGACGTCCTTTCGGAAGAACCCGCATCGCGGGGCGACCTGTGAGCTGACGATCTCCGAGCACGCCTGGGAGGGCCAGATCATGAAGCTGCTCCGCGATTCCATTGATACCGAGTTCCAGATCGAAGCGCAGGACGAGTCGGGCACGAAGGACAGCTTTACCGGCGAGTCCTGCCACATCCAACAGCAGCCGGATTTCGCCCGCAGCAAGGACAAGGTGACGGGCGAGGCCACGATCCTTGTCGGCATCGCTCACTGGCAGGGCGCCACGGGCACCACGCCCACATCCTAACGGTGTCGTTCGGTTGACCCGTTGAACCCACTTCATAGGGAGAGTGCGTGCTTGTAAACTACCCCTCGCTAAAGCGAGGAGCTTGCAGTTCCATGTTTCGCAAGGGAGCGGTGATCCGCAGAGTGATACGAATCACAACGGACTGCGATAGGCACGTTTACAAGTGCCCTTGCCCGGATGTTCCGGGCGGCGAT
>JAHEOA010000189.1 GCA_018609825.1 Candidatus Bipolaricaulota bacterium | reverse complement strand
GCAGGGCGGCAACGGGCACTCCAACAGCCATGAACGTCCCGTCGACATGAGCGCGCGACCGACGGGTGTGTTCGTCGAAGAGACCCGCGAGGAGTACACCGACATCTATCGACGGCGCTGTGAGGAGGCGAGGTCCCGATGACGACGCGACAGGCGCCCGGTGGCCGGGTGGAGCTGCGGCTGAGCGGCGCGGGCGGCCAAGGGCTCATCACCGCCGGCGTCATCCTCTCCGAGGCGGCCGTGCTGGACGGGCTCGAGGTGGTCCAGACCCAGAGCTACGGACCGGAGGCCCGCCTCGGCGCCAGCCGTGCGGAGGTCATCATCGCCCGCGAGACGATCGCCTATCCGCAGGTCGTGGAGCCCCACGTGATCCTCTGTCTCTCGCAGGAATCGTTCGACAAATACGTCGGCGACGCCGACGAGGAGACGCTCGTGATCGTCGACGCAACCTACGTGGAACTGGATGGGAGTTCGAGCGAGGCGCAGATCCACGCGTTCCCCATCACGGAGACCGCGGTCGAGGTCGGCCACAAGGTCGTCGCCAACGTCGTGGCGCTCGGCGCGCTCAACGCGCTGGCCGAGGTCGTTTCGGCTGAGAGCCTCAAGACGGCCGTGCTCCGCCGCGTCCCCGACAAGCACCGCGACCTGAACGCCCAGGCGCTTGAGGCCGGCCAGGCGCTCGTCATGGAGTCGGCGGCGACCTCCTAATGAGGACAGTGCGATGCCCATAAACGGACAAGTTTGTATGACACGACGAAATCGAGATATGGCGGAAAAACCAGAACGTGACCTGAGCTCGGGCAGCTTCGCCAATGATCGAGATCATTGGCGAAGCCGGGCCGTGTCCGCACACTCACGTTACCGGAGGGGTGGATGATGCCGAGACTGACCGACGACGAACTGAAAGAGCGACTGCGAGGCCACTACGAGTACGAGCAGCTCCCGGAGCGCAAGGTCGCGCCCGAAGAGCGGATGACGTTCCAGGAGCTGGCCCTCGGCTACGACGAGGACAGCGTCCGCGCGGAAGCCGATCGTTGCATGCAGTGCCAGGACCCGCCGTGCGTCAAGGCTTGCCCCGCGCACCTCAACGTTCCCGGCTACGTCAAGAAGATCGCTGAAGGCGACGACAAGGGCGCGCTGGGGATCATCATGGACACGTATCCGCTGCCGGCCAGTTGCGGCCGCGTCTGCTTCCACCCCTGCACCGACGTCTGCCTGCGCGGGGTCCAGGGCGAGCCGCTCAACATCCCGCGGCTGCGCCGCTTTGTGGCGGACAAAGTCAGCCAGTACGAGCTCGACTACGACATCCCCGAGTCGACGGGCAAGCGGATCGCCTGCATCGGCTCCGGGCCGTCCAGCTTGTCCTGTGCCTATCACCTGCGACGGCGCGGCCACGACGTCGTCGTCTTTGAGCAAGACCCGAAGCCCGGCGGCGCGCTCAACACCATTCCCAACTACCGGCTCCCGAACGACGTCCTCCAGGACGAGATCGACGTGCTCCGCTGGCTCGGCATCGAGGTTCGCACGGGCGAAGGCGTCGGCGGCGAGGGCTGCATCGACGAGCTTCTGGACACCTATGACGCCGTCTACATCGGCGCTGGGGCGGTCAGTTCCTGGAAGCCCGGGATGCCCGGCATCGACCTGCCCGGCAGCATCACGGGGCTTGACTTCCTGCGCGCCGCGGACCGCGGCGAGATCCCCGAGTTCAACCGCGTGGCCGTGGTCGGCGGCGGCGACGTCGCCATGGACGCGCTGCGCACGTCGCTGCGCCACGCAGAGGCCGTTCACTGGGTCTATCGGCGCAGCGCTGAGGAGATGCCGAGCACCGAGGACGAGGTCGTCGAGCTCGGCGAGGAGGTCGTCCTCCACGATCTGGACGAGATCGAGGAGGCCTTCGTCCATCCCTACAAGGACAACGTGCTCCACGAAGCTCGCGAGAAGCTGCTCCATCTGACGTTTGCGAAGCGCCAGGAGATCGAGGCCGAGATCGACAAGGGCATCAAGTCGCGCGCCGTCGACGTCATCAACCGCGAAGCCAACGCCGATGACGGCAAGCTGGTCGTCCAGCTGCTCACCAACCCGACGCAGCTGTTCGGCGAGGACCGCGTCGAGGGCATGGAGCTGCAGCGCATGGAGCTGGGCCCGCCCGACGACAGCGGCCGGCGCAAGCCCCAACCCGTGGAGGGCTCGGAGTTCGTCGTCGACGTCGACACCGTCATCTGGTGCATCGGCCAGGATGTCGACTCGAGCTGGCTCCCCGAGGACAGCGGCGTCGAGCTGAAGAAGTGGGGCGAGGTGGTCGCCGACGAGACCCAGCGGACCAGCCGCGAGCGCGTCTTCGCCGGCGGCGACGCCGTCCGCGGCCCCTCCAGCATGATCGACGCGCTGGCCGACGGCATCCGGGCCGCTGACGAAATTCACGACGAGATCACCGCGGAGGTGCCCGCATGAACGTCCTGGGAGGCTATCTGCCGCTCTTGATGATCAGCGTCGTCGGCATCGGCGTGATCGCCGTCGTGCTCTGGCTCGGCCACAAGCTGACCCCGCCCGACGACAGCGGCGAGAAGGGCGAGACCTACGAGTGCGGCGAGAAGCCGATCGGGTCCACCCAGAAGCCGATCGACATCAAGTACTACATCTACGTGCTGCTGTTCCTCGTCATCGACGTGGAGATCGCGTTCCTGATCCCCTGGGCGATCGAGTTCCGCTCGTTCGGACTGCTCGCCTTCATCGAGATCATGGTCTTCGTCGGCATCCTGCTCATGGCTTGGGCCTACGCCTGGAAGGAGGGCTTCCTCAAATGGCTCCGCTAAACGACGACGGGCGCCCGAACGGCCAGAACGGCCAGAACGGCCGGAACGGCCAGGCCGAGGGCCTCGGCCGCGGCATCGACGCGCTGGCCCAACAGAAGGGCGGCCTGAGCGGATTTGCCCTGGCGAAAGCCGACGAGTTCCTCAACTGGGCCCGCAGCAACTCCATGTGGCCGCTCACGTTCGGGCTCGCCTGTTGCGCGCTGGAGATGATGTCCTGCCAGGATTCGCGCTTCGACATGGCCCGGTTCGGCTCGGAGATCTTTCGCCCGTCGCCGCGACAGGCTGATTTGATGATCGTGGCGGGCACCGTGACCAAGCGCATGGCCCCGCGCGTGAAGACGATCTACGACCAGATGGCCGACCCGAAGTACGTCATCGCCATGGGCGCCTGCACGATCAACGGCGGCCCGTATCAGACGACCTACAGCGTCGTCAAGGGCGTCGACAAGATCATCCCGGTCGACGTCCATTGTCCCGGCTGCCCGCCGACGCCGAACGGGCTCCTGCACGCGCTCATGACGCTGCAGGAGAAGATCCGCGACCGCGAGGGCAGCTACCGCGTGCCCCCGCTCGTTCGAGAGGAGCTGCAGCCGACATGGCAGAGCGAGTCATGACGCAGACGTCGCTCCTCGAGAAGCTGAAGCCGGAGGTCGAGGACGCGATCCACGAGGAGACGCGATTGTTCGACAAGCCCATGTGGGTCGTCGACGCCCAGCGGATCGTCGATGTCTGCGAGTGCGCCAAGCGGGGCGGGTTTATCCATCTGGACTGCATCACCGCCATTGACAAGATCGAGGGCGACACGATCGAGGTCGTCTACAACCTCTACGCCTACGAGACGCTGGAGCACCTGGCGCTCAAAGTCCGGACCCCGCGCGACGACGCGCGGGTTCCATCCCTTGTGCCCGTCTGGAACGCGGCGCGGTTCTTGGAGCGCGAGCAGTACGACCTCGTCGGCGTGATCTTCGAGGGGCACCCGAACCTGCGACGCATCCTGCTGCCCGAGCCCTGGCAGGGGCACCCCCTTCGCAAGGACTACGACATGGCCACCGAGCAATACATCAGCAAGGGCCCCGAGGGCGGCGACGTCGTCAGCACGGACCCCGAAAGCGGGTGGTAGCGATGAGCACGGAGATCGAGCGCTCCCGAGAGATTCAGCCCTACACGCTGGAAGAGGCCGAGCGCGACGACAAGCTCGTGATGAACATGGGCCCGCATCACCCGGCCACGCACGGCGTGCTGCGCCTGGTGCTGACCCTCGACGGTGAGGTCGTCAAGCGGGTCCAGCCCGTCGTCGGGTATCTGCACCGCAGCTTCGAAAAAATGGCGGAGCTGAACCGCTATCCCCAGTTCATCGTGGAGTGCAACCGGGCGGACTACGTCGCGGCCTCCCATTATGAAGCCGCCTACGTGCGGGCCGTCGAAGAGCTGGCCGGCATCGAGCCGACGCCTCGCGGTCAGTATCTGCGCGTGATCGTCAACGAGCTCGACCGGATCCAGAGCCACCTGCTGTGGCTCGGCACCTACGGCCTGGACATCGGCGCGCTCAACGCCTTCTTCTACGCCTTCCGCGAGCGCGAGTTCATCCTGGAGCTCTTCCAGGAACTGACCGGGGCGCGGATGCACTACAACTTCCTGCGCTTCGGCGGTGTCAAGTCCGATTTTCCGGACGGCTTCGAAGCCAAGGTCCGTGAGGCCTGCGACATCGCCGAACAGAAGGTGGATGAATACGAGGATTTCCTCTCCGGAAGCGACACGTTCCTGATGCGGACCAAGGGCGTCGGCGTGATGACCCAAGAGATGGCCTTCGACTGGGGCATCACCGGCCCCAATCTCCGGGCGGCCGGCGTCGACCACGACCTGCGCCGCGACGAGCCCTACTTCGCCTACGGCGAGCTCAGTGTCGACGTGCCCACCCGGACCGACGGCGACGTCTACGCCCGCTACGAGGTGCGCCTCGACGAGATGCGGGCGTCGGTGAAGATGATCCGCCAGGCCCTCGACCAAATGCCCGACGGGCCGGTGGTGCCGCATGGGCTCGAGAAGGGCTACCAACTGCTGGTGACGACCGAGGGCGAACACTACGCGCGCATCGAAGGCGCGCGCGGCCCCATCGGCGTCTATCTGGTCGGCGACGGCACGACGTACCCCTATCGGGTGAAGCTGCGGTCGCCGTGTTTCGTCAACCTGGGCATCCTTCCGGAACTGTTCCGCGACCAGATCATTCCCGATCTGGTCGCAATCAACGGCAGCTTCGACGTGATCATGCCCTGCGTGGATCGGTGACGGGGAGGGCTGTGACATGAGCGCAACGCAGATCGGCATCTACGCGGTCGGATCGGTGGCGCTGATCGGCTTCGTGGCGGGCGCCGGCGGGGTCCTGACCTACGTCTTCCGCAAGCTCTTCGCCGACTTCGGCCAGCGGCTTGGGCCCAATCGTGTCGGCCCCTACGGCGTCATCCAGTTCGTCGCCGACGGCGTGAAGCTGATCTCGAAGGAAGACACGGTGCCGCGCCGCTCGGAGAAGATTGGCTTCCGGCTGGCGCCCTATCTGATGTTCGTCCCAGCCGTGCTGGCGTTCAGCCCGATCCCGTTCGGGCAGGGCCTGCTCATCACCGACGTCCGATTGGGGCTGGTTCTGTTGTTCGCGCTGGCCGCGTTCGCCCCCCTGGGCGAACTGCTGGCCGGCTGGGCCTCCAACAACAAATACTCGCTGATCGGCGCGCTGCGCGCGGGCGCCATGGACGTCAGCTACGAAGTCCCGCTGTTGCTGGCGGCGCTGTCGGTCATCATGATGGCGGGCACGGCCAACACGCAGGCGATCGTCGAAGCCCAGCGCGGACTGTGGTTCTTCCTTCCGCAGATCATCGGCCTGTTCGTCTTCTTCACCGCGCTGGTCGGGAAAGTCGGCATCATCCCCTTCGACCTCGCCGAGGCCGAGAGCGAGCTGATTGCCGGGTTCATGACCGAATACAGCGGCATGCGCTTTGCCTTCTTCTTTCTGACCATCTTCGCCAACGTCTTCTTCATCGCCGCGCTGACCGTGACGCTCTACTTCGGCGGCTGGCTGGGCCCCTTCGGGCTGGACCTGCCCTGGCAGCTGTCGTTCCTCTGGTTCTTCGCCAAGGCGGCCGTGCTCGTCTTCGTGGTCTTCTGGGTCTGGAACAGCCTGCCGCGCGTGCGCATTGACCAGTTTCTCAATATCAACTGGAAGTTCCTGTTTCCGCTTTCGCTCGTCAACCTCGTGTTGACGGCCATTCTCGTTCTGACCGGGGTGATTCAATAATGATCGTCGGCGCCCTTCGCGGCATGGCCGTGACGCTGGTGAACTTCTTCCGTCCCTCGCTGGTCGTTCAGTATCCCGAACAGCGCCCGCCCCTGCCGGAGCGCTTCCGGGGACGGCTGTTCCTGGACACCGACATCTGCACGGGCTGTCTCATGTGCGAACAGGCTTGTCCGAACGGGGCCTTGAAGATGGTCCCGTGGGAGCCGATCGACAACACCGCCAACCCCCAGGACCGCGAGGTCAACCTCTATCCGCAAGTCGACGTCGCCATGTGCACCTACTGCGGCTGGTGCGAGGAGGTCTGTCCCACCAGCGCCATCCGCCACACGACCCAGTTCGAGATCTCCAAGTACGAACGCGAGAACTTCGACTACACCCCGTCGATGCTCGGCCACCGCGAGGAGGAGATCTGGGAGGCCCCGGTGCCGCCGCAGACCCCGCCGCCGGAGCCGAGCGAGGACGAGGAGCCGCTCATCGAAGCGGGAGGACGCTCATGATCGTCTTCGGGATCCTGGCGATCGCGTTGGTGGCCACGTCGGTGATGGTCATCCAGACGGAGAAGATCACCTACGCCGCGCTCTGGCTCGCGGCGACCTTGGGCGTCGTGGCGTCGCTGTTCTTGACGCTGAGTGCGGAGTTCCTGGCCGTGATCCAGTTGCTCGTCTACGCGGGCGCGGTCGTGACGCTCATTCTCTTTGCGATCATGTTCGCCAACCGCGAGATCGAGGAGGGGGAGAGCTGACATGCGACGAGCCCTGGCCGGCGTCGCCGCCGGCCTGTTTGCGTTGATCCTGGTCGTCCTGATTCTGGCGCCGGAGGCTTGGCAGAGTGCCCCTCTCGGCGCCGAAAACTTTAAGGCGATCGGCGAAGTCCTCTTTGGGCCTTATCTGCTCGCGTTCGAGATCGTGTCGGTGTTGCTCGTGGCCGCCCTGGTGGGAGCGCTCTATCTTGCGTGGAAGGGGTCCGCATCGTGATGCCGATATCCGCCTATCTCGCGCTTAGCGCGCTGCTGTTCGCCATCGGCACCTACGGCCTCTTGGTCTCCCGCAACGGGATCAAGATCCTGATGTGCGTGGAGCTGCTCTTGAACGCCGCCAACATCAACCTCGTGGCGTTCGCGGCGTTCCACGAGCACGCGCTCGGCTATGTCTTCGCGCTGTTTTCGATTGCCCTCGCCGCCGCCGAAGCCGCGGTGGGGCTGTCGATCTTCATCGCGCTGTTCCGGCTTCGCAAGAACATCGACGTGAGCCTGCTCACGACCTTGAGGGGATGAAGCGATGAGTTATCAACTTGCCTGGCTGATTCCCGCGATTCCCCTGGCGGCGGCGTTCGTCATCGCCCTGTTGGGGCCGAGGCTGCGCGACGGCGGCGGCTGGCTGGCCGTGGTCGCGGGCGGCCTGTCCGTGGCCATTGCGTTGCCCTTGGGGTGGCAGGCGCTGCAGAGCGAGGAAGCCTTCCATCAGACCTTCACCTGGTTCACCGCCGGGGATTTGCAACTGAACGTCGGCATTTACCTCGACCACCTGGCGGCCCTCTTGATAATGGTCGTCAGCTTCGTCAGCTTCCTCATCCTGATCTACTCCATCAGCTACATGAGCCACGAGGGCAAGCGGCGCCCGCGTTACTTTGCGGAAGTCTCACTGTTCATCGGCGCCATGCTCGGCGTCGTATTGGCCGACAACTACCTCGAGGTCTACGTCTTCTGGGAGCTGGTGGGGCTGTGCTCGTATCTGTTGATCGGGTTCTGGTACGAGCGCCCCTCAGCGTCGGCTGCCGCCATCAAAGCGTTCCTGGTGACGCGCGTGGGCGACCTCTTCTTCCTGCTCGGGTTGGTCGTGCTGCTCGTGCAGTTCAAGACGCTGCAGTTCAACGAGCTGTTCAGCATGACCGTGCCGCCCGATCAGATGTGGGCGATCGGCCTCGCTGGCTTGCTCATCTTCGGCGGGGCCGTCGGCAAGTCCGCTCAGTTTCCGCTGCACATCTGGCTGCCCGACGCCATGGAGGGCCCGACGACCGTTTCGGCACTGATCCACGCGGCCGCCATGGTCAAAGCCGGCGTCTACCTCGTCGCGCGCACCATGCCCTTGCTCGTCATGATGAGCGGAAACCTGGTCTTCATCGCGCTGGTCGGCGGCTTCACCGCCATCCTGGCGGCCATACTGGCGACGATGAAGAACGACATCAAGCGCGTGCTCGCCTACTCCACGATCTCCCAACTTGGCTACATGTTCCTGGGGCTCGGCGTCGGCGGGCTGGCCTACGCCCTGCACCATCATGAAGCCACGGGCTACACCGCCGGGCTGTTCCACCTCATGAACCACGCCTTCTTCAAGGCCCTGCTCTTTCTCTGCGCGGGCTCGGTCATGCACGCCATGAGCGAGCGCACCGACATGCGCCGCATGGGCCAGCTCTGGCCCAAGCTCAAGATCACCGGCACGGCAATGCTGGTCGGGGCGCTGTCCAACGCCGGCATTCCGCCGACGAGCGGCTTCTGGAGCAAGGACGAGATCCTGGCGTCCGCGCTGACGACCGCGGACGGGAGCTTCCTGGTGACCCTGGCGTGGGCCTTCGGCTTCATCACCGTCTTTTTGACCTCGTTCTATCTCTTCCGGCTCTGGTTCATGACGTTCGCGGGGGCCAAGCGCTGGGATCCCGACGTCCACCCGCACGAGTCGCCCCCGCTCATGACCTGGCCCTTGATCGTTCTGGCGGTCTTCGCGTTCGGCTCCGGCTTCCTCGTCTTCGCCGGCTTCGGCAGCGCCATCGCCTTTGGCGAGCCGCACGCGCTGGCGCCGGGCGCGTATCTGGCGCAGACGTTCGGCAACCCGTGGACGCTCCTATCGATCGCGCTGGCGCTGGCCGGCATCGGCCTGGCCTATCTGATCTATCACCGCGGCATGGACGTCTCGCGCTACCGCACCGCCGCGGGCGCCGCGTTCTATCGCGCCCTGAAGCGCAACTACTACCTTGACGACGTCGCCAACGCGATCGCGGGCAAGCTGACCGTCGGCTTCGCGCGCGGCGTCGATGTGGTCGACCGACGCGGCGTGGACGGGCTGATCAACGGGGTCGCCGCGGGAAGCGCGCGGCTCGGGACGGGCTTACGGCAAACGGCCACCGGCTTGGTCAGCGACTACGCGGGCTGGGTGCTCGTCGGGGTCGTCGTCCTCATGGTCGTCTTTATCTGGAGGTAACGCCCAATGGGTCTCGTGACATGGATGCTGCTTCTGTCGCTGTTCGGTGCCCTCGTCCTCTGGGTCGTCCGGGCCGACGCCGTCAAGCCGATCGCGCTGGCGCTGTCGGTCGCGGTCTTCGGGCTCGCGACCCTGGCCGCGCTCGCGTTCCAGCCGGGCGCGCCCGGCTATCAGTTCGTCGACGAGGTCTCCTGGGTGCCGCAGATCGGCGTCCAATACAAAGTCGGCCTCGACGGGATCAGCCTGCCCATGGTCTGGCTGACGGCGCTGCTGACGATGCTCGTGGTGGTCTTCTCCTGGAACGTCGCCGACCGGGCGTACTACGCGCTCTTCTTTCTGTTGCAGCTGGCCGTGATCGGCGTCTTCACGGCGCTCGATCTATTTCTGTTCTACGTCTTCTGGGAGCTCGTGCTGGTGCCGATGTACTTCATCATCCGCGGCTGGGGCGGCGAACGCAAGGAGTACGCCGCGGTCAAGTTCTTCGTCTACACGTTCACCGCCAGCCTGGTGATGCTCGTCGGCATCATGGCGCTGTATTTCTCAACCGGGGCTCAGACGTTTGACATTACTGAGCTAGCGGGGATGGCGCCGGACCTGGCGCGCAACGCTCAGATCTGGATCTTTGCGGCATTGTTCATCGGATTTCTGGTCAAGATGCCGCAGGTCCCCGTCCACACCTGGCTGCCGGACGCCCACGTCCAGGCCCCCACGGGCGGCTCGGTCATCCTGGCCGGGGTGCTGTTGAAGCTGGGCTCCTACGGGCTGATTCGGGTCTCGCTCCCGCTGTTGCCGGAAGGGGCCCAGGCCTTCGTGCCGGTCATGGTCGTCTTGGGGGTGCTCAGCATCCTCTACGCCGCGCTCGTCTGTCTGGCGCAGAGCGATCTCAAACGCCTCGTGGCCTACTCCAGCATCAGCCACATGGGCATGGTGCTGCTCGGCACGGCCGTCTTGGGTCAGGCCGGGATCACGGCCGCGGTCTACATGATGTTCGCGCACGGCCTGATCAGCGGATTGTTGTTTATGATCGTCGGCGCGATCCATCATGGCGCGGGGACGCGCGAGATCCCCAAGCTGGGCGGCCTGGCGCTCACGGCGCCCAAAGCCGGGGTCATCATCATGGCCGGGTCGCTGGCGTCGTTGGGCCTGCCGGGCATGGTCCAGTTCGTCGCCGAGTTCACCATCTTCGTGGCGGCGTTTGCGCTGCTCGGCTGGTGGATCCTGCTGCCCGTGCTCACCGTGGTGCTGACGGCCGGGTATTATCTATGGGCGCTCAAGCGGAGCATGTTCGGGCAACCCGCGCCGATGGCCGAGGCGGCCCACGACGTCAAGCCCTACGAGTTCTGGCCCATGATGGCCCTGGTGGCACTGATCATCGTCTTCGGCGTCGTCCCGGCGGTCTGGATGGGGCCGATCGACGCCGCCGTCGCCCAGAACGTCCTTGAGCCGATCCAGATGCTAGGGGTGAAACCGTGACCGCCTATGACCTTCTCGGGATCCTGCCCGAGCTGATCCTCGTCGTCGCCGCGTTTGCCATTCTGTTGACGCGCCGGGTGGAGCAGGAGCTGGCGCTGTTCGGCTTGGTGTTGGCGCTGGCAAGCTTGACCGTGATTCCGCAGGAGACCTTCTTCTTCGGCACGATCGCCATCGACCCGTTTGCCCTGGCGTTCATGGCGCTCTTCCTCGGCATGGCCATTTTGGTGGGGCTCGGCTCCACCGAGCGCGTCCACGCCGACCGGGCCAAGGAGTACTACGCGCTCCTGCTCTTCGCCACCGTCGGCATGCTCGGCGTCGCCGGCGCGACCGATCTGATTACGCTCTTCGTCAGCTTCGAGCTCTCCAGTCTGTCGACGTATGCGCTGGTGGCCTACACGAAGCAGCGCGAAGATTCGGTTGAGGCCGCCACGAAGTTCTTCGTGATCGGCGCGTTCAGCAGCGCGCTGGCGCTCTACGGCATCTCGTTGCTGTATGGCGTCTCGGGGACGACGACGATCAGCCAGTTGGCCACCGGCGTTGAAGCCTCCGGCCTCGCCTCGGTCTTCCAGATCGGCGTTGTGCTGGTCTTGGCCGGGTTCGGCTTCAAGATCACGGTGATCCCGTTCCACCTCTGGGCGCCGGACACCTACGAGGGGGCGCCGACGCCCATCACCGCCCTGTTGGCAACGGGCTCCAAGAAGATGGGCTTCGCCGTGCTGTTGAAGATCTTCTTCGTAGGGCTGATTGCGCTCAAGATGCAGTGGGCGCCCATCTTCGGCGTGCTGGCCGTGCTGACGATGACGATGGGCAACCTGATGGCGCTGGCGCAGTCGAGCGTCAAGCGGATGCTGGCCTATTCCTCGATCGCCCAAGCCGGCTACATTCTGATCGCCTTCCCCGTGGCGACGCAGTACGGCCTGGCAGGCGGGCTGTTCCATATCGTCACGCACTCGGTCATGACCGTGGGAGCGTTCCTGGTGGTTGCGGCGGTGAGCGGCAACGAGCGCGACGACTTCCCCTTGTTTGCTGGCCTGTCGCAGCGCCAGCCGTTCTTGGCCGTGTCGATGGCCGTGTTCATGCTCTCGCTGGCGGGCATCCCGCCGTTGGTGGGCTTTCAGAGCAAGTTCGTGCTCTTCTCCAGCGCGGTCCAGGCGGGCTTGGACGGGCCGAGATGGCTGATCTGGCTGGCGATCTTCGGCGTGCTCAACTCGGCGCTGTCGCTCGGCTACTACGCGCGCGTGCTGAAAGCCATGTACTTTACGGAGGTGAGCCCGCAGTTCGCCAGCAACCCGCACCCCAGGCCATTAATGGTGCCAGTACCGCTCCTCGCTTCCGTCGCCGTCGCGTTGGCGTTCGTGATGGGGTTCGGGCTCTTCCCGGCGCCGATTTTGGATGCGCTGTTGAGCGTGGCGGGGACGTTGCTCTGATCTTCCGGCGAGCCTGACGGGCGAGTCCTCAAAGATTCGGCTTCTGCTAAGCAAAGACCCTAGGCGTCGCGCGCTGCCCGTCAGTTGCGCACGCCGACTCCAGCGTTTACCATGGCGCATCCCTGTGAGAATCCTCACATACGGCAGGAAGGGAGCGCCATGATCGTCGGAGTTCCCCGCGAAACCTACCCCGGTGAGCGACGCGTTGCGATCATCCCCTCGCTCGCCCAACGTCTCATCCAATCCGAGCACGAGGTCTGGGTCGAGTCGAACGCCGGCGACGAGGCCGGCCATCCGGACAGTGCTTACGAAGCCCAAGGCGCACAGATCAAGAACCGCGACGCGATCTTCCAAGGCGCCGACGTCATCGCCCAAGTTCGCGGCCTCGGCGCCAACCCCGAGGCCGGCCGCGACGACCTCGACAGGCTGAGCGAGAGCCAAGTTCTCGTCGCCATGATGGACCCCCTCAGCGAGCCCCGATCAGCACGTGAACTCGCCGAGCGAAGAGTCTTGAGCTACGCCATGGAGCTCATGCCGCGCATCTCGCGCGCGCAGAGCATGGACGCGCTCTCCTCGCAGGCCAACATCGGCGGCTACAAGTCGGTGCTCTTGGCGGCCGAGGCCCTGCCGAAGATCTTTCCCATGATGATGACCGCGGCGGGCACGATCACGCCCGCGCGCGTCTTCATTGTGGGGGCGGGCGTGGCCGGGCTTCAGGCGATCGCCACGGCCCGTCGGTTGGGCGCCATCGTCAAATCCTACGACATTCGCCCGGAGGTCAAGGAGCAGGTGGAGAGCCTCGGCGCGAAGTTCGTCGAGCTGGAGCTGGAGACCGACGACGCCTCGGGCGAGGGCGGGTACGCGCAGGCGATGGACGAGGAGTTCTATCGCAAGCAGCGCGAAATGATGAACGAGGTCGTCGCCGAGAGCGACGTGGTCATCACGACCGCCGCGGTTCCGGGCAAGAAGGCGCCCATCCTCGTCACCGAGGAGATGGTACAGGGGATGGCCCCCGGATCGGTCGTCGTGGACCTGGCCGCCGAGCGCGGGGGCAACTGCGATCTGACCCAACCGGGGGAGACCGTCGTCGCCCACGGCGTTACGGTCGTCGGCCCGGAGAATCTCCCGTCGAGCGTCCCGAAGCACGCCAGCCAGATGTACGCGCAGAACGTGGTCAACTTCCTGGAGCACCTCATGGACCACGGTGGGCTGGCCGAGCCGGAGGCCGAGGATCAGATCGTGGGCGAGACCATGCTGACCCGCGACGGGCAGGTCGTGCATGCGAAGGTCCGCGAGCTGCTGGGCGAGGCGCCGGTCGAGACGACGTCGACGTCCGAGGCCGACACAGCGGACGAGGGGGACAGTTAAGGAGGAGGCCTATCGCCATGGAACTCGTATCGGCCGTCACCATCTTTGTATTGGCCATTTTCGTGGGGTTCGAAGTGATCACCAAGGTCCCGCCGATCCTGCACACCCCATTGATGTCGGGGGCGAACGCCATCTCCGGCATTACGTTGATCGGGGCCGTCGTGGCGGCCGGCTCGGAGTCCGAGATGCTGACGACGGTGCTCGGCTTCCTCGCCGTCGTGTTTGCGACGACCAACGTGATCGGCGGGTTCTCCGTGACCCATCGGATGCTGCAGATGTTCCAGCGAAAGGACTGACCTCGCGATGACGCTTGCCCCCGAAATCGTCAACCTCGTCTATCTGTTGGCCGCCGCGCTCTTCATCTTCGGCTTGAAGAACCTTGGGCATCCGCGCACGGCCGTGCGCGGCAACGCCATGGGCGCGCTCGGCATGCTCTTGGCCGTCGTCGTCACGCTCATCAGCCAGGACATCGTCGCCTGGTGGGTCGTGCTGGCCGGATTGGCCGTGGGCGGCGCGGTCGGTGGGTTCTTGGCGTTTACCGTCGAAATGACCGCGATGCCCCAGTTGGTGGCCATCTTCAACGGCTTCGGCGGCGGCGCGTCGGCGCTGGTGGCGGGAGCTGAGCTCGTGCAGCGCGTGGCCGCGTCGACGGGGGCTCCCCTCGGGCTCGTCTTCCTGATCGCGGCGGCCGTGTCGGGGCTGATCGGCGCGCTCACGTTCTGGGGCAGCCTGGTGGCCTTCGGCAAACTCCAGGGGATCGTCAACGAGAATGCCGTCAGCTTTCCGGGCCAACATCTGATCAATGCCGTGCTGTTCCTCGGGGCACTGGCCCTGGCGGTCGGGTTGATCGTCAGTCCCGGCGTTCCCTGGTACTATCTCGGATTGGTTGCGGTCGCCTCGGTGCTCGGCGTGTTGCTGGTCATTCCCATCGGCGGCGCCGACATGCCCGTGGTCGTGTCGCTGCTCAACTCCTATTCCGGGCTCGCGGCGGCCGCAACGGGCTTTGTGCTCTTCAACAACGCGCTCATCATCTCGGGGTCGCTGGTGGGCGCGGCCGGCCTCATTCTCACCAGCCTCATGTGCAAGGCGATGAACCGCTCGCTGGTCAACGTCGTCTTCGGCGGCATGGGCGGCGAGGAGGACACGGGTGAAAAGGGCGAGCAGGAGGACATCTACGAGGGCCGGGTCAAGTCGAGTTCGCCCGAGGAAGTGGCGATGTTGCTCGACTCGGCCAGTCGGGTGGTCGTGGTCCCCGGCTACGGGCTGGCCGTGGCGCAGGCCCAGCACACCGTCCGCGAGCTGAGCAACGTGCTGGAGAGCCACGACATCGAGGTGGCCTACGCCATCCACCCGGTCGCCGGCCGCATGCCGGGCCACATGAACGTACTCCTGGCCGAGGCCGACGTCCCCTACGATCAGCTCAAGGACATGGACGAGATCAACCCGACGTTCAAGCAGACCGACGTCGCCATCGTCGTCGGCGCCAACGACGTGGTCAACCCCGACGCTCGCAACGTCGACGACCCGTCCAACCCGATCGCCGGCATGCCGATCCTGAACGTCGACCAGGCGCGCACTGCCGTCGTGATCAAGCGCAGCCTCAGCCCGGGGTTCGCCGGCATCGCCAACCCGCTGTTTGCCGCCGACAACACGTTGATGCTCTTCGGCGACGGGAAGAAGATGCTGCAAGAGCTGGTCAACGCCGTGAACGAGATGTAGTCCAACGGACATCCACTTCTGCCGACAGAGTCCCCGAGGCCAGGGCGACTGCTGCTCCCTTGACCTCGGGGACGATCACTTTTTCTCAGTTTAGTCTATCCATGCGAGTCCCCGCTCGTTGCCCGCGAAGTGTTGTCGTCTACGGGGATTCGAACAGGATCCGACGGACTTGGCGCGCGGGACTGGCAAAGTGGCCGCCTTCAGTGGAAAGCCCCCACTCGACCATCCCGATGACCTGTCCCGAGAGGTTGAACACGGGCGCCCCGCTGAACCCGGATCCCAGCGGCGCGTCGACCCGAAAGAACGTGCGCTCCTGATCGACCGCCCCGGCCCGTTCCGTCTGCGGCTCAAATCCAGAGATCTCGGAGCCATTTCGGATGACCGGTCGCTCTCGCACTTGGACGATGTCTCCGTCAACGCCGACGACGTCCCAGCCGGTCGTGCGGTCGAAGGCGGGCATGCGGCGCCCCTGCAGGATCAGGCCATGGCCGGTCTCGAGGATCCGCCTCGCGAACCGCGGAAACTGATCCAGCTGCATCGCCGGGAACGTGCGATAGCTCAGAACGTCCCCGTCGTCAAAGTTGACCGCTTCGTCGGGAGCCGTGCGATGGACGGCGAGCCGGTCGATCTGATAGATGGGTCCGTCTTGGGCCGTGATGAACAGGCACGGCAGCTTGCCGCT
>JAHEOA010000188.1 GCA_018609825.1 Candidatus Bipolaricaulota bacterium | reverse complement strand
TGGCCAACCCGAGTTGCGTGAGAGGGAGTTCGCGGATCGAGGCCCAGACGAGCGCGAAGTCGACCTCGAGGAGCTGACGGCGCAGGAGAAACGCCGACGCGATCAACAAGCCTAGGCCCAAGAGGGGCAACAAGCGGCGCCAGCGGCGATCGGCCATGTCGGGATTGTTTCACACGGCGTGGCCGGCGGACAATGGCGGATGCCAAGCTGGCGCGCCCGTGAAAGGCTGGGCAGGTGGCTTGTTAGCGGGTTGGGTTGATGGTGGGCGAACCAGGATTTGAACCTGGGACCTCCCGCGTGTGAGGCGGGCGCTCTTGCCCCTGAGCTATTCGCCCTCAGTGCGGAAAAAGTGTAGCGGGGGAGCCGGAGAGCGTCAAGCTCGACGTCGCGGCTCCCCCAGGATCGCCGCTACGGTCAGGCAGCGGGTCCACGGCTAGACTCGTCGACGCCGGAGGGTGCCGATGCCGAATCGGTCCAGGGCCCGGCGACGACGCCGCATCGTCCGCGGACGGCCGGAGACCAGCTCCACCCGTCCCTGGAGCGCCTTGGTCTGCTCCCAGAAGGTCTGCTGGCGGTTGGGGATGTTCATAATAACCCCGTATGTACCATCCCGGGCGACGGTTTTCAACTCCCGGATTTCCCCGGTCCTTCAGGACATTCGTCACTCAGACAGGAGGGTCGACAACTCCCGTTTGACCAGCGACCAGACCCGGGCGAGATGGGCCTCGGTCGTGCGCAGATGCCCAATGGAAGCGCGCAGGACGTAGCGGTCATGGAGCCTGGTGTGGGAGAGATAGGCCTCGCCCGTGGCGTTGATCCGCGCCAGGAGCCGCTCGTTGAGCGCGTCGAGCTCGGCCTCGCCGCCCGTCCAACGATCGGGATGGGCACGGAAGCAGACTGTGCTGAACGGCGCCGGGGCCATCAACTCAAAGTTCGGGTCGGCCTCGATCCACGCCACCAGTTGGTCGCCCAGGCGCAGGTGCTCGCGCAGGCGGGCGCGGATGCCCTCGACGCCGAACGCGCGCAGGACGTACCAGAGCTTGAGCGCGCGAAAGCGCCGTCCGAGCGCGACGCCGTAGTCCATGAGGTTGGTGACCTCGTCCCCTTGCTCGGTCTTGAGGTACTCGGGCACCAGGCTGAACGCCCGCCTCAGCACGTCCGGGCGTGACGTGTAGAGCACGCTGCAGTCGATCGGCGTGAAGAGCCACTTGTGGGGGTTCACCACCACCGAGTCCGCTCGCTCGCAGCCGTCCAGGATATGGCGCTTTTCGGGCAGGACGGCCGTGGGGCCCGCGTACGCGGCGTCGACGTGGAGCCAGAGCCCGTGGCATTCGCAGACATCGGCGATCGCGGGCACGGGGTCGACGCTCGTCGTCGAGGTGGTTCCCACCGTCGCCGCGACGGCGAACGGCCGTTTCCCATCGTCACGATCCGCCCGGATGAGCCGCGCGAGTTCGTGGGCGTCCACCCGGAACGCGTCGTCGCTCGGCACCGAACGGACGTTTCCATGGCCGACCCCGAGCGCGATGCCGGCCTTGGCCACCGACGAATGGGCCTGATCAGAGGTATAGAGCGTCAACGGCGGCGCTCCGCTCAGGCCCTGTTCGCGGACGTCGAGATCGGGCAAGGCCTCGCGCGCAGCGGCCAGGGCGCAGAGCGTGGATAGCGACGCGGTGTCCTGGATCATGCCGAACCAGCCCTCGGGAAGCCCCATCATCTGGCGCAGCCAATCGACGACCGTCTCCTCCAGCTCGGTGAGCGCGGGCGAGGTCGCCCAGAGCATGCCGTTCACGTTGAACGCTGCCGACAGGAGCTCGCCCAGGATGCCGGGCGCCGATCCCGTGATGGCGAAGTAGGCCAGAAAGTCGGGATGGTTCCAATGCGTCAGGCCCGGCACGATCGTGGCCTCCACGTCCCGGAAGATCTCAGCCAGTGATTCCCCGTGCTCCGGCGGCGTGTCGGGGAGATCGCGCTTGACCTCGCCCGGCTCGGCCTGGGAGAGCACGGGGTAGCGCTCGGTGTTGGCCAGATAGTCCGCGATCCAGTCGACGAGCTCGTGCCCGTGCTCGCGGAATGCCTCCAGATCGATGTCGCCGAGGTGCGGTCCTTGATCGCTCATGGCGCTCGTCGGCGTCGGGTCATTCGTCGATGTCGTCGGACTCGCTGCTGAGCATCTCCGCCAGGCTCTCGCCCTCGCGCTTGCGCGTGATCTCCACGAGCCCGAGCGCGGTCATGTCGATGAAGTCGGCCGGGACGCGGTCCTTGTTCAGCTCCTCCTCCAGCTTCTCGGTGACCTTGCGGATGTGGTCCTTGCGGCGCATGTCGATGAAGTCGACGACGATGATGCCGCTGATCTTGCGGAGCCTCAATTGGCGCGGGATCTCGAACGCCGCCTCCAGGTTGGTGTTCAGAATGGCCTGCTCCTGGTTGCGGTGGCGCGTGTCGCTGCCGGTGTTGATGTCGATGGCCGTCAAGGCCTCCGTTTCGGCGATGATGAGCGACCCGCCGCCGGGCAGGGGGACTTCGCCTTCCAGGCTTTCGCGGAGCTGGTCCTCAACGTCCTGGGCCTCGAAGAGCGGCTGTTTGCCCTTGTAGAGCTCCACGGCGTCCTGGTAGTCCTCCATGTGCATGTACTTGAGGAACTCCTGGAGTTCGTCGTAGACCGCCTGCGTGTCGGCAATGATCCGATCGACGTCGGGCACGAGCCGATCGCGGATGATGCTCTTGAGCAGCCCGGGGCCCGCGTAGAGCAGCTTCGGCGCGGAGACGTTGTTCGCCTCCTCCTCGATCCCCTTCCACGTCCCCAACAGGAAGTTGAAGTCGCGGCGGAGGTCGTCCTTGCTGGCGCCCACCGCGGCCGTGCGGGCGATAAGCCCCTCGTCGTCGCGCTTGAGCTCGCGGGCGATGCCCTTGAGGCGCTTGTTCTCCTCGGGGTCCGCGATGCGTCGGGAGACCCCCAGGCGACCGTCCTTGGGCAGAAAGACCCAATAGCGCCCGGCGAGGCTGATGCGGGTGGTCCCTTGCGGGTTCTTGTCGCCGATCCCCTCGCGCTTGACCTGGAGGATTAGGGTCTGGCCCCCCTTGAGCGTCTTGCCGATCGGGAAGTTGTCGTTGCGGCGATAGCCGCGCGACTTCAGGATGGACTCGTTCAGTTCCTTGGCGGCCAAGAAGAGGTTCTCGTCCAAGCCGACGTCGACGAAGGCGGCGCTGATGCCGTTCAAGACGTCTTTGACGGTCCCCTTGTAGATGTTGCCCACGAGCCGCGAGCGATCGGGGTCGTCATAATAGATCTCCATCAACCGTCCGTCTTCGACGAGGGCGATGCGCTTGGTCTCGTGTCGTCCCTCGATGAGAATCTCTTTGGCGGCCGTCTGGCCGGATCTCTTGGAAATGGTCTCACTCCTTTCTCGGCTGCGCACTCGCGCAGCAAGCGTTCGACCTTTCGCCCGAGCTCCGGATGGACGACGTCGGGGGCGAGCTCGGCCAGGGGCACGAGCACGAACCGACGCTTGGGGAGTTCGGGATGGGGAACCACGAGCTCGGACGTTCGGACGGTGGAATCTCCGTACAAGAGCAGATCCAGGTCGATCTCGCGCGGGCCCCACCGCTTGCGCGGTCGTCGGCCCAGATCCCTCTCGATGCGTTTCAGTTCTGCCAATAGGCTGTCGGGATCGAGCTCCGTGGCGACCTCGACGACCGTGTTGAGGAACCAGGGCTGGTCGAGGCGGCCGACGGGCTCGGTCTCGTACAGCGAGGCCCGGCGAATGAGGGAAACGTTCGGGCAGCGATCGAGCGCCTCCACGGCGCGGTCCATGCGCCGGACGCGATCGCCCACGTTGGTGCCGAGCCCGATAAAGACGCCGTCGTTACGGGCCATGGTGATCCTCGGAATCCGTGTTCGCGCGCCGCAGGCTGGCCTCCGCGGAGACGCCCTCCAGCCCGAGGCCGAGCTTCTTGAGCTGCTTGCCCACGCGGACGCGCACGCGACGGACCATCGGGTATTGGACGAGGATCTCGCGAGCCACCGCCCGGCAGAAGCTTTCGATGAGCTGATAGGAGGTCTCGTCGTTGAGCGTTCGCACCCGCTCAATGACGTCGGTGTAGTCGACGGTGGCGTCCAGGTCGTCAACATCTGATGGCCGCTCGAGCGCCAGTTCCACGTCAACCGTGAACAGCTGGCCCTGCTCGCGCTCCTCGGCGTTGACGCCGTGGCGCCCGAACAGGGTCACGCCGCGGATGGCCACGCGCTCCTCGTCCAGAATCACGTTCGTCCTCATCGATCGCTCAAATCACAACGCGGTCTCAGCATCTCATCTCGACGGTACATCATGCGTCATCCATCGACCAAGCTCGCCGAAGGGGAAGATCTCCTGCTCGTCGGAGATCAGATAGACGGTCATCGCTTCGAGATCGACCGCGTTCAATATCGGCGACAAGGGTCGTTCCTGCGTCAGATCGCTGCCGGCGGTCCACGGATTGAACGCGGGCATCACCAGCAAACCTCGATCATGATAACGTCCATGCAGAAAACATTTAAAGAGCTCCATGCGCCCCGTGACGGGATCGCGCAGCCGCACGGCAGGATGATCGTGCCCGATAGCCAGCGTCTCCACGTCGGCCGGGATCGACGCGGGCTCCGTGTCCCCATGGAGGAAGAGCGTGGGCCCGACCTGGCACGTCGTCTCCACACGGACGTTCTCGAATTCGCCCGTCAGGACGTCGAGATTGCCGTCGTGGTTGCCCTGCACCAGCACGACGTGCTCGGCCCATTCGCTGATTTGCCCCAGAAGCCCTCGAATGTGGGTCCACTCGCCCGAGGTGAACGGGCCGAACTGGTGTCGCAGGTCGCCGTTGACGAGCACGCGGTCCCACGGCCGTGCTTGGGACATCCCGAGCGCGTCGGCGATTCCTTGGAGCCGATCCTGGATGGTGGCCAGGTGCCCGCGGGGGACGAGGGCCCCGTCACGGTGGAGGGCCTCCTCGAATCCCAAATGGAGGTCGGCCAGCGCGAGCGTGCGTCGCTCGGGCAACGCCGCCGCCAGGTCGATCAATCTCAGCTCGGCGTCCAGTTCGAATGGCGTCACGATGCTCGATCCCCGATGTCTTATGCAAATATTATAACTTGCAGACCCTCGGGGCGACATGTCATGATAGCCGTCAAGATGGGGGCATTGCCATCATGAACGTGCTTGTGACGGGCGCTACCGGCCTGGTGGGCAGCCATTTGACGGCGATGCTGCTCGACCGAGGCGACGACGTGCGCGCCCTCGTCCGCGCCCCCGAACGGGCGCGAGCGCTGGCGGATCAGGGAGCGGCATTGGCCCAAGGCGACCTCCGTCGGCCCGAGGGGCTCCCCGGCGCCGTGGCCGGAATCGACACGGTCTACCACTGCGCGGGGCAAGTGGCGTTGCCGTACGAGGGCGATCGGACTCAAATCCTGCAGATCAACGTCGAGGGGACGGCCAATCTCTTGGATGCCTGTTCCAAAGCCGGCGTGCGGCGCTTCGTCATGGCCAGCTCGGTTGCCGTGTACGGCGAGACGACCGAGGAGCACGTCACCGAGGACCACCCGATCCAGCCGAGCGGCGCCTACGCCGAATCCAAGGCGCTGGCCGAGCGCGTGGTGGGCAACTACGCGGGCGACTTCGAGACCGTCATCGTACGCCCCTGCGTCATCTATGGCCCGGGCGATCGGAATTTCCTGCCGATGTTCTTTGACAAGCTGCCGAGCGGGTTCCTGCCGCTGGTGGCCGGGGGCCATCAACCCCTGGACATGGTGTACACGAGCGACGTCGCACAGGCCCTCATTCTGGCCGGCACGAGCGATCAAGCCGCCGGGGAGGCCTACAACGTCACCGACGGGCAGCGCCACACCGTGCGCGAGCTGTTTGAGCTCTTCGGCGAGCTGAGCAAGCGGGGTCTGCGGACGGTCAGCGTCCCCTATGCTCTGGCGTACGGGTTCGCGTGGCTCGCGAGCGCCTGGGGGCGGGTCCGGCAGGCGGACGCCGAGCCCCTGGTGACGCCGGAGAGCGTCCGGGTTCTCACGTATCCGCACCACTACGATATTTCCAAGATCTGCGACGAGCTGGGGTTCCGGCCGAAGGTCCCGATCGAGGACGGGATGCGTCGCACGGTTGAGTGGTACTTAGAGCACACACAGAACGGAGGGTCCCATGGCTTCGAACACCACGTCCGCTGATCTGTTCGCCAAATGCGCGGCCTTTGATCAGGTCGAGCATGCCAAGGCGATGGGGTATTACCCCTACTTCAAGCCCGTCGCGAGCGCGGAGGAGACCGAAGTCAGCATCGATGGCAAACCCGTCCTGATGCTGGGCTCGAACAACTATCTCGGGCTGACCACCCACCCGAAGGTGAAGGAGGCCGCCCAGGCGGCCATTGAGAGATTTGGCAGCTCCAGTTGCGGATCCCGGTTTCTGAACGGGACGCTGGAGATCCACCTGGAGCTGGAAGAGCGCCTCGCTCGGTTCTTGAACAAGGAGTCCGCGCTCGTGTTCTCCACCGGGTTCCAGACGAACCTGGGGGCCATCTCGTCGTTGGTGGGCAAGGGCGAGTTCATCGTCTCCGACAAGTGGAATCACGCCTGTATCATCGATGGCGCACGGCTCTCCTACGGGACGATGAAGCGCTTTCGACACAACGACCCGGAAGATCTGGAGCGCGTCCTGCAGAGTTGCCCCGAGGGCGTCGGCAAGCTGATCGTCGTGGACGGGCTGTTCAGCATGGAGGGCGACCTGGCGCCCCTGCCCGACATCGTCGAGCTGGCCGATCGCTACGGGGCGCGCGTTCTCGTCGACGACGCGCACGCCGTGGGCGTGATGGGTCCCAACGGGCGCGGCACGCCGGAGCACTTCGGGGTCGAGGACGACATCGACCTCGTCATGGGCACGTTCAGCAAGTCGTTTGCGTCGCTGGGCGGCGTCATCGCCGGCGACGAGTACGTGGTCAGCTACATCCAGCACAACGCCCGCACCATGATCTTCAGCGCCAGCATGCCGCCGGCCGCCGTGGCGTCGGTGTTGGCCTCGTTGGAGATCATGGAGACCGAGCCGGAACGCCGCGACAACCTCTGGGCCAACACCCGCAAGATGATGGACGGGCTCCAGGAGCTCGGCTTCGACACCGGCAAGTCGGAGACGCCGGTCATCCCCATCGTCGTCGGCGACATGTTCAAGGCCCTCGGCATGTGGCGGTCGTTGCTCGATCACGGCGTCTACGTCAACGTGGTCATCCCGCCCGCCGTGCCGCCGGGGCGCGAGATGCTGCGCACCAGCTACATGGCGACCCACACCGACGAGCAGCTCGATCGCGCGCTGGAGACGTTCGAGAAGGTCGCCAAGGAGTACGGCCTCATCTAGCGCCCCCAACCTCGCTTAGGCGCCCAAGGACAGCAGATCATGGCGAGTAGAGCCGGTGGGAGCGTGCTGGCGATTGACAGCGCGCCCCGTGCTGTGTACGATATGGCTATTCTATGTGAGTCTGTTGCGGTTTATGGCTCGCGAGCAGCTGGAGCACCGTCGATATTGGATCGCGCTCAACGCGATCCCCAATCTGACGCCGGAGAAGTTCACCCTCCTGCTGGATCATTTTCCGTCCCCCGAGGCGATCTGGGAGGCCCCATCTGAGCAGTTGAAGGCCGTGCCCGGCTTCGAACGGTCCGTGGAGACGTTCGTGGCGCATCGCCGGAAGCTGGCCCTCGAGCAGGAGTTGACCGAGATCGAGCGACTGGGCCTGGACGTGCTCACCGTTGCCGACGCCGGCTATCCCGACGCTCTGCGGGCCATTGCCCATCCGCCACCCGTATTGCTGGTCAAGGGCGACCTGGTGGAGAAGGACCGCGTGGCGATTGCGATCGTCGGGACGCGCAAGCCGAGCGATTACGGGCGCATGATCGCGGAGAAGTTCTCGAAAGAGCTGGCGGAGCGCGGGTTCACGATCGTCAGCGGCATGGCGCTCGGCGTCGACACGGCCGCCCACCAAGGGGCCCTGAACGCCGGCGCGCGAACCCTGGCCGTGCTGGGCGGCGGTTTCGGCCACGTCTACCCGCAACAGAACGTTCCGTTGGTGGACGAGATCGCCGCGTCGGGGGCGGTACTGACGGAGTTCTCCCCGAGTACGAAGCCGGACCGCTGGACGTTTCCGCAGCGCAACCGGATTATCAGCGGTCTGACGCGCGGCACGCTCGTCGTCGAGGCCGGTGATCGCAGCGGCGCGTTGATCACGGCCAAGAGCGCCACGCAGCAGGGCCGGGAAGTCTTCGCGGTGCCGGGTCCGATCACCAAGGCCAGCAGTCGAGGTGCGCATCGGCTCATCCAGCAGGGCGCGAAACTGGTCGTCGACGTCGGCGATGTTCTGGAGGAGTTTCCGGACCTGCAGGAGACGCTGGGATCGGGGTCGAAGCGGGCGTCTCGCCAGGACGTCGAGTTGTCGCCCGTGGAGGCGAAAGTCTTCGGGGCGCTCGACTACGAGCCGATCCACTTCGATGACCTGGTGGAGCGCACCGATGCCAGCACCACCGAGGTCTCGCTGGCGCTGTTCCAGCTCGACGCCAAGGGGCTCATCAAGGAACTCTCGGGCAAGCGCTACGCCAAGTTGCCCTGAGACCCGCCGTCTGGCACCATAGCCGCGTTCTCATGACTCACATCCCCAGACCGACCAGAGGAGGTCAATCGACATGGATGGCGAGCGGACGCTGGTGCTGTTGAAGCCCGACACGGTCGAGCGCGGCCTCATGGGCGAGATGATGGCGCGGCTGGAGCGGAAGAGCCTCCAAGTGAGCGCCCTGAAGATGATGCGCGTGGATCGCGACATGGCCGAGGAGCACTACGCCGAGCACCGCGACAAGCCCTTTTTCGACGACCTGATCGGCTTCATCACCTCGGGGCGGGTCGTCGCCATGGTCGTCGAGGGCCCTCAGGCCATCGGCGTGGTTCGGGCCATGATGGGCGCGACGAACCCCTTCGAGGCCCGGTCGGGCACCATCCGCGGGGACTTTGGGCTTGACCTGACGGCCAATCTCGTTCATGGGTCGGACTCGCCCGAGTCGGCCGAGACCGAGATCGAGCGCTTCTTCAACGCCGACGAGATCCTCGAGCTCGGCTGAGTTGCATGTCCCTCGGCCCGAGCGCTAATCCCGGCATCATGGAACGTTCGTCGAATGGCCGTGTCATCTTCGTCTGCGTCGGCAATTCCTGCCGCAGCCAGATGGCCCAAGGATTCTTCAACCACCTGGCAAGTGAGCATGGTTTGGACGTGACCGCGGAGAGCGCGGGCACTCGTCCCGAGGGCCACGTCAGTCCGGAAGCGATTGAGGTCATGGCCGAGCGCGGGATCGACATTGCCCATCAGACCTCAGACCGCGTTGAGCCGCAAGAGCTGGTGAATGTCGACCACGTGATCACCATGGGCTGCGACGATCGGGACGTCTGCCCGGCGACGTTCCGGGGGGACGCCCGCGACTGGGCCATCCGCGATCCCAAAGGGCATCCGACGGGCGTCTTTCGCGAGGTCCGCGACGAGATCGAGGGCCGCGTTCGAAGGATGCTCGCCGAGTTGAGCGACCGTTCGGCGACGAGGTGACAGGGGAGCTCGGCCCATGGAATCGACGATCACATGCCCCGAATGCGGTCGGCACAGCGTTATGCTGATGCCTGAGGACCGCTGCCAGCTTCGCTTCTCTTGTCCATATTGTCGGGCCGTGCTCCAGCCGAAGCCGGGCGACTGTTGCGTCTACTGCTCCTACGGCACCCGGCCGTGTCCCTCACAGCAAGCGCCGTCCGAATCATAAGGGCACGTGGGCCTGCCCGTCGATCAGCGAGCGACGGCCCCGATGGTCATGACCGACGCCGTCGCCTACGATAGAGGGCCATGGTCACGGGGCGACTGCGAGCGATGCAGGCTGAGGAGCGGGCGGTCCGGCTCTCGCTGATTGCGCTGCTTGTCGGCATCGTGGGCATCGGGTTCTCGCCCATCTTCGTCCGTCTCAGTCCCATCGGCCCGATCGCCACGGGGTTCTATCGCTTCCTCTTGGCGTTGCCGCTGCTCGTGATCTGGATGCAGCGGGAAGCTCGGGCTCAACCCGAGCCGACTCCCGCCAAGACCCCCAAGGAGTACGCGCGGCTGATGCTGGCCGGCGTCTTCATCGGGCTCGACCTGTCGCTGTGGCACTGGGCCATCGTCTCCACGTCCGTGGCCAACGCCACGCTCTTTGCCAACTTCGCTACATTGTTTGTCACCATTGGCGCCTGGCTGTTCTTCGGCGACCGGATCACGCGGCTGTTTCTGATCGGCCTTGCCCTCGCGTTCCTCGGCGCCAGCGGCATGATGGCTGACGACCTGTCATTGGGAACGTCGCACATCGTGGGCAACGTCTTGGCGCTCGGCGCAGCCGTCTTTTACGCCGGCTACCTGCTGTCGGTCAAAAGCCTGCGCGCCCAGTTCTCCACCGCCACCGTGATGACATGGAGCGCCGTCGGCGCCGCGGGCGCCATGCTGGCGTTGACGCTGCTGACGGAGGACGAGTTGGTCGCCACAAGCCTGATGGGCTGGGCGGTGTTGCTCGGCCTGGCCTGGGTCTCGCACGCGGGCGGCCAGGGCCTGATCGCGTTCTCCTTCCGCCAACTTCCGGCCTCCTTCAGCTCGGTCAGTCTCTTGTTGCAGCCCGTGTTGGCGGCGCTGTTCGCCTGGGTGCTGTTGAGCGAGCCGCTCTCGCTCGGGCAGGGCCTGAGCGGGCTGGTGGTGCTGGTCGGCATCCTGATCGCCCGACGCGGGAGTCGGTTTGTCTAGCGTTCGGCACTCCGGCACTGGCCGGGTGCGTAAGCCGGCTTACGGTCGGCGCGGTCGTCCGTCCCTAGGATGACGGGGGAATTGACACCCGCGTTCCGACGACTACGATGGAGGGACCGTCATGGACATTCGCTTTGACTTGTTGGCTTGGTCGTTCAGCGCCGGGATCGCCGCGTTCTTCAACCCGTGCGGCTTTGCCATGCTCCCCGCCTACGTGGCTCACTATCTGGGGCGTCACGCCGACGAGGAAACGGGCGTCAGCCCGCAGACGCTCGTCAACGGCATCGGCCTGGGCGGCGTCGTCAGCGCCGGGTTCTTGACGACGTTTTTGATCCTCGGCATTGCGGCCGCCCCGTTGGGCGCGGCGATCGGCGCCTACATCCACTGGGCCGGCACGATGGTCGGCGTGGCGCTGGTTGTGCTCGGCGTGCTGATGCTGCTCGGCAACACGGGACTGTCCGTGGCGGCCATGGAACGGCTGGCCGATCGCATCACCGCGATGGGCAAGAACGACGGGGATTCGAAGGGCACCAAGTTCTACTACTTCTACGGCATCGCCTACGCCGTGGCGTCGGTGGGGTGCACGCTGCCCATCTTCATGATCGTGCTGCAGAGCGCGATCCAGGGCGGCTTCGCCAACAGCGTCGTCCAGTTCGGCGCTTACGCGCTGGGCATGTCCGCCATGATGCTGGCCCTGTCGGTCGTCATGGTCCTGTCCAAGCAGCTGATCCAGCGTGCCATGCCCGTGCTCATGCAGGGCATCCGCTGGGTCGGCGGGGTCATCGTCATCGGCGCCGGCGGGTATCTCGTCTGGTACAACGTGTTCTACGCCGGCACCGTTTCGCTCTGAGCCGCCGCTGCGGGCGCTCGCGCTCCATGACCCTGCAATCGCAGTCGGAGCCGACGGATCCCGAGAAACGCCCGGTCAACGCCGTCGCTGGAGGCCGGGCCAACGTGGCGGCCCGCGGGTGACGCCGGTTGCGCGGCGCTCAGTCGGTGGCCTCGACGGACGCGGCCCGTTGGACGGGACGCTGCAGCGTCATCCCCCCGGACAACGTCGCCACCTGCGAAAACCCGTGTTGACACAGCACGCGCGTGGCAAAGTAGGAGCGTTGGCCGACCCCGCAGACGGTCACCACCGGTCGGCTGGGATCAAGCTCAGCGAGGCGCTCGCGCAGCTCGCCGAGCGGAATTCGGATCGCGTTCGCCAGGCAGCCCGAGCTCCATTCGTCGGGGTCGCGCACGTCGAGCCATTGGACGTCGCCGTCGGCGCCCGAGAGCTCGGCCGTGACCCGAGGCGGATGCTCGCTGTCCATTCCGCAACAGACGTTCTGGGCGACGAACGCGGCCAAGTGGATGGGATCCTTCGCGGCGCCGAAGGGCGGCGCATACGCCAGATCGAGCGAGGCCAGGTCGTCGACCGTGGCGCCGAAGTGGAGCGCGCTCGCGATCACGTCGACCCGCTTGTCGACGCCGGCGCCGCCGACGACCTGCGCGCCGAGCACGCGCCCCTCGTCCCGGGTGAAGACCAGCTTGACGGTCAGCTCCTCCGCGCCCGGATAATACCCGGCATGGTGCTTGGCGGGCACCCAGACGGCCTGAGCGTCGTAGCCCGCCTCCAGCGCTTGGCGCTCGTTGAGGCCCGTCATGGTCGCGGTCGTGTGGAAGGCGCGCACGATGGCCGTGCCGAACACGGGCGCCATCGCGGGCGCGTCGTCGCGCGCGGCGTGTTCGCCGGCGATCCGGCCCGCTCGATTGGCCGGGCCCGCAAGCGGCACCCGCGTCGGGTCGCCCGTGACCCCATGGGTGTACTCGACGGCGTCGCCGACGGCATAGATCGTCGGATCGCTCGTCTGCATGCGGTCGTTGACGACAATGCCGCCGGAGGGCCCGATCGCCAGATCGGCCCGCTCGGCGAGCGCGGTGTTGGGCTTGACGCCGATGCCGAGGATGGCCATATCAGTGTCGATCGTCCTGCCGTCTTGAAGATGGACGCGGTCCACGGGTGAGCCGTCGTTGGCCTCAGCGACGGATGAGCTGAACCCGGCCAGGCCGTTGCCCAGCCGCACGTCGATCCCCTGATCCGAGAGTTCGGATTCGACCATCCCCGCCATCTCGGGATCCATGATGGGCATGACCTGCTCCATGAGCTCGACGACCGTGACCTCGATCCCGAGGCCGTGGAGCATCTCGGCCATTTCCAGGCCGATGTAGCCCGCGCCGATCACGGCCGCGCTTCGGGGACGTTCGATGCGGATGAACGATTTGATGCGGTCGGTGTCGGCCAGGTTGCGCAGCGTGAAGACGTTGGGCCCGTTAACCCCGCCGAAGGGCGGCACGATGGGCGCCGCGCCGGGGGCCAGGATCAGTCGATCGTACGGTAGGTCGTAAAAGCGGTCGCGGGCGCGGTCCCAGACGTTGAGGGTCTGGTGCTCGCGATCGACGGCGAGGGCCTCGTGGCGGGTGCGGACGTCGACGTTGAACCAGTCGCGGAAGCGCTCCGGCGAGGCGACCAACAGGTCGTCGCGGTCGGGGATCTCGCCGCCGATGTAGTAGGGCAGGCCGCAGTTGGCGAAGGAGACGTGCTCGTCCTTTTCCAGCATGATGATCTCAGCGGTTTCGTCCATCCGTCGGGCGCGTGTGGCGGCCGATGCGCCGCCCGCGACGCCGCCGACGATCACGATGGTGCGCGTCTCGGTCGTCATCTCGGGAAGTAACCTCCAGTTTGTATGATGGGGGCCCTGGCCGGGCCAGCGCTGTCGATATAAGATTTCGAAACTGTGAAACTAACTCAGTGTGGCTCGGGTGCCCCGGCGCGGGCAATGACGTCGGTCATCCGAGGCCGACCGCTTGATTGACGAATTGAGCGATGCCGACGAGCTAGTCCTCGTCACGCTCGGTGGGGAAGCCGGCCTGTTCCCACTCGGGGAATCCGACGTTGAGCGTCTTGACCTCGACCCCGAGCGAACGGAAGCGCTCCGCAGCCTGCTCCGCGAGCGTGCAGTAGCGTCCGCGGCAATAAGCGACGACCTCGGCGTCCTCGGGCAGCTCGTCGAGATGATCCTCGATCTCTTCCAAGGGCACGGAGATGGCACCCTCGATGTGCCCGCGCTCGTATTCGGCCGGCGGGCGGACGTCGACGAGCACGACCTCGCCGCGGCTGCGGCGGTTCAACAGCTCGGGCAACGTGATCTGTTCCACGTCGGCGTTGTTGCTGCTTTGCTGCAGGGTCTCGCGCAGGTCGTCCATCGCCGAGAGCTGTTCGACGGTCAGCTCGCGCATCACCGACCAGGCTTCGAACACCTTCGGCCCGGCGAGCGAGTAGTAGACGTGCTGGCCGTCCTTGCGGCTGGTCACCAGCTGGCCCTCGCGCAGGAGCGCCAGGTGCTGGCTGACGTTGGCCTTGGAGATCCCCATGGCCTCGGCCAGTTCGTTCACGGACGACTCGCCCTGGCTGAGTCGGTCGATGATCTCCAACCGCTTCGGGTTGGCCATCAGGCCACATATCCGGCCGTGCAGCTCGTAAACCTTGCGATAGTCGTCGTTCAGGTCTGGCATGGTCATCGCGCCTCCAGCGTATCGTGCGGCGATCAAGGAGGCGAGGAGATCGGGGCCCAGGGGGTGAGAGGGAGGTATTTCGAAGGCCCCGATCTCCTCGGCTTGGGGGTCAGGCCTTGGAGTTCATGGTCCGCTCACGGAACTCCGGCACGCCGAGCGCTCGCAGCAGCCCCATCATGGGGCACCAGCCCGTGAACGCGGACTGGATCTGATTCAGCCCCACGAACGCGGTGAACGCGAGCCACCACGCGGAGTGGAGTTGGGCGAGCGCCACGCTGGCGAGCACGAACGTTCCGGCGATCAGTCGCAGCCATCGGTTGAGCTCCATGATCGTCCTTTCTTCGTTGCCCTAGTTGCTGCCCAGTTCCTCCGGGTCGAAGAGGTCGGCCGAGACGCCGGTGTTGTACTTCGGATCGACGAACTCGAACGTCGTCTTGCGGCCCGTCTCCAGGTTCTCGGCGGTGGCGACGGTCCAGGTCGGGATGTCCTGGATGACGTCGACGTTCTGGGCCCGGTAGCGCTTGATCACCTCGTCGGCCTCGTTGAACAGATCCATCCCGAGCTGGATGGAGGCGTCCTTGCCGATGTAGGAGACGCGGTAGGCGAATCCGGCCAGGTCGGGGTCGTCGGGCGTGCTCCTCACGACCCAGGCTTCGCGGTCCTCGCCCCCGACGCTGAGGGTCTCGGCGCCCTGCAGCTCGTGCGTGCCGATGCTCGGCTCGCGGCCGACGACGTCCTCGAAGACGAACTCGCTGCCGAACAAGGGGTTGCGGAAGTCCTCCGGCACGATGCTCTTCGTCGAGTTGAGGGCCGGCAGGTGGAGCCAGATGTCGTCGCGGGTCGGATAGGCCTTCTCGTGGACGAGCAGCGTCAGCCCCTTGGAGTCCTCCGGGGCGGTGACGCGGGCGTACACGTTGTAGCGGAATTGTTCGGACTCGCGGCTGGCTTCGACGAGCTTGGAGCGGAACGCCACGTCGAGCACCGTCTCGCCGCCGCCCGATTCCACGGTCGTCAGCTTCACGGGCGACGAAAAGTCCTCGCCCTGCCATCGGTTCTTCGACTGGGTCATGATCTCCTCGGCCGAGGGGTTCTGGCCCTGAACGGCCATGGGCGAAGTGAGCAGGCCGGCCAGCAGAAGCAGGGCCGCCAGTCCGGTTGTGGCGAGTTTGAGTCGGGTCATGGTTGGACCTCCTCCAGTTGAGTTGTCGCTTCGAATTCCTCGTCGGTTTCGCCGAGCAGCGTCGGCGCGAACGTCCGAATGATCGCGGGCAACAGGAACAGCGTCGCCATGGAGCTGAGCGCCATGATGATCGCGATGAAGACGCCGACGTTGATATACGGCGTCAGCGGCGCAAACAAGAGCACCAGGAAGCCAACAAAGAGAATCACGGCGTTGCGCAGGATGGCCACGCCGGCCCCGCCCAGCGTCCACAGGATCGAGTTGTTCAGCTCACGGGTCTGGTCGTAGCGCTCGCGGAAGCGCTGTACGAAGTGGATGGCGAAGTCGACGGCCATCCCCAGCGTCAGCGCGGAGATGACCTCGATCGGCATGGTGAACTCCACGCCGAGCAGCGCCAGGACGCCGTAGGTGACGAGCACCGTGAAGCCCAGCGGGATGAAGCCGACCAGGCCCCACTTGAACGAGCGGAAGTTGAGCGTCAACAACAAGAGCACGGCCAAGGCTGCGCTGCCGAGGGCCAGCATCATGCCCTCGAACATCTCCTGGTTCCAGCGCGCGTTGAAGTAGCCGGGGCCGGCGAAGCTGAACGAGACGCCCTCCAGCTGATGGGAGGCCAGATAGCTGCGTGCGCTGGCGACGACGCCCTCCATCGCGGCCGAGCCGTTGTTCGTCAGTTGAACGATGACGTTGGCCTTGTCGTAGCCGGAACCATGGGTGACGAAGTCCTGGAGGTCGCTGGGTCGCCCCGAGGACAGGTACAACAGCAGGAATTGAGCCACTGCCTGTCGGGAGTCGGGGATTTGAAAATACTCGGGGTCGTCGTTGTGCCAGGCCTCGTTGATGCGCTTGACCAGATCGGCCAGCGACGTCGTCTTGCCGACGTTGGGCTGGTCTTCGAGATGGCGCTGCAGGCCCTCCAAATACTCGAGCGTCCGGGGCTCCTTCATGGCGTCGTCGTTGCCCTCGGCGACCACGTAGAGCATGGACGTGCCGCCCAGCTCGTCGTTGAGGAACTCGGTCGCCACGCGGACGTCCTCGCCCTGTTTGAACCACCAGACGGGGCTGTCGTTGATCTGGATCTGGGTCAGCCCGACGCCGGCGACGAGCAGCGCCACGACCATGCCGATCACCACCGGCCGGCGGCGGCTGACGCTGAACGCACCCAGTCTCTTCAATCCGCGCGAGAAGGCGTTCTCCTCGGGGGCCTCCGCGTCCTCCTCGCGTTCCTTCAGGGTCATGACCAAGGCCGGGACCATGGTGATGGTCAGCGCCCAGGCGACCAGGATGCCGAACGCCACGAAGACGCCGAAGATCTTGACGGGGGGAATCGGCGTCAGATACAGCGAGGCGAAGCCCGTGGCGGTCGTCAACGAGGTGTAGAGCAGCGGGCGCTTGAGCGCGAGCAGCGTGTCCAGCATTGCGCGGCGCCGGTTGCGGCTCTTGGGAAACTGGTCGACGTACTCGCTCAGGATGTGGATGCCGTCGACCACGCCGATGCTCATGAGGAACACGGGCGCCATGGAGCTCATGATGTGGACGGGGATGCCGAGCCAGATCATCAGGCCCATGGTCCAGATGACGGTGACGAGCGCGATCAACAACGGGCTGAAGACGAAGCCGAAGCGCAGGTGTCGGAACATCAAGAACAGGCCGATCAGGATGACCAGCGCCACGAGCGGCGAGAGCGTGATCATCTGCTGGAACATCCGGATGCCGAAGACGTCCTCGGCGACCCGTTCGCCGCCGACGTAGTAGGTCTCGGGCCCGTTTTGGGATTGGAGGATCTCGCGAATGCGGTCGGTGATGGGCGCGGCGTCGACGTCGTCCTCGACGGGGACGTGCAGCGCGGCGGTGGTCCGATCCGGGGAGACGAGGACGTTCTCAAACAGCGGGTTCCCGTCGATCGCCTCGGTGAGATTGGCAATGTCGGCGTCGCTCGGCTGAGCGCTCTGCAGCAGCCGCTGCTGTTGGAGCGAGGCGCTGGTTGCGCGAATGTAGTTGGTCGTGGGGAAGCTGCGCACGTTGCGGCGCACTACGCCGTCGATCTCCACGATCTGTTGGGTGGCCTCGTAGATGCGGCCGAGCGTGTCGGCGTTCAGCACCCCGTCCTCGTGCCGGCCGTTCGCCACGCCGATCACGATCATCTCTTGGAGGTCGAACCACTTTTCCACTTGATCGTTGTAGACCCGCACTGGGGCGTCGGCGCGGAGCATGTGCTCGGGATCGGTGTCGGTGGTCATCTGCGGCAGTCCCGCCGCGAAGAAGAGCGTTATGACGGCGATGACGATCAGGACGGTTTTCGGTCGGTTCACCACGGTTTCCAAGTAGCGTCGGTACAAGGGCCTCGCCTCCCGCGAATCGAGCGATCAGTTTCGTAATTAAGTGATTGCGAAACTACTTATAACATGGATCGCGGGGCCTGTCAAGGGGGCCCGCTCCGCGCTCGCCGTCCGGACAGGTCAAATCCAGGTCAGCATGGGGTCAACTGCCGAAGGCATCGCCGGGCCCACACGACGGGCTCCCCTTGTGAGCGATGCGCCGTCAACGCGCAGTCAACGGCCGCATCGCGTAAGAGCCCTTACGGCACGGCCGTTCCACGGTCGTTACCCTGCGCTCAACCGACGCAACCATCGGACTCCTCAGGAGGGATTTTCCATGTCTATTCGATTGCGATTTGTGGCGTTTGTGGCGCTATTGAGCGGGCTCGCGCTCGGCCTCGTCGGGCTCGCGCCCCCGCCGGCCCAGGCCGGGGTCGACTACTCCAATCTCTTGGACACCGTCAAGCCGGGCGTCGTGGCCGTCGTGGCCAGCGGGCCCGGCGGCAACCAAGCGATCGGCAGCGGCTTCATCGTGCGCCGGGACGGCGAGCCCTACGTGATCACGAACTTCCACGTCGTCCAGCCCGCGCTGGAGCGCGGCGAGGGATCCAGCTACGATCAAGCACGCCAGATCAGCGTCTTCCTGCCGGATCCGGACCGCGGCTTCCAGCTGGATCGGGAGAACCCGCGCGAGGCTGAATTCGTCCGCGGGTCGCCGCCGTGGCCGTTCTTCACCGACGACGGCGAGCCGACCGGCCTCGACATCGCCCAGCTCGACGTCGGCTCGGTCGGCCGCCAGCTCTACTGGGGCGACTCCGACGAGCTGAGCGCCGGCGAGGAGATCTTCGCCATGGGCTACCCGCGCGGCCAGCCCATTCTGAACGTCACGCGCGGCTTCGTCGCCACGGATCCCGGGCTCGCGCCGGGCGAGGCGACGATCCAGTTCGAAGCCCAGTCCAACGGCGGCAACAGCGGCGGGCCGCTGATCAACTCCCGTGGCCAGGTCGTCGGCATCGTCACGGCCGGGGCGGCCGCGATCGTCCCCGTCGTCGATCCGCGCACGGGCGAGATCCGCGGCTTCACCCGCGTGGAGACGAGCAACCAGTTCGAGCTCGGCACCGCCAGCAACGCGGCCCAAGCCGTCCTGGATCGCCTGGCGCGCGAAGCGACCCATTGACCGACCGGCGTTGACATCCGGACGCCTGTGAAAGGGCGCGCCATGGACGAGCGGTGTCAGCGGGAGATCCGCGACCTCCATCGCTTCTTCGAGGCCTGGTTCACCGGGCGGGTGCCCAACGACGCGTGGGCGTTTGCGCGCCTGGACCGGGCATTGGCAGATGGGTTCGAGATCATCACCCCCGATGGCCAACGCGTTGACAAGGCCCAGCTTCTGGAGCATGTCCGCTCCGCCCATGGCGCGCACGCCGCCATCGGATTCGTCATTGAGATCCGACGTCCCCGCGTGCGCTTCCGGGAACCGCCCGTCTGTCTCGTGACCTACGAGGAATGGCAACGTCACGACGACGGCCCGTGGAACGTGCGCCTCAGCTCGGCGCTGTTCCGTGAATCCGAGGACTCGCCGCACGGCGTCGCATGGCTCCACGTCCATGAGGTCGGTCTGAACGCGTCTGCTTGAGCCCCCCGCATGACGCCCGTCGGAAACCGGGGGACCCGTTGCGGAGGGATGGCCCGTCTGCGAAGATGAACGGACGGACCGGACCCCGAATCGAGCGAACCAGGGAGGAATGCCCCGTGTCAACCGAGCACAACGTGCAGACCGACGGCGACGTCCACGCGGTCGTCGAGAAGAGCCCCGACCAGGTGATCGTCGTGCAGCGCAAGGAGTTCAAGGGCCACGATCTGGTGGACGTCCGGATCTTCTACGCCGCCGACAGCGAGGACGAGATGGAGATCGAGTGGCGACCCACCCGCAAGGGCATCGCCTTCAATATCGAGCAACTGGACGACGTCATCGCGGGCCTGCAGAAGGCGCAGGGGGCCGCTTGAGCCGGCCGGACCGAGATCCGAGGCACCCCACCACGTGAGCCGTCCTGTCCTCGTCACCGGCGCCACGGGCTACATCGGCGGCCGCCTCGTCCCCCAGCTGTTGGAGGCGGGGTACCGCGTGCGCGTCCTCGTCCGCAACCCGGAGCGGCTCCAGGGGCGCGCCTGGGCCGACCAGGTGGAGGTGGCCACGGGCGACGTCTTTGCGCCCGAGACGCTGCCGGCGGCCATGGCGAACGTCGCGTCGGCGTACTACCTCATTCACAGCATGAGCGGGGCGGCCGACTTCCAGGAGCGCGACAAGGTCGCGGCTCGAAACTTCGCAACGGCCGCCAAGGATGCCGGTGTCGAGCATGTGGTCTACCTCGGAGGGCTCGGCGATCCCGATGAGGAGGATCTGTCCGTCCACCTGCGCTCGCGCCACGAGACGGGCGACGTGCTGCGCGAGCACGGGCCGACGGTGACTGAACTGCGCGCGGCTGTGATCGTGGGATCCGGCAGCGCCTCGTTCGAGATGATTCGCAACCTGGCCGAGCGCGTGCCCGTCATGGTCTGCCCTCGCTGGGTGTTTACCCGAATCCAGCCGATCGGCATCGCGGATGTGATGCGCTACTTGGTCAGCGCGTTGGCGTTGGACGCCTGTCGCGGACGCATCATTCAGATCGGCGGCGCCGACGTGATGACCTACGGGGAGATGATGACCGGCTATGCCGAAGCCCGCGGCCTGCGCCGCTGGCTCGTCCCCGTCCCGGTCCTGTCGCCGCGGCTGTCCTCGTACTGGGTCCACTGGGTCACGCCCATCCCGGCCGACATCGCCCGCCCGCTCATCGACGGGCTCAAGAACGAGGTGATCGCCCGCGACGACTCCGCCGCCGAGTGCTTTCCGGAGATTGAGCCCATCGGCTACGACGAGGCCGTTCGACGCACGCTCGCCAAGCTCGACGCCGGCGAGGTGACGACGTCCTGGAGCGATGCCCTCGCCAGCAGCCAGGGGGATCAACCGACCACGGAGATCGACTTCCGCGAGGGGATGATCGTCGAACAGCGTCGCCGCGTCGTGCCCGCCTCGCCGGAGGCGGTCTTCAACGTCGTCAAGAGCCTGGGCGGACGTCGCGGCTGGCTCTACGCCGACGTGCTCTGGCGGCTGCGCGGCGTGCTGGATCGGCTCGTGGGTGGGGTCGGCTTCCGTCGCGGACGGCGCGACGCACACGAGCTTCGCGTGGGCGACGCCGTCGACTTCTGGCGCGTCGAGGCCATCGAGCCGAATGCGCTGCTGAGGCTCCGAGCCGAGATGAAGGTGCCCGGACGTGCGTGGCTGGAGTTCCGGATCGCGCCCAGCGATCAAGGCGAGGCGACGATCCTGCAGCAGAACGCCTACTTCGCGCCTCGCGGCCTCGCGGGGCTCATCTACTGGTACGCGCTCTATCCCGTCCACCGCCGCATCTTCTCCAAGCTGAGCGAGCGGGTCGCCGAGGCCGCTGCCCGCTAAGCTCCCTGCCGTTGCTCGTTCCATCGTTGCGCGGAATCCGCCATCCCGCGTCGGCTGTCGACGATCGGCCACAAGCTCTCGGCGTTCTGTCGTTGATACTTGACAAACGCGGGCCGACGTGTTATACATAATCAACAACCTCGGAAGCAGGAACCGACAGGACCTGCGAAAGGAGCTGGACCATGAAGAGCTTGGACATTCTCGCGGCGGCGTTGCTGGTGATCGGCGGCCTCAACTGGGGCCTCTGGGGCCTGCTGGAGTTCGACCTCGTGGCCACGATCTTCGGCGGCAACACGGCCGTTTTGAGCAAGGTCGTCTACAGCGTTGTGGGCCTCGCGGCGATCTATCAGGCCATCGGTCTGCCCTCGATTCAGCGCCGTTGGGGCGTCCAGACCGCGAAGGCGACCTCGTAAACGACAACGGCGACGCCCACCCCTGACGGCCGAGCGTCCCGGTCTGCGGAGAGAACCGCCACGCGCGGGTCCTGTCCCGGACCGGGACGCTCCCCTTTACGGCCGTCGGTTTGACGATGTCAGTCGACAACGATTCGCTGACCACGAATGGAAAGGATCCCTCATGAGCATTGTGGTGCTCGGCGCGACCGGCGGCGTCGGAACCGCACTGTGCCGACGGTTGGCTCGACGCGAGACCCCCTTAGTGCTGGCAGGCCGGGACGAGTCGAAGCTCGCAGATCTGGCGAACGACCTCGACATCGACACCTCAACCGCCCTCGTGGACCTGGCCGATCCGGCGACGATTCAGACAGCGATCGAGCAGGCCGCCGCCGAGCCTGGGCGCGTCGACGGCGTCGCCAACTGCATCGGCAGCGTTCTGGTCAAGCCGGCCCATCGCACCAGCGACGCGGAGTGGCGCGACACGTTATCCATCAACTTGGACTCGGCGTTTGCCGTCGTCCGAGCCGCCGCACAGGCCATGCGCCGCAACGGTGGCTCCATCGTGCTCGTCTCATCGGCGGCCGCTCGGGTCGGCCTGCCCAACCACGAGGCCATCGCCGCCGCCAAGGGTGGCGTCATGGGCCTGACGCTCTCGGCCGCTGCGACCTACGCCATGCGCGGCATCCGTGTCAACTGCGTCGCACCCGGCCTGACCGAGACCCAGGCCACGGAAGCCCTAACCGCCAACGAGACCTCGCGTGAGGCCTCCGAGCGCATGCACGCCCTGGGGCGACTCGGGCAACCCGACGAGGTGGCGTCGATGATCGACTGGCTCCTTGCGGTGGACAACGCCTGGGTGACGGGCCAAGTCTTCGGCGTGGACGGCGGCCTGGCGAGCGTCCGTCCGCCGGTGCGCGCCTGAGTTCAAGGATCGGAGGCGCCGCATGACCGAGGCCGCGTTCCTCCTCCAGACGCTCGCGACGTGTTTCATGCTCGGGCTGATCTGGTTCGTGCAGATCGTCCACTACCCGCTGCTGGCGCAGGTGGGCGGGGACGCGTTCGTCGCCTACGAGGCCGCCCACACGCGCCTCACCGGCTACGTCGTCGGTCCCGTCATGGTTGTGGAGCTCGTGACCGCGGGGTGGCTCCTCGTCGAACCGCCGACGGCCGTCTCCATCGTCTGGCCCCTCGCCGGTGCGGCGTTGCTGGCTGCGCTCTGGGCCGTCACGGGGCGTGTTCAGGTCCCTCTCCATCGACGGCTTCGTGAGGGATTTGACGTCTCGGTCCATCGCGCGCTGGTCCGTTCCAACTGGGTCCGCACTGCGCTTTGGAGCCTTCGGGGCGGGGTCGTCATGGCGATCTGGGCCCAGCTCGCCTGGTGAGCTCGCGCCCGACGGCGCTACAGTGAGGCCAGCATGGACGTCATCATCGTCGGGGGCGGCATGGCCGGGCTGAGCTGCGCGCGGGAGCTCGACCTCGCGGGGGTCGACTGGGCGCTTCTCGAGTCCACCGATCGCTTGGGAGGCCGCGTCAAGACCGACGAGCTCGACGGCTTCCGGCTCGATCGCGGCTTCCAGGTGCTCTTGACCGCCTATCCCGCCCTGCGCGGCTGGATCGATCTCGACCAACTGGAGCTGTCGAACTTCACGCCCGGCGCCCAGATACGACAGGGCGGCCGCCTGCATCGTATGGCCGATCCGCTGCGGGTGCCCCGCCAAACGTTGCCCACGCTCCGGGCGCCCATGGCGACGTGGCGCGACAATTGGCTGACCTATCGGCTCCGATCCCGGGTGCTCGGCATGTCGCTGCCTGAGATCTGGGCGAGCCCGGAGACATCCACGGAGGATTTCCTCAGTGAGTTTGGCTTCTCCAGCGGCATGATCGAGGGGTTCTTCCGCCCGTTCTTCGGCGGGGTGTTCCTTGAGCCCGAGTTGACCACCTCCAGTCGGCAGTTCATGTTCGTCTACAAGATGTTCTCGCAGGGCCCCGCGGCGCTGCCACGGGGCGGCATGCAGGCGATCCCCGACCAGCTGGCCGAGTCCCTGGACCGTCGCCGGATCCAGCTCAACAGCCCCGTCTACCGCGTCGAGGACGATCACGTCGAACTGACTGACGGTAAGACGCTGGATGCCCGCTTCGTGGTCCTCGCGACCGACGGGCCGACGACGGACCGCCTACTCGATCGCGAAGGCACCCGCGCGGACCATGCAACGACGTGCCTCTACTTCGCGTTGGACGGGCTGCCGATGGACGGCCGCTGGCTTGTCCTCAACGGCGACGGGACGGGCCCCATCAACAACCTCTGCTTCCCGAGTGCCATCGCGCCGTCGTATGCGCCCGACGGGCAACACCTGGCGTCCGTGACGGTCCTGGGTCTAGGCGCTGATGGCCTTGTTGAGGTCCGCGCCCAACTCGTCGACTGGTTCGGGCCGTCGGCGCGCGAGTGGCGCCACCTGGCGACCTACGAGGTCGAGCACGCGCTGCCCGTGGTGACCGACGTCGGCACGGGCGAACCCTATACCCGCTGGAGCGACGCCATTTACGTCAGCGGCGACCACCAGGCGATGCCGAGCTTCCACGGCGCGATCGAGAACGGGCGCGCCGCGGCCCGAGCGATCCGGGCACGCCTGTGATGGCGGTTCCGATCGCACGACGCCTGCGCGAGCGCGAGGCGCCCACAAGCCGATCGCCCGTCATGTATCAGCGCTGGCGCCGCCTGCTCTTTCTCCACTGGGTCTGGGATCCCGGAGAGATCCAGGCGACGCTTCCCGACGGTTTGCGTGTGGACTGTTTCGACGGGGCGGCCTACGTCGGCATCGTCCCCTTCGCCATGGCGGGCGTCCGGCCGCGCGGGCTGACGGCGATTCCTGGACTGTCGAACTTCCTGGAGCTCAACTTGCGGACCTACGTCGTGGACGCCCACGGCCGACCGGGCGTCTGGTTCTACTCGCTCGACGCGGAGAACCCCTTCGCCGTCTGGATCGCGCAACGATTGTTCCATCTTCCGTATCGCGTGGCCCGTCTCCGGGAGACCGTCCATGCGGATGGCCAGGTCACATATCGCTCCGAGCGCGTCGGGACGAACCACCGTCTTGACTACGCCTATCGCCCCAAGGGGGCTTGCCGGGAAGCTGAACCCGGCTCACTGGACTTCTTCCTCGTGGAGCGCTATCGGCTCTTCGCCCACGACAACCGCCGAGATCGGCTCATCACGGGCAAAATCCATCACTCGCCGTACGCGATCCAGGATGCCGAACTGGCAACCTATGATCCGCGGCTGTTTCAACTCGACGGGCTGTTGACCCCATCGGATGAGCCGGCTCACGTCTGCTTCTCGCCGGGCGTGGACGTCCGCATCTTCCGGCCGAATCTCGCGGGACACGAAGGGGTTGAAACCTGATGAAGGGCGCATCTGTCGGGGCTTTGGAGGCCATATATCCTGGGCTGCGCCTCGGCTACGCCTGTGTCAATCAGACGTTGGGCGAGACGGGACGCTCCGATCGCACCTGCCGCTTGGCCAACGCCACGCCCGCACGCCTCGAGCAGCTGAGCCGGGCGAACCTCGATGGGCTGTGCCGGGCGCTGGCCTGGAACGCCGAGCGCGGCATCCGGGTCTTTCGCATGTCCTCCGATCTGATTCCACTGGCATCGCATCCGGACGCCCAATGGGAGTGGCGCGAGACGTTGGCGGATAAGTTGAGCGAGATCGGGCGCTACGCCCGCGACCATGGCCTTCGGCTGTCGATGCACCCGGGTCAGTACACCGTCCTCAACTCGCCCAAGCCCCATGTCGTGACGAATGCCATGCAGGAACTGCGCTATCACGCCGATTTGATGGACCTGATGGCGTTGGCGCCCAGCAGCAAGATCGTCCTTCACGTCGGCGGCGTCTACGGCGACAAGTCCCGAGCGAAACGTCAACTCTGCGACGCCTTTGCCGAGTTGCCCGGCAACGTGCAGGCGCGACTCGTCCTGGAGAACGACGAGCGGGGCTACGGCGCGGAGGACGTGCTCGAGCTGTGCCAGGCCCTCAAGGTGCCCATGATCTTCGACGATCTTCACCATCGGGCGTACGCGGGCGAGCCGCCCTCACAAGCGCTTCTCGCGGACGTCCTTGCGACTTGGGACGAGCAGAGAGACGGGCGGCCGAAGCTGCACTTCTCCAGCCAGCGCTCCGACGCGCGTGCCGGGGCCCATGCGGACGGCGTGGACGCCGGGGAGTTCCGGCGCTTTGTCGAGACGCTGCCCACGACCGGCGTCGACGTCATGCTGGAGGCCAAGGCGAAGGAGCGCGCGCTGTTCGAGCTGGTGACGGATTTGGCCCCGGAGTCGCCATCCTAACGACTACCAGCCGAGCGTCCCCGGCTCACCCTTGAACGGGCCCACGACATCGCTGGTGATCCAGCCGCCGCAGAAGCGTCCCGGCTGGGGCGTGACGCGTTCGCCTTCAACGTAGCAGGCGTCCATGAGATCGGGGTAGAACGTCAGGTGATCCCGGATCGGCGCGAAGTTCGGCGTCGGTTCCGGATACGTCCACGCCGCGTCCTCGGCTTCCCGGTCGCCGACGCGGACGTGGAAGTACTCGGCTCGGCCCTTCCATTCGCATCGCGAGGTTCGCGAACTCGCCACGAGGATGCCCTCGGCAACGTCGGCCATCGGCATGCAGAACGTCGGCGGGTGGCTCGTCTCAAGGACGCGGTATGCCCGGTCGGTGTCCAGAATGCTCCGCCCGTTGAAGACGACCTGAATGCGGCCGTCGAACGGCTCCGCCCGCGGCGGCCGCGGGTAATCCCAGACGGACTCCTGGCCAGGGCCCGGTGCGGCGCGTTGAGGTCGTGCCATGGCAGCAGCCATTCTAGCGATTCCGATCGGCGGCGTCGCGCGAGCATTCGGCATGTGTATCTTGCAGCGCCGTGATGCGCCAAGGCAGGAGGCCCTCGATCGGGGGGATAACGGGAGGTCGACGCGGGATGTGTTACCCTGATGAATCCGGCCGCTCGGGGGTCCCAAGTCCATGTGGGGAGCCCCGTTCGGCGGCACGAGGAGGAATGGACGTGGCACGGTCGATCGATCGACGCCGACTTCGCTATCTCCTCAGGTGCGGCCTGGTGGGCTCCGTCGCTGCTTCGCCGGAGCCATCGCCGGCGATGTGCGCCGAGTCCGCCCCAACCAACCTCGAGGCGATGCTTGAGCCCATCCGCACGTGCCACAACATGCCCGCGCTCGCCGCGGCCTTGGTGCGCCGCTCTGATCTCGTGGCCCAAAGCGCGGTGGGCACTCGACGCGCCGGCGGGAACGCGGAGGTGGAGCTGGACAATCGCTTCCACCTCGGCTCCTGCACTAACGCCTTGACGCACACGGGCAGCAACACGCTCGGGTATGCGGTCATCTGGCTCGCGCCCCAGCGGAACGCGGCGTTGCTGGCCGCGACCAACTGCGGCTCCGATCGCGGGTTCCAGGCGCTTGACGCGGCGGTGGGCGCCATGATCCGGCGGTTCCTATAATGGCCGCCGAACCCGATATCGAGAGGACGTCATCTCCCATGAGCGAAACCGCATCGATCCATCCCTTCGAGCCGCAGTCGGTGAGCGATGCCGAGTGGGCCGCGCTCAACGCCTTGGAGAGCGCCATCCGCGCGGAGAAGTGGCCCGAGGACCCGCCGCGGTCGGTCGAGGAGACCCGCCGCGAGATCGAGTCCTTGCCGGGCTATATCGAGGTGCACGCCTGGGCTGCGTGGGATCCCTGGCCGGAAACGATGGCCGCGCTCGGCTACGTGATCCTGATGCGGACCGACGAGAACCGGCACATGGGCCAGATGGAGATCCAGGTCCAGCCCGAGTATCGCGAGCAAGGATGGGCCCGAGAGCTGCTGGGGCGGATCGCCGAGGCCGCTCGTCAACGCGAGCGGTCGCTGCTGATCGCGAGTTCCGACTCGAGGATCCCGGCCGGCGAAGCGTTCCTCGAACGCATGGGCGCCCGTGTCGGCCTGGCCTCCCACGTCAATCAGCTCGAGATCGCCGACGTCGATCCCGACCAACTACGCCAATGGCAAGAGCAGGCTCGCGAACGCGCTGTCGACTTTGAGATCGGGCTCTGGGACGGACCGTATCCCGAGGACGAACTCGATGCCGTGGCCGAGCTGAACAAGGTTATGAACTCGGCCCCGCGCGGTGATCTGGATGTGGAGGATTTCGACTGGACGCCCGAGCAGCTGCGCCAGACGGAGGCCTCGCTCCAGCACCAGGGGGTTGCACGTTGGACGATCTATGCCCGCCACCGGCCCACGGGCCAGTTCGCCGGTTACACCGAGACTTACTGGAACCCGAATCAACCCGAGACGCTCCAACAGGGCAACACGGGCGTCTTTCCCGAATACCGCGGCTACGGGCTGGGGAAGTGGCTCAAGGCGGCGATGCTGGAGAAGGTTCTTCGCGAGGTGCCCCAAGTGAAGCGCGTCCGCACCGGCAACGCCGACGTCAACGAGGCGATGCTCGCGATCAACCGCGAACTGGGGTTCAAACCCTACAAGTCGATCAAGACCTGGCAGGTCGAGGTCTCGACCGTTCAGGCCTATCTCGACGCGCGCGGCTGAGGTTGGCGCATCATGCCCAAGCGGCTTGAGGCTCGACGTCCCTCCGGGCGCTAAGTGACAATGGAACGATCCGGATCAAGGAGGCATGCATTCGTGAGCGCTGACGTTGCCCTGAGACGAGGAGACGTCCCGTCGGAACGGACCTGGAACCCGGAAAGCGTCTACGCGTCCTGGGACGCATGGGAAGGCGATCTCAACGCCGTCACGGAAGCGCTGGCCGAGCTGAGAAACTACGAAGGTCGGCTGACGGAGAGTCCATCGAGGCTGGCGGACTGGCTCGCGTTGATGACGGACCAGCGACGTCGACTGGGACGTCTGATGGTCTATGCCCGCATCGCCAGCGACGTCGACGCCCACGACGACACCGCGCAGGGCAAGCTGAGCCGGGTATCGGACGTTTCCAGTCAGTTTGCGGCGGCGATCGCGTTCGCCGAGCCGGAGATGCTCGACTTGGGGGACGAGCTGCTGGCGTGGGCCGATTCCGAGCCTCGACTGGCGACCTATCGGCACTATTTCGACGATCTGCTGCGACGCGAGAAACACATGCGCTCCGCGGACGTCGAAGAGGTCTTGGGGATGCTGGGCGATCCCTTCGCCGGGACGCTGCAGACGTTTCAACAACTGTCCACAAGCGACTTACGGTTCGACGACGCCGTCGACAGCTCCGGGAATCGCCATTCGGTCGGTCAAGCGACGCTGCCGCCACGCGGCATCCAGAGCCCGGACCGCGAGCGCCGCCGGACGGCCTGGGAGAGTTTCTGTGACGGCTACCGGACGATGGAGAACACCTTCGCCAGCAACTATCTCACGCGCGTCAAGCAGGCGGTCTTCCAGACGCGCGTTCGCCGTTATGATTCCGTGCTCCATTCGCGACTGGAGCCGTTCAACGTCCCGAACGACGTCTTCCACAACCTGATCGACACCTTCCAAGCGAACCTGTCGATTTGGCATCGCTACTGGGACGTCAAGCGCCGGGCGCTCGGGGTTGACCAACTGCATCCCTACGACATCTGGGCGCCGCTCACCGACGACCCGCCGACGATCCCTTTCGACGAAGCTGTCGAGATGATTGCGGGCAGCGTCGCGCCGCTCGGCGACGACTACGCCTCGACCCTTCAGAAAGGCTGTCAGGAGGAGGGCTGGGTCGACTATGCGCCGAACGAGGGCAAGACGCAGGGCGCCCATTC
>JAHEOA010000187.1 GCA_018609825.1 Candidatus Bipolaricaulota bacterium | reverse complement strand
CGTCCATGCCGCCGAAGCGTTGCTTCAGGGCCAAGCGCTCGACGACGATCTGATGGACCGCGTGGCCGAGATCAGCGTCGCCAACGCCTCGCCGTTTACGCACAACGGCTACAAGGTGCCGTTTGCCCAGAATCTGGTGAGACGAGCGCTGCGAGAGCTCGACTCGTCGCATCCCTCGTCGTGAGCGCGCGATCGTCCTTGGATGTCGCCTTCTTCGACGTCCACGGCACGCTGATTCGCCAGACGCACACGCCGCCGCAGATCTTCCAGAGCCTGTGCGCGGAGGCCGACATCGAGATCTCGCTGGAGCGCGTCCAGTCCGCCTACCCGCCGTTGGATGACCTTCCCCAGCAGGCCGAAGCATTTGATGGCGATGAAGACGTCTTCTGGCGCGACGTGAACGCGTGGATCCTGGAGAGGCTCGGCATATCCGACAGGGATGGCTCGCTGGCTGAGCACCTGATGACCGGCTTCAAGCGCCCGGATTGGTGGGCGGCCTTCGACGACGCCATACCGACCGTGAATGCGCTGCAGTCATACGGCTATCGGGTGGGCACGATCGCCAACGCACGACACCTTGTCATGGCACGACTCCACCACACGGACCTGCTGGAACGCTTCGACGCCATCACTTACTCCGAGGAGGTCGGCTACAAGAAGCCGGACGCACGGATCTTTGAGGTCGCGCTCGGGCGCATGAGCGTGTCGGCCGAGCAGGCCGTCCACGTCGGCGATCGACTTCGGGAGGACGTCCAGGGCGCCCAGGCTTACGGCCTGCGCGCGATCCTGCTCGATCGCGATGATCGACAATCTGACGCTGACTGCGAGCGCGTCCAGAGCCTGGACGAACTGCCCGCGCTGTTGAATCCCTAACCGGGCGTCACCAGCGGTACCGGTGCGGGCCGAAGTCGGCCTCGTAGTAGGGGACGATCGCGCGGCCCGGTGGGGCGACCTCGTCCAAGCGCTCGCGATCCTCGTCGGTGATCGCCACGTCGAGCGCGCCGAGGTTCTCCTCCAGGTGATCGAGCGTCCTTGGCCCGATGATCGGGCTGGTGATGCCCGGTTGCCGGGCGCACCAGGCCAACGAGAGCTGGGTCGGCGTGCAGTTTTTCTCGTCCGCGAGCTCCTGCACGCGATCCACGACGTTGAACGTCTCCTCGCGGAAGTGGCGCTCGCGCTGTTCCTCGCTCCGTTGGCCGAAGCGGCTCTCGGGCGCGACCTCGCCATCGCGCTGATACTTTCCCGTCAGAAAGCCGCCCGCCAAGGGAGACCAAGGAATCAGCCCGATCCCGTAGGTCTGGGCCATGGGAACCAGCTCGCGCTCGACCCGCCGATCCAGCAGATGATACGGCGGTTGCTCGGTCACAAAGCGATTCAGGCCCAGTTCCTTGGCGACCCAGAGCGACTCCATGACCTGCCAGGCCCCGAACGTGCTCGTGCCGACGTAGCGCACCTTGCCGCTCGTGATGAGGTCATCGAGTGCGCGAAGCGTCTCGTCGATCGGGATCTCCGACGTGGGGCGATGGATCTGATACAGGTCGATCCAATCCGTGCCCAGTCGTTGGAGCGACGCCTCACACTGCTCGATCAGATGGCGCCGATGGCTGCGCGCGGCGTTCGGATCGTCGTCGTCCATGCGGCCGAACGCCTTGGTGGCCAGCACAAGGCGATCGCGCTTGCCGTTGCGTTGGAGCGCTTGGCCAAGCACGCGCTCGCTGGTGCCGCGCCCGTAGACGTTGGCCGTGTCGATAAAGTTGATGCCGGCGTCGATCGCGCGATCGACGATCTCATAGGATTCGGATTCACTGGTGTCGTCGCCGAAGAGCATCGTGCCGAGACAGAGCGGGCTGACCTTGGCGCCGGTGCGGCCGAGCGGTCGATAGTCCATGCGGATGGTCCTCCTCCGGAATCAAGATGTCGGGATCTGAAGTTGAGTCTTCGAGCCTATCACGGCGCTATGACGCATCGCAAGCGGACCCTGTTCAGTTGGACAGGCCCTTGGCCCGCTCGGCGGCGCGGTCCACTGCCTGGATGAGCGAGAGCCGGATGCCGCCCTCCTCCAACGCCAAGAGGCCGTCGATCGTCGTGCCCGCGGGGGTGGTGACGTTGTCCTTCAGCTTGGCCGGGTGCTCGCCCGTCTCCAGCACCATGGCCGCAGCCCCGAGCATCGCCTGGGCCGCCAGCGTCGTGGCCAGATCGCGCGGCAGCCCCGCCTTGACGCCCCCCTCGGCGAGGGCCTCGATGATGGTGTAGCCGTAGGCAGGGCCGCTGCCGGACAGCCCTGTGGCGGCGTCCATGTGGGACTCGTCGTCCGTGACCGCCACACGGCCCATGGCGGCGAAGATCTGCTTCGCCAAGTCGAGATGACGCGGTTCGGCGTAGCGACCCGCGCACAGCAGCGTCATCCCGTGGCCGATCAGACAGGGCGTGTTCGGCATGGCCCGGACGACGCGGAATTGGTCCCCGGTCTGGCCGAGTTGATCCTCCACGAATCCCGTCGACACGGCCGCCGACAGCGTGATGATAAGCTGGTCCGGCCTGACGTGTTCGCGAATGCTTGCCAATACGTCGGGTGTCGATTGCGGCTTGAGCGCGAGGATGACGACGTCCTTGTCCCGGACGACGCCAGCGTTGTCCGTGCTGACGTTGACCCCATAGCGCTCACGGGCACGCTCGGCCGTCTCCGGGTGGCGCGTGCTGCCGACAATCCGGTCGGCCGGAACCGTCCCGGTATGGACAAGCCCCCTGGCCAGGGCTCCGCCGATCTTCCCTAGGCCGACGATGCCGATGGACTGCTCCTCCAACATGGGCATTCCCTCCTCACAAAGCGATGCGACGTTCGGATCGTCCTGTGCACGAGATCCGGATGGTCGATGATACGCAAATCAGGCAGGCAAGGACAGCGTTCCCCCGAAGGGGAACGGCGGGAAGCTCCCATAGAACAACCTAAGGCGTGCTGGCCACCTGGACATGGGAAGCAGGGTATCACGGGACAGCATGGGCTTCAACGCGGCTTCACCCTATGCCGCCCCCTCGGGGCTCGTGCCGTTCGACCGGGAGCGGCGGCGGATCGTCGCCTCCGGGAAGGTTACTCGGTAACAGGCTCAAGGTGAGCGAGATCAGGAATATCCCGATCGCGCAAGCGGTCGCGGCCCAGCGAACGCGAGGCGAGGTGACCACGCCGCCGAGCTTATCCAGCGCGACCTGCCACCATGGCGTGGGCGATGGGTCCTCGGCCGGGGTGAGTTGCTCCTCGCGGATGAGCTCGATCCGTCGGCGGCAGATGCTGCACGTCAACACGTGAAGCGATATGGCCGGCGCGGACCAACCGGACGTGCCCTCGAGCCACGATTTCAGGTCGCCATCCGGAGTTGGCGCGAAGTCCGCGGCGTCGGCCGCATCGGAGGCTCCGCCCTTGATATAACGGCGCAGCCGAGCTCGATCAGGATGATGCTGATATGCCTGGTCAAGCCGCGACGATTCCAAGTCCCGGATAAAGCGGTTCCATGCGTCGTGTCGTTGGTGCTCTGTCACGATGACCCCTTAGATGCATCCATCCTAGCACGGGAGCCGGTTGGTCTGACGGGGCAGCGGCATGTGTTGCTGTCCTTGCCGAGTGTTGGTATGATCGCCGTCGTTCAAAACCCGACGAGGAGGTCGAGTCATGATCCGACCGTCCGCACGCTCCATCGCACTCGCCAGCGGCGTCGTACTGCTAGCCTTGCTGGCAAGCGGACTCATCGCGCACGCCGATCGACTCACCCCATCGGCGGCATCCGCCTCCAAGCTCGACGGCGCGCTCAACGAGATCCTGCACAGCGCAACCGCCGACGCTCGTCCGTCGGCTCGCGACGCGCGGTGGCCGTTCGCAACCGACGGGTCATCCGGACGAATTCGCGTGATCGTCGAGGCCACAAGGGCGAGTCAAGTTGGCGACCTCCGTTCAGCGATCGAGCGATCCGGCGGACGAGTGCAACTGACCGTCGGGACCAAGGTGCAGGCCGGATTCCCATCGCGACAGACGATGGACGAGATCGCGCAGCGCCCCGATGTCCAGCGCGTCCGGGCGCCGGTGCGGCCGATGCTGCGCCAGGGCACGATCGTCAGCGAGGGCGCCGACATTTCGCAAGCGAAAGCTTGGCACGAGGCCGGCATCGACGGCAACGGGGTCCAGGTCGGCATCCTGGACGCCGGTTTCGCCGGCTACAAGGGACTGCTCGGGGGCGAACTGCCGCCGCAAGAGCGCGTCACGGTACGTTCTTTCCGCTCAGATGGGGACATCGAGTGCGCCGACTGCAGCGAGTCGGGCCAGGTCCACGGGCGCGCCGTGGCGGAGATCGTCCATGACATCGCGCCGGGCGCCGAGCTGTTCCTCGCCAACTTCAACACCGGCGTCGAGATGGAGGCCGCCATCAACTGGATGATCGAGGCCGGCGTCGACGTCATCAATACCTCGTTCGGGTTTTTGACGACCTCCTGTCCCTATGAAGGCGAAGGCATCCTCGATTCGATCTTCCAACGGGCTCGCGAAAGCGGGATCCTCTGGGCCTCCTCGGCGGGCAACGACGGCCGGTCCCATTGGGCCGGATCGTTCAGCGATCCCGACGACGACGGCTTGACGAGCTTCAGCGAGGACGACGAAAGTCAGACGCTGCGCGGCATAGAGGAAGGCGACGGCATCGTCGCGCTGCTGTGGTGGGACGATGCCTGCAGCGGGGCGTCCCATGACTACGACATCGTGCTCAGCAAGGACGGCGAGGAGATTGATCGCAGCTTCCGGGCCGGCCCGTCGAACGACTGGCCCCTGGAGCTGATCAGCGTGGAGGCGCCGGAGAACGGGACGTATCAACTCAAGATCGACGGCGTCGAGCCCGGCGAGAACGCGTTCAGCCTGCTTTTGCTCAGCCAACGCCCCGAACACGTCGTCCCCGCCGGAAGTGCCGGTCTGACGGAGCCGGAGATGTCGCCGCACGTCGTCAGCGTCGGGGCGACCGACCTGGAGAACGAACTGGAAGCGTTCAGTTCACGCGGCCCGACGCCGGACGGGCGCATCAAGCCGGAGATCGTCGCGCCTGACGGCGTGAGCAATCGCACGTTTCGCCCGTTCTTCGGCACGTCGGCCTCCAGCCCGCACGTCGCGGGCGCCGCGGCGCTCGTCAAGTCCGCGTTTCCCGACCACGATCCCGCGCAGATCGAGGACTTTCTGTTCAAGCGTGCGGAGGATCTGGGCGAACCCGGGGAGGACGGCAAGTTCGGCGT
>JAHEOA010000186.1 GCA_018609825.1 Candidatus Bipolaricaulota bacterium | reverse complement strand
TTCGCCGGAGGCCCCGGCGGTCTCGGCGTCCAGGCCCAAGACGCGAGCATTGAGAAGGAACTGACCGCGGGTCCCGAGGAAGTCGGCATCCTGTTGGAGGACCCGACGGTCTTCGAGTTCACCATCACCTACAGTGGCCCAGCGGCCACGATCGAAGACACGGTGCCCGCCGAGTTCGTCGTCAACAGCGCGATGGCGAGCGCCGGCAGCGCCAGTTTCACGAAGAACGGCCAAGGCGTGCGCGGGTCCACGAGCGTCGAATGGATCCTTTCGGAGCCGGTGGACGGCGCGACGCTCGTCGTCCAAATCCAGACCGCCGAGAATCCGGGTCGTCGCGGTGGAGACGGTCCTTTCTATCAGCCCTCGGACTGCGGCGAGCTGCTGCTCAACGAGGGGGCGGTGGCCCGTGACGAGCTCGGCGGTGTCATTGCCGGTCCCACCCAGTCCTTGAGCGTGCTCGCAACCGATCGCGTCGACGGCAGCCAGCCGTGTGAACAGGACTTGGCCTTGCGCAAGACGGTCGACGACGCCAATCCATCCGAGGGCGACGAGATCGTCTTTACGCTGACGCTTGAGCATCTCGGGCCGACGTTCGTCGAGGACGTCGAGGTCACCGACGAGCTGCCGGAGGGCGTCAGCTTCGTGGGCGCCAGCGCCAGCCTTGGCAGCTACGACGCTGATGCCGGCCTCTGGGAAGTCGGCACGCTCGATGCGGACGGCATCGAGGGGCCGGCCGAGGCGACTCTGGAGATCCGGGTGTCCGTCGCTGACGGCACCAGCGGCGAGACGATCGAGAACCTGGCCGAGATCACCAACGCCAGCAAGGACGACCCGAACCTGGCCAACAACCAGGACTCGGCGAGCTTCACCGTCCAGTAAGCTGGCCTCACCGATAGCAACCGGGAGCGCCCCTCCCATGTCGCGTGGGAGGGGCGCTCCGCCCAAACAGTCCAGGAGAATCGTGGCGTGACAGCGTCATCCGGGCGGCCTCGAGCGCAACGCATGGGAGCCAAGGTGATCCTTATCGTGGCTTTGACCCTTTTCTGTCCCTCTCTTTTCGTTGACGCCGAAAACGTCCGTTTATCTCAAGTCACGTCCGTCGATGCGCGGGGGCGCTCCGGGGTCGGGCTTGATCTGCGCCTCCAGCTGGCACGGGTCAACCTGCGATATCAGGGCTTCGCCTTCGGGCGGGGCCATTCCAGCCGACACGAGGCCCTGACCGTGCGGTATACGCGCCCGTCCTTGGCGGGAACGCTCAGCGGATCCCTGACGGCAACAGGAGATGGTCGGGTCAACGAGCATTGGGAACTGGACGGAACCCTTTCCCACCTTCCTGTTGAGGTGTCGCTGTCCTTGAACGGCTTCACGTTTGAGAACTTCGGATTGAACTGGACGGCACACCAGCCTCCCTATCGGTTTAGTCCTCAGGAGCATGCCAACATGGGCCAGCGCCAACGCCCAAGGTCCGCTTGGCTGAGGGCGCCGTAGCCGACCATGGCCGTATACGGGATCGCCGCCTGGCGGCGATCCGCGCTCATCGGTTGAGCTCCCCAGACACGGCATCACGCCGTATTTGCGTGCTCGGCTTTGGGAGCCTCCAAGTCATCTCAGCCGTGCCGACGCTAAGCCGAGGTCTCGGTTCGTGAGTCCGTCGCGGTCAATCCGCGCATTGCCATGACCGCCCCGATGAGGAACACCAGCGTCGCCAAGTAGATGGGGCCCAGGTGGGTGACGTGATCGTAGGTGAAGCGCTCGGCGTAGTGCATGGGGACCACGACGACCAGTCCCACCACGGGCGCGGCGACGGCCGCGATCCAGGCCCACCACTGGCCGCGGCGGACGCCGAACCCGGCGAGCGCGGCCACGGCGATGCCGGTCGCCATGATGAACTCCGACACGGCGACGTGGAGATGCCGGATGTAGTGCATCACGGCCGGACTGAACGCCTCCAGATCGGCCGGCGTGAGGCCGTTGAGGGTCGCCACCCCGAGCTCGAAGCCGGGGCCGGAGAAGCTGCGGAGGAAGAAGACCAGTCCGTAGATGAGAAAGCCCAACGCGCCGAGGACCATCAGCCCCGACCCATAGCGCAGCCACAGGTTGGTCATGACGACCCGAGCCCCCTTCCAGTGGCGCATGCCGCCCGTGCGCTCGCCCCGGTAACCCGCTTGTCTCTCATCCAATACCCTCCCTTCGGTTGATATCCCCTATGGGGTCAAGCTCGCCCGAACCTCTCCTAACTGATCTGACGGATCTCCGTCGCAGCTCGAACCCCAGAACGTAAGGCGCCCTCCATCGTCGAGCGCAGAATGGAGGTGTGCTCGCCGGCGAAGTGGACGCGGCCATGGGGGCTCTGGAGCGTCTTGAGGAACCACGTTACGTCCCCCGGTCCCGGCCAAGAGACGCAGCCCAACGCGTAGGGATCTTGGCCCCAGGATTTGACGGTTCCGCCCTCCTGAACGTCGTGGATGCCCGGGTGGACCTCGTCCATGTGGCGTAAGGCGTGCTCGAGGATCTCCTCCTCAGGGAGGACGCCAAGCCGCGTGGCGGCGGGCCCACGCACCGCGCTCTTGAGGATCACGCGATCTTGAGGACCGCCCGCGTCAGAGAGAGGGGCTCGGGAGATCTGGTCGATGGGAAGGTCGGTCGACGCGCTGCCGGTGACGCCCTCCTCGTACCAGAAGGCACGGCCCACTTGCATATAGACGTTCGTCGTATCGATGTAGGGCATCTGCCGCAGGGCAAACTGTTGGGCGGCGGGCAGCGAAGGCGTGAACCGAATCCCTTGAAGCACGGGGGCGGGAACGGTGCACACGATCCGATCCCCTTGAAACCGTTCCGTCCGATCCCCACGCAGGGCCTGCACTTCCACGCCCGAGTTGGCCTGCCGAACCTCGGTGACCTCGACGCCGTACTCGATAGCCCGACTCAGGCGCCCCGCCATCGCGGTGGGAAGGCGGTCGTTGCCGCCCGCGAGGACGAACGGCCTCCCCGCAAAGAAGAGCCCGAACTCGGCCAAGGCCGAGGCGAGCATGGAGACGTTGTCGATCCGGGGGCCGAAGAACTGGGTGTCGGCGATCAGCTCGATCGCGCCCTCGCTGGCGCCTTGATGGCGCATGAATCCGGCCAAAGAAAGATCATCCAGGTCAGCCAGGGGAGCCTCGTCCCACCGATCCGGGTTGCTGATCTCGGGCGGTAAGGGATCGATGATGTAGCGCTTCATAATCCCCATCGGACCGAGATTCTGCTCTCTGGCCGTGAGGTCGTAAGGCCACTCTGGCTGCTGATCGGGCCCGGCTGAAAACCGCCGGCCCCTCAAGTGATAAAGCGGGTTGAGATCGGGCATCGCCCACTCGGCACGCTCCAGTCCGAGCTCGTCGACGAGTCGGTTGGCTTGGGTGTAAGTCTCGGAGAATGCCACCGCGCCGGCCTCCGCGTGGAGGTCCTCCGCAAAGGCCTGTCGAAGCGTGAAGACCCGGCCGCCCGGTCGAGATCGCGCCTCGAGCACGGTCACCTCGCGACCCGCCGCCTCAAGCTCCCAAGCGGCGGCCAGGCCAGAGAGCCCCGCTCCAAGAACCAGGACGTGCTTGGCCGATGCGGCCGTCACGGATGGGGCGGATCCGACAAAGGGATGGACGAAGGATAGTCCGCTGCCGGCGGCTGTGGCCCGCGCAAGCTGTCGGAGAAAGTGCCGCCTCGACACGGTTTGTCGGTCGCTTGAACGCATGTGCTCCTCCTTCCGATCAGCAGATGGTCAAGGCACCTATGGCGATGCCAGCCTTCTTGAACCGACTTCGAGCCTCGCATCCCGACGATCTTGCCGTGGCGCCACTGTCGAAGGCGACGGTGAAGGCCTTGTCGCTGGTGACTCACGCCTCGCCACGCAGTCGGACCGGATCAGTCGATAGGCCTGATGGGCCTCATCGCAGACGGCCGCGAAGCTCGCCGGATAGCGCGTGGGTTGCCCGAGTCGCTCGAGCACCGGCACGGCCACGGCGACCTCCTCCCGCTCCATCAGGAACGGCTTCGTGGCCATGGGCGCCAGGAACGTTCGCTCGCCGTAGATCCCCGAGGTCTGCCAATGGGCGCTCATGCTGGACACCCCTCTCCTGCAGATGGGCGGTTTCCTCAGCAGGAAGCTATGCAGAGGGCGATCCCGCGTTCGGAGGTCGTGGTCGAACGGAAGTCAAGGTACGGGAGCCGAGGTCACGCCAGATGCGTCATCGATGCGGCGTGCGGCCCGATGAGCCTAACACTCGGGCTTGGAAAAGTAGATATGCTGCTCGTAGTGGATCGGCATAGTCTCGGTGTGGCCCTCCATGGGGCCCTCCATGCCGGGGATCGGTGGGGCGTCCAAGCTCGGGGCGGTGAAGGCGTACTCCACGCCGACGAGAAAGCCATCCCGATCGTAGAGCAGGATTTGGGCGCCGCCTTGCTCGCCGGCGCTCCAAGCCTCCATCTCCTCGGGCTTAACGTAGTGGAAGCCCATGCCCGGCACGCAAGTCGGCTCGGCCTTCACGTAGCCGGCCTCGCGCACGTCCTGGACCGTGTTGTAGTGGTCAAAATAGGGCGTGGACCACGGCTCATCGGTGTACGTCCCGTCGTCCTCATGGCTCAGCAGCGCCACGCTCGAGAAGGCGGCCACGACAAGGGCGACCGCCCCGACCCAACCGACGAAGGTCTTGCTCCGCATGATGGATGCCCCCTTTGAGCCGATTATCGTCGTGATAATGATTTTCAATCGTTAAGTCAAGACAGCTACTCGGACGTACGCGCTTATCGCCTACGATCGCGATTGCCTTGATCCCGACAACCTCCGCCATGGACGTGTCGTGGCCCGGTTTGCGGCCGACACGTCGGTGACCGGTGCGCGCGTTCTTTGGGCCGACCAGCTGACACGAGTGCCCTTTCGGCGGTGTCGACGCGCGAAATTGAGCGGATCGGTGAACGTTCGATGGGGGATGTCGCTCGTCAGGCGCCTGGCGCAAGTCGCGCTGCCCTTGAAGGGAGAGCCCCGTCCGACTGCCCCAAAGGGGCTCTCCCCGGTTGGCTTCACCATTCGCGCAACCGACTCCGTCCGGATCAGCGCAGGATGACGACCTTTCGCACCTCGCGGGCGGTCTCCCCATCGGGGCCCTGAACGGTCGCAACGGACAGATAGACGCCGTTGGCGATCGCCTGGCCTTGACGATCGAGCAGGCCCCATCGCAGGGAATTTCCGGATACGAAGCCGCTGTCGAAGATTGGGCGTCCGGAGAGCGAATGGACCTGAAGCCGCACGCCCTCGACCGCTTGGCCCTGAACGGTCAGGTTCAAGCCGTGGGGGCCCATGGCCAAACTCATCTGCTCGACGTTGAGCGCCCCCGGGGGCCCGTTGCCGACCGGCGTGGGCACGACCGTCCGGTCTCCGCGGTTGCCGATGAGCTTCAGGCTTGCGTCCGCGGTCTCCACGGTCAGTGTGAGATCCGTCTCGCTGCAGTTGTTCCGTTCGTCATCGAAGAGGTCGACGGTGCGGAAATGCAGCACCAGGTCACTGAGCGCATCGCCGTTGAGGTCCCCCGCGTTGTGGATCCGACCATGGGCCTCGCCGGACTCGGTGGCCGTGGAGAGACCGGTCGACAGCACGGCCGAACTCGGATCCAGGTCCAGCGTCGCCGGCTCGAAGGAGGGCGACTGGGACACGTCACTCAGGATGGCGACGGCGATGACGCCTCGGGGCGAATGTCGCCGCCCCAACTGTTTGCAGTTGACCGGGTTCGGGTCGCTTCCGGGCTTGACGTCGATCTCCATTGACCGAGTCTGGAATTCGTCCACCTGTTGTGCCCAGATGGCCGACGAGAAGCTCAGATCGAGCCCCTGGGCGAACGCGGTTGTGGGAAGCGTGAGCGCAACGGCAAGCCCGAGGACCGTTCCCAAAACGACGGATAGACGGCGCAGCATAAGCGACGCTCCTTTCTGACGTCTTTGGCGTATGAACGCGGATCATGGCGCACCTCGTCGATCCTGGGCGGTTCCGCAAGGTGCGGCAGCGCTGCATCTGAGATTAAATGCGTAAGACAGTCCAAAACGAATGGACGTAAAGTGAAAATGGAGTGACTTTATGGCCTATTGGATCCACTCAATTCCAGAATTCGATGGAAAAGAACCGATGAATCAATCATGGCGAATAAGCGCTCTCGCAATACGTGAGACACTAGATGAAAGGGTATCCCAATGAGGCGTTGCCAGGATCAAATTGAGAGCTCCATCCAATGACACCGTGGCGAACGTGCCGTGCTTGTTGGCCAATGGAGGCGTATGAATGCCGGTCTCAGGTAACGTTCAGCGCGACTAGGCTGCCTCACCATTCGACAGAACCCGTGAGTCACCCTCGAGGTCGTGGGCATCCAGACGGCTCAAGCTCTGAGCGGCCTTCGGTATGGACCGGGGCGCCCCCCGCGAACCGGCCATCCTCCACGAGGATCTGATCGCGATCGCCTCGGGCGGACACGGGAGCTCAAAGAGCGCCGCCCCGGCGAACCAGGTCCGTCCTGCCGCGGCGATGCGAGGCAACGCTGTCATGATGCCCGGCTGTCCCTCGGCTGTTAGCATGGCCGCGCCATGGCGAAACCGTTGGGCAAGCTGAAGCAACGCATGCAGCGTGAACTCCACGTGCACCGGCGCGCGCTCCGCGATCCGCGCACGCCCCGATCGGCCAAGCTGCTCTTGGCGCTGGCCGTGGGCTACCTCGTGCTGCCGTTTGACTTCCTCCCCGACTGGATCCCGCTGCTCGGGCAACTGGACGACGCCGTGGTCCTCACCGTCCTGATCCTGCCCGCGCGTTGGCTCATCCCGGACGAGGTCCTCGAGGAGAACCGCCGACAGGCCCCGATCGACGTGTGAGACCTCAGCGAGACTCCGGCGACGCACCCTCCACCTGATGCAGGCTGCCATCCGAGGCCCCGCCCGTAGCACGTACGTCCAACCCCGTCATGCCCTCGCAAGATTGCCCGTCCGAAGCAAGGGAGCCCTCGACAGCGGGCACGGACGCAGGGCGCCGTGGGGCCCGGTTCAGACGGGCCTCGACGCAGGACGCGTCCTGCCGCGTTCCTCCATTTGGCCCGATGTGATCGACTGACTTGCCGGGTCTGCGGTTGAGCGGCTAGGGTGGAGCGGGGAATGAGGAGGCGCGTCGATGCGGAACCTCTGGCAGTATCATGAGATCCAATCCGAGATTCGCACCCGGTTTCTCGCCGAGCTGCGGCGAGAACTCGACGCGTTGCTTGTGGGCGGCCCGTTGGAGAGCAGCCGCCAGATCGCGCGAAGCCCGGCGGTCAACCTGTTGCTCGTCAGTCGGTATCCGAACGCCATCCGGGGACGCGCCGTCCGCATCGCGCGCGAGATCGACGCGAAGTACCAGACCGACACGAAGCTCTTCGCGTTGACCCCGGATCGGTTGCTGGACACCCACTGGGCCGAGGACGGCCCCGTGATGGTCCTCCTGCAGACGGGCGTGCCCCTCTACGGCGAATCGGCCGTGATCGACTATCGCGCGGAGCTGCGCCAAGCGCGACAGCCATCTTGAGGGACCGCTTCAGGAATTGGCCGCCGCGCGGCTGTGGCCACAGGCACCTCGGCTCCTTCCGGTGGCCCAGCTGCCCAGGTATCCCCTTGGGCCTGTGGCCTTCCAGCGGATCCTTGCGGAGCGATCGCCGTTCGGGCGATCGCCGTTCGGGCGACCTCCGTCCGGACCCATCAGGTTCGAGTATGCCCGCACGGCATCGATCGTCGTCAAACTCGGCGGGCAGCCCCGGTCAAGCCACGCCAGAGGCGCCGCTAGTCGCGCGAATGGGTCACTTCGAGTCCCAGGTCGGTCAAGAGCTGGCTGTCGACGCCCTCCTCCTGAAACTCCCGCAGGGTCCGCTCCAGCGCGGCTTGGACGATCTCGGTCTTGGTCACGCCGGAGCGGGTCGCCCGCCGCAGGTTCAATTGGATCTCTTCGAGGGCGAAGGACAGCTCCAGCGGCAGGTTGAAGGTCAGCTTCTTCATCTCTCCCGAGTAGTGCGGATCGCCCCCCATATTGTCGGGCATCACCGCCGTCTGTGAATCCTTGGCGTCACTGGTCGACGGTGACGCCGACGCCTCGGTCTCGTCCGCGTCGTCGTCTCTCGGAAAAAAGATCTCGGAACCTCGCCCTTTAAGCGAGGGCCGTGGCCGATTGGACATGAGCCAGAACCTCCTTCGTCAATTCGCGATAGCCTTGGGACCCCTCCGATTCAGGTTCAAACAGCATCAACGGGCGCCCATCCAATGTCGAATCGGGGAAGCGGATCGTCCGTTTGATCACGGTGTCGAACACGATCTCCGCCCCCAACACGTGCTCGAGCTCGTCATTGACCTCTCGGGAATGCAACGTCCGGGGATCGCTCATCGTGCGCAAGACGCGGTAGATGAGCTCCGGATTCCGCTTGCGCCTCACTTTGTCGATGATCTGCATCAATTGCTTGAGCCCCCGCATGGCCAGGTATTCCGACTGGACCGGCACGATCACCAGATGGGCCGCGACAAGGGCGTTCATGGTCAGCAGCCCCAAGCTTGGCGGACAGTCGATGACGACGCAATCATGCCCCTGCCATACCTTGCTCAGCACATCCGAGAGCGTGCAATCCCAACCCAGCTCACCAAACAACTCGGCCTCAGCCCCGGAGAGGTCGAGGTTTGCAGGGACAAATTCCGTGTTGGGGATGGGACATGCCATCATGACATCGCTCAGCAAGTCGACATCCGAATGAATCAGGTTGTTGTAGATGGTGCGCTCAAAACTCTCCGGATCGTATCCGAGGCTCGTCGTCAACCCCGCCTGCGGATCAAGGTCCACCAGCAGGGTTTGAAGCCCATGTTCACTGAAACCGGCCGCAAGGTTGGCGCAGGTCGTCGACTTGCCAACGCCGCCCTTCTGATTGGCCACAGCAATAATCCAGGGCGTGCGTTCAGCCATACATCCTCCTTTGTGGCGATACAGCTCGACGGTTCTCCAGCGATACAGCTCGCCATATTGGCAGCTCGCTGAGGCCACAGCCAACTGGCGACGCGTACGACTGGGGATCCTTCCTCCCAGCCATACAGGGACATGGTAAGCTGCCCAGCTGGCCGTAGGGCAGCCGAGCCGGGACGGATCGACGGGACGTCCATCAGCGCAGCCCGAGGCCTCTTTCCCGTCAGAAACGGACATCCGTGTGCTGAGCTGGCGATACAGCTCGCCAGGGAACCCGCAAGCCAGCACTAAGGCAATACAGATCGCCAGGTCAGCGGGAATCCAGCGTGACGGTTCTCCGGCTCCCCGGCAAGCCGTCCGGCTGGGCACCCGGGCCGCTGTCAGGACAGGCCGATGGCTATCCTGTCAGCCGGCCAGCTGTCGATACCGCCCGCTGGCCATGCGAATCCCCTGGGAGGCATCGATGCGCGAGGCGTCCCTCCCCCAACTCGCCGCGTGCCCGCTTGACGAGATCCGGCCCGTGGACGGCACGGACCATCCGCCGTGGTGGCTGACGACCGATCACACGCAACGGGCGCCCCGTCGCCAGCTGTGGGACGGGTTCATCGCCCAGCGCGAGGCGCACGGAGGGGACGGGTGCTCGGACAGGGAGGCCCACAGTCAGGCCTTCGAGGACTTCAGAGCCCGCCGCTACGGCTGACTGACGGCAAGCAGCCCCTTCGTTTCCAGCAACGACTCGATGGCTCGGCGATCGGCCCCGACCACGGTCATGCCGTCGACGTCCAGGACCGGCACGGACGTCTGGTGCGTCTTGTTGACGAGCTCCTGCATCACGTCCACGCTCGCCGCGATGTCGCGCTCCTCGTAGTCAATCCCGTTCTGCTCCAGAATGTCACGAACGGTTCCGCAATGGGTGCACGTCGGACTCGTGTACAGCGTCGCCTGCATGGATGGGACACGCTCCTGTTGAGAATCTCGCGGCAAATCGGAATCAAGGCCGCCAGAGGTCGCCGAACGGCTTATCGGATCGTTCGATTCCCCCTCACCCCTCGCCCCATGTGTGTAACGCAACCGTGACACGGATGTCCAGCGGGCGACAGAGCCGCTGGCCTCCATGACTCCCGTCTTGTCGACTACACTGCCGTGAGAGGGGGGAGGGAAGAGGCGCCGAATCCTCTCCCCTCCGTTTGGGATGCTTGGGCATGGCCCAAGGGGATTACTGCTCGGCAGCCACCTCGGCCTCAGCGGCCTCGCCGGAGGCGGCGTCCGCCTCGCTGGAGGCGGCGTCCTCATCGCCGCCATGGTGGCCGTTGGTCGCCGGCTGCGTGGCCACCAGCCCCGCCCGTTCCTTGATCTCGTTCTCCAGTTGATCGGCCAAATCGGCGTTCTCCTCGAGATACGCCGTCGCGTTGGTCAGCCCTTGGCCGAGCTGGGTGCCGTCGTAGGCATACCAAGCGCCCTTCTTGGCCACGAGGTCATAGCGCTCGCCCAGGCGCACGAGTTCGCGCTCGCGCAAAATCCCTTTGCCGTAGATGATGTCGGTCTCGACCTCGCGGAACGGCGGCGCCAGCTTGTTCTTGACGACCCGAATCTTCGTCTCGTTGCCGATCTTCTCCTTGTTGGCCGAGCCCTCCTCGATGCTGCCGATCCGGCGGATGTCCAGGCGGACGGAGGCGTAGAACTTGAGCGCCATGCCGCCCGAGGTCGTCTGCGAGGGGCCCCAAGGCCCGCCGGCGTTGATGTTGGACCGCACCTGGTTGATGAAGACGACCGTCGTCTTGGACTGCCCGACGGCGCTGGTCAGCTTGCGCATCGCCTGGCTCATCAGCCGAGCTTGGAGGCCGACCTGCTGTTCGCCCATGGCCCCGGTGATCTCGGCCTCGGGCACGAGCGCCGCCACCGAGTCGACGACGACGAGATCGAGGCTGCCGCTGCGGACCAGCTGCTCGGTGATCTCCAGGGCCTGTTCGCCGGAGTTCGGCTGGCTGACCAGGACCTGATCCAGGTCGACCCCGATCGCCTCGGCGTAGGTCGGATCGAGCGCGTGCTCGGCGTCGATGAAGCCAGCCGTCCCCTCCTGCTTCTGGGCCTCGGCGATGAAGTGGAGCGCCAGCGTCGTCTTGCCGGACGACTCGGGCCCGTAGACCTCGACGACGCGGCCGCGCGGGATGCCGCCGATCCCGAGCGCCACGTCGAGCGAGAGCGACCCCGACGGGATGACGGGGATGTTCTGGCGCCCGGACTCGCCCAGCCACATGATGGCGCCCTCGCCGTAGCGCTTCCGAATATCCGCCAATACCGTGTCGAGCACGTCCTGCTTGCCCATCGCGGTCCCTCCCTCAATCAGGTGTTGAACAGCCGCCGCGTGTGCCAGGCGTTGAAGCGGCGCACCACGCCGAGCGCCACGCCGACGATGCGCACGTCGTCGGCCACGATCGGCTGATAGTTCGGGTTGGCCGGCTCCAGCACGATCTGATCGCCGCGGCGGTTGAAGTGCTTGATCGTCCCCTCCGCCTCGCCGTCCTCGACGATGGCGGCGACGATCTGGCCGAACTCGGCCGTCGGCTGGGGCCGCAGGATGACGAGATCGTCCTCGAGGATGCCGGCCCCGACCATGCTGTCGCCCTGCACGCGCAGGGCGAAGAGCTGATCGTCGTGCGGGAAGAGGTCCTTCAGATCGAGAACTTCCTCGATGTTGGCCTCGGCCAAGATCGGCTCGCCGGCGGCAACCCGGCCGACGACGGGCACGCCCATGCGCCGCCAGAAGACGCGCCGGACGCTCTCCCAGATCGGCTCGATGCCCCGGGCCGCGCCCTCGCGCCGACGGATGTAGCGCTTCTTCTCCAAGGCGTCGAGATGGCGCTGCACCGACCCAGGGGAGGCGTACCCAAACCGATCGGCGATCTCGCGAATGGTCGGCGCCGTGCCCCGGTCGTCAAGGCAGTCCAGGATGAATTCCAGCATCTGTTCCTGCTTGGCCGTCAGTCTCTCTTCCATGGCGATCTCCCGCGTACTTATTTATGCCATACATTTGTTCGCCTGTCAAGCCGTCCCGAGGTCAGGGCTTTCTGGCCCGTCCAGAACGACAAAACGGCCCTCGCTGTGGGGGCGAGGGCCAACGGTCGAGGTGGACTCGCCGTTCGGCCCCGATCGGCCCCGGCGCTCGGCTCCGTCTCCGTGCCCCGCCGCCACTTGACAGCCCACGCCAAATGTGCTGAAGTTACGGACGTTCGGTCGATGCCACGAACTCGGAGGGCCTGGACCAGCGACGGTTGCCGCATCGAGGTCAGGACTGAGCTCGACGACATGCCCCTGGTCATTTCCCTCTCACCCCAAATCGCCAGGGCAAGGAGGTCGAACCGTTCCCTGGCCAGGCCCCTCTGGGTCGACCGCGCTCGGGCAAGCCGCCCTTCGATCGCGCCCTTCCGTATGGCCCGCCGAGGGCCGACCATGGACATCGCACAGGGCGGCTCCCCACTGCGCCCGGGAGGCCAACCGTACGGCCTCGCGTAAACCGACGGTGGCCCGCAGCAACCGCACGAGACGACGCCGCTCGGCATCGCGATCGGCTGCGGCTCAAGATCGGGCGTGGGCAGCGCATCCGCCATGACTCATCCGGCCATCGCGGCCAGTGGACCATGGCGGCCGGGGAAGGCGGGGGGGCTCATGGGGAGCTCGCCCGCCGGAGTCGCCCGCGGACATACCCCCGAGCGTGGGCGAAGACCAGCGGCTTCAGGTAGCGGGCGTCGACCTCCGTCATGTCGGCGTGGGCATCCCGCGCGTCGCGGAGCGCTTCGTCGATCACGCGCTCGAAGGCCTCATCGGGCGGCGGGTCGGCGGTTTCGAACAGGGTCCACAGGTCCGCTCGGACGTCCTCGATCAGCGTGTCGAGCTCGGCCGGCTCCATGGCGCTCACTCCGACCCATTCGGTTCCTTAAGCCCAGTCGACCGTCAGACCCCGATACTCGGACGAAGGTCGCCCGGCACACAGCCGGAGCACGCCGGCCGATCGGGGTGCAGACGGCGCGGCCGTGGCCCTTCATCAGCCAGTTGACGCGCTTCCAGGCCTCCTCGGGAAGACAAGCCTTCAGATCCGCTTCGATCCGGATCGTCCGAGGCAGTGCCCCCGAGCCGCCGACTGAACCGAAACGTCGGCCTCCCGACCGGCGAATCGCGGACTTCCCCGCCCAGTGAGCTGGCGCACGGGCGAGCTCGAGCGTCCGCGATCGTCATGGTCGCCCTCGGCCGGATGCGGCGTGGCGTGGCGTCGCGAGCTATACCGATCACCGCCCCCTCATCTTCGGAGACGTCGACGATCGAAGGCAACCCGCGGCGCGGCGATGCCTTGGCGGACCGAGCTCCGATCCCGACGCCGAACGCAGCGGAGCCGAGCCGATCTCGGAAACACGCCGTCTCTTCGGTCTCCCGCGGACGTGGCCGCGGGGATGGATTCCTGCTCAGGCAGCTGCCGAATGCCGGTCGCCCCTAGGCCGACGATCGCTGGGCGTCAACGGCCATTCGTCCGCCCGCAGGGCGCGTTCGGAACGAGCCGCCGAGGACTCCAACAGCTCCAAAGCCCGCCCGATTTGCGCCCACAGGCGTTCGCGCTCGGCGCGGAGCTCTCCCAGCTCGCGCTCCATCCGGCGATACACCCCGCGCTCGACCGTTCCCTCCGGAAGCTGGGGCGCCTTGCCCAGATAACGCCGACGCACCCGGCCGTCTCCGTCGCGGAAGGAGGCATAGGCGTACGGCCCGTGGCCACGGCCGTCGTTGCAGCGGCAGCGGGCGGAACACCGATTGTAGCGGTAGTAGACCTTGGCATGGGGCTCCATGCGCTCCAAGCAGGCTCGCGTATCCGAGATCCGTCGGTCCAGGCTCGCCATGTGGGCCGACAACGCCTCAATGGCCTGGTCGGCCCGTTCGCGAATCGCGGCAAACCGAATGTCCTGGCCCATCGACGACCTCCTTGGTCCACCCGTTGTGTCTTGACGCGGGGCGTGGCACAAGGACATCGGGCAGCGCTCGGCCGAACGTGTGCCGGTCGCCGGCGCCTGTGGCCTGGCTCCCGAGGGGACTTTCCGCACGACGGGCGGCGAGACAGCCGGGATGGAGGGCCCCGAGCGCGGGGCGACTGGCAACGCGCCGTGGCTCAACCGGCCATCCTCAACCGTCGAACGTCGAGCGTTCCCGCCGGACGAGCCCCGTCGAGGCGCGGGCCAGGGAAGAAACAGGGACCCCAGACGCCCAGTCTGAGACCGGCGTATTCAGGGTGAAGTCTTCCGGGGCCCCTGCCTTCCCGCGCTCAACTTAGCGACGGCCGCCCAAGCTGTGGATGACGGACGCCATCCCGGCCGGGTTCGAGAGCTCCCCGTGCCCGTCGGCCGATAGGCCCCCTGGCGAGCCCACGGACGACGCCCGGCCGACCGTCCCATCGGCCGGCAGCGCAGGTTGTGGGGCGATTGGGACACGGAGATCACGGAAAAGGTAAGCCCGGGAAGCGAGGGAGGCGGGCTTACCGTCGGCGCCAGGGTGCAGCTGGGGAAAGCTCCACGAGGCCAGCACGCTCGCGCGGCATCGCCTGTCCTCGGCACCGCGGCCACGCCCCACGCCGGCGCGGCCCGGTCCACTGGCCTCGGAGGCAACTCCTCACGTGGACCTCCTTAAGCCCCTAGAAGGGAACCGGGACCTGAGGCGATAGGCGCAGTCGTCCGTCACATGAAGATCATGGCGAACGGTCACGTTTGACAACCCTGACATATATTGTCAGTCTCATCACGCATGACCCTGCGAAACCCCTTCACGCCGGGAAGTAGCCTCGCCCCGCCCCACCTTGCCGACCGCGATGCGGAGACCAAGCTGTTCCGGGAATGCCTCCGGTCCACGCTCGATGGGGCGCCGCGCCACATGGCCGTGTTGGGCGAGTGGGCTTTGGGCAAGACGTCCTTGTTGCTGCAATGCCAACGGTTGGCCGACGCCGAAGGCGCTCTGACCGTATTGAAGGTGGCCAACCCCGAATCTCCGGCGGCCTGCATCGACTCGCTCGGCCGCCACCTGGGGCTGCGGGTCGACGCCACGTACGGGGCATCGCGACCGCCACGGTCGGCGCAACCGCACGATCGGCCCCGATATCCGCCCCCCGAACCGGAGCTCACCCTCCACGGCCCCCTCCCCGCGGCGGGCGAGGCACAGGCCGATCTCCGCAACCGCCTCCGCCACGTCTGGGGCCGCGGTCAGCAGCGCCCAACCGGCCTCCTCCTGCTGATCGATGACCTCGATCGGGTCAAGGACGTGCCGCGGACGACGGCGCTGCTGCGGGGCGCGCTCGCGGAGCTGGGCCCGGCGGAGGCCAGGGTGATGCTCGTCGTCTCCGGCGCTCCCGACCCGCTCAGCTCCCTCACCTCAACCGGATCCCCGTCGGCGCCCTTTTCCCAGACGGTGGAGCTGCGGCGCCTCACCGAGCCGGCCATGCGCGCCGCCGTGACGCGGCCGATCGCGGACACCCCCATGCGCTTTGACGACGAGGTCGTCAGCCGCATCGCCGAGCTCGCGGCCGGCCACCCCTATTACCTCCAGGAGTTGGCCTACCACACCTTCGAGCTCGCACGCCGTGAGAACCGCGCCACCCGCCACACGTTCGAGCTGGCCCTGGAGCAGACGTTCTACCGCATCTCGCTGACGATCTTCGAGCCCCAGATCGCCTCGCTCAGCGCGGGCGAACAGCGGCTGCTGGCGGTGCTGGTGGACCTCGCACGCCCGGCGTCGCACGGCAATGTCGTCCAGGCGGCCACCGAGGCGGGGCTGAACGCCGCGTCGGTGCCCAAGCTCCTGCGTCGCCTCAAGGCGAAGGGGTGCGTCGCCCAGCCCCCCCACGGCCCGGACAAGCGCCGCTACTCCGTGCCCGACCCGCTGTTCCGCGAGTACGTCCGCCGCCACGTCCACTCGGTCAACTGAGTTCGCCCGAGGACGGGCCCATCCCGGATCGGGAAGCCGGCACATGGCGAATCGAGGCCGCCCAAGCGGTGGTGGCGTCGGCCCCGACTCGTCACGGAAACAAGAAGTCCGGTCGTATTGTCCGACGCGGGCCGCAACGCGCCAGGACACCGCTCACCCATCCGCGGGGACACGCTGGGGCGGGCGTGGGAAGGGCCGCTCGGCCATCTACGCGATCACGCCATGCATCCAGCGCCACTTGTTGCGGAGGCGCTCTTGCTCCGCCCCGTCGAGGACGGCGCGATCCTGCTCCACCATGCGCAGCTCCTCGGCGTCGATGGACGGGCTGATCCGGTAGGCCAGGTCGTCGTAGTCGCCCAGCGTGTTGCCCAGTTCGTAGTACGCCCGCAACTGCCGCACCATCTCCGCCGGCGTCGTCTCGGGGACGTCGAAGCCGATCTCCGGATCGACTTCCTCCTCCTCAATCGTTTGTTCTTTGGCCTGGCTCGGACCTGTCATCGTATCGCCTTCGTCCTGTGTGGCTTGTGGGGTGGCTTCCGGTGGCTTCTCTATTTGAAGCCGCTTAACGTGTTGGAGTTCCTCTAGACTTATGCCTTTGTCCTGACAGATTTCCTGTGCCTTTGTCCACGATAACACTTTCTTTGTTCCGACGTAAGCCACATAGACTTGCTTTTGCCGTTTCTGGTCCTTGTCCCAGACGGCTTTCTTCAGAACCCATGCGGGATAGCGCTTCCCGTTGACGGTCTTCCACGTCTTCGCCAGGAACATGCCTCCGTATTCATAGCACATAGTGCTCGATAAGCCAACCCCATATTGTCGCTCCATCAGGAGACATACGCGACATTATGCCGATCCGCTCCTGACGATCGTGTCTTCATAGCACCATGTGCTCTGAATACGTTATGCCCCGAGGATCGTTCGCTTCGGCTGGCGAATGCTCGCGATCACCCCCGAGCGCCCCGGCCACGGCCAGCGAGAGGGATCCACGTCACAACGCCCGGGCGGGCGATGACGCCCGCCGTCTTCGAGCGAGGTCGTGCATGTCCGATCGGGAGAGCACAGCGGCGGTCCGTCGACGAGACGACGGACGCCGCGACGTTGTGAGCGGAAATTGGTCCAAACCGGTTGCATGACGCTCGGCGGCGGGTCTATACTCGGATCCACGATGGCGCTGTTCCTCACGAAGGGATCCAAGAAGCCCAAGGGGAAGGCCGATACCACGCACACGTTCTACGTCCTTCGTGAGAACCGCTGGGACCGCAAGGCCAAAGCGCAACGACAGCGCCACGTCGCATACATCGGCGTGACGCCTGAAATCACCCAAGCCAAGGCCGAACGGATATGCCGGGAGAAGGGGATCACGATGGACCAGCTTCGCCGAGTGAGACGGCTCCGTATCGTTGAGGCTGGCGCATCTGCCCAGTAGGGCAGGCGATTTCACCGCTCCGATGTCCCTTGATCGAGATCTAGACCGGCCGAAGCATCAGCCGAGGGGGTGAGCGACACGACGGCAACCGGGCCAGGCCGCGCCGAGCCGCCCAATTGAAAAAGCCCCGATGGGGGTCGGGGCTCTCGGTTGCTCCGTGTCAAGCCGTGATTGACACCAGTCTACGCATCCCGTCTGCCGACGTCAAGGCCCGTGTGGCCGTTCCGGCCCACGGGCCGAGCGATCATCGCCCGTCGTCCCGATGGATTGCCCTCAGCATGCCCGAAGGCTCGCCGCATGATCCCCCGACCGCGGCAACGCCGTCAGGCGCCCGATCGATCGTTTCGACCGTCAACAGCGAACGGCGCCAGGCTCAACCGAGACGGGACGACAGCTGGGATGGTGCCCCCAGCGTCATGGAGATTACACTCGGCGATCCGCTCTCAAGGAGGTGAGGCCTACACCAGGCGGGAAGGGTTGAGCTGATTTAGCCGGCGAGACAAAGAGAAAAGCTCCTGCAGCAACAGGAGCTTTCCGGCTCTGGTGTACCCACAATGACGTCCAAATCATACACCAGATGGGGGGCGTGTGTCAACTCCGCCCCATCAAAAATACCCAATGTCATTCGTAAACAGCGCAGTCTATCCTATGACCGAATCTTCCGTTACCTGTATCGCCACTCCGACGCGCATGGCCGCTTCGAACTCC
>JAHEOA010000185.1 GCA_018609825.1 Candidatus Bipolaricaulota bacterium | reverse complement strand
TGCGGACCACCTGCCTCTCGCCGTCCTGGAAGAACAGCGGAAAGCTGTACCAGCTCGGGCCGTCGGGGTCGTAGCTCGTCCCGCCCGGAATGGCCCACTGATGGTCGTAGACGTCGACCCATCCACCGGTGTCCTCGTTGCGCCAGGCGCGAGTGCTCAGGCCGTGCTTATTGATGTCGAGGACGATGAACTGGTTGCGGTTGTGCTGGTCGCGGAGCAAGCTGTGGCCGCCGGGCTCGATGAAGGCGATCTTGTGGCCCCAGCTCCCGTTGGTGCTCTCGTAGCCGAAGCGATCGTTCTCGTCGGTCACCGTGTAGCTCAGCGCGTGGCCGTCGCCGTGGACGTACGCCTTGATCTGCGGGTTGTCGTGGAAGAGGTTCCACCACCACATCTCGCTGTGCCGCCACCCCCAGTCGTGGCGGTTGGATGCTTTGGTGGTCCCCCGGATCGCGGCGTGAGAAACGAGGACGGTGGTTGTCTCGGGATAGGCGGAGACCATGTGCTCCACCCACCGCTTCTGGCTCTCGTGGATCTTGAGGATCGGCCCCTTGTCGCCGATGACCAGGAAGAGCACGCCGGACCGCATCATCGCGTAGGACGGCGTGGTCAGCTCCGACTCCCGCATGAAGCCGGCGAGCACCTTGTAGGGGAACTGCGACTTGGGCTCGTCCTTCCAGTAGTAGTCCACCACGTCGTGGTCGCCGGGGGAGAAGTGGTACGGCAGGTCGAGGTGGCGGACGAGGTCCCGCTTCCAGATGCCGATCCACGCCGCGTGGTCGTGGACCTCGTCGCCGAGGCCCATCGCGAAGTCCAGCCCGTCGATGCGGTGGTTGGCGTCCTTCGCGAGATGGGGCATCCGCGGCGTGGTGTTCTTCCGCCGTCCCTTCGTAAAGTGCGGGTCGGTGAAGAGGGCCGTTCGGATGCCGTGGTCCGCCGACGTCGCACTGTCCGAGTCCTGGTCCGCGAAGGCGACCGGAGCGAGGAGCACGCCGGCGAGCGCCGGGGCGAGGCCGCGAAACAGGGACGAGCGGACAGCTCTTCTCAGGAGGGTCGATTCCATCGGTTGCCTTTCACTGGTTCCGCCACCCGGCGACGACCGGGTCTCGAGCTGGTCCCGATGATAACAAAGCAGGCGGTCCCGGCGGCGACACGTCGATCCGCGACGTCGTTTCCTGTCGGTGGCGAGCGGAGACGACGGCTCCGCCCCACCCGTCCACTGGTCCGTCCGGTGCCCGACGGATCGGCGCGAGGTCAAGGAATCGACCCGACCCCATACCACGGACAAGCCCGCAGACGGCCTGGTCCGTGCCACCCGAACGCGATCGGCGCCCAGCGGCACTGAGGAACGCGGCGGGTGCCGCTCGACGCGGTGAACCAACTCAATGTCGCTGCCGTCGCCTTTGCTGGGGTGGCACGGGCAACCCCGTCCGCGGGCTTGCCCGTGCTAGCCCATGTTTGACAGTCGAGCCGTTCAACCCCGGATTTTCCGGGGGCTGAGTTGCGGTTGGTCAGCACACCGTGGCCTCGGGCCGCTCCGGCGGGGTCGGTGGCCGCCGGTCGGTGAGGCCCAGAGCCTCGAGCACCCGCTGGGCCCGACGGCTCCCGGCCGTGACGCCGCTCCGCCGCTCGCCGTTCGTCTCGAAGCTCACCCAGCGGATGGTCTCCAACACCGACCACGCTTCGGTTGAGGACATCCCGACGTTCGCCTCCTTCAATCGTCGCTCCAGGAGCCGATCCAACAGCAACGCCAGCGCCGAGACGAAGACGTGAGCCCGGACGCGATCTGACCGCTTGTGGAAAAATGGCCGCATCCCGAGCGGGTGCTTCAACGTCCGGAAGCCTCGCTCCACCTCGTTGAGCTGCTTGTATTCGGCGACCGCTTGTTGGGCCGTGATCCAGGACTGATCCGTCTGGATCAGGTATTTGCCTTCGTACTTCTTCTCCCGTGGTAGGTTGACCGGGTGCTCGAAGTATTCGAGGGCCCCGTTCCGCACCCGCCAGTCGAAGTAACGGTGCCCGTGATGCCGCTGGAGCGCTCGGGTGACCGCCGCTCCGATCTTTTCCGGCCGCTTAGGCTTCCTGCCTGGACGCGCCGGACCACCCGATCCAGGTCCGCACGCGCCCGCTCCATCACCTTCTCTCGCATCCGCTGCTCGTAAGCCCGACGCTCCTCGCTGTCGACGACGAACACACGCACCCCTGGGCGGTCGGAGCGGACCTCCTGAACCCAGGTCTGCGGAGCATTTGGCCCCTTCTCTTGGGCGTTGATCCCGCCGTCGCATTCGAGCCATTGATCCGGATCAATCCGATCGATCAGCCGCTCCGCCTCCGGGTTTCCGCGGCGGGTCATCCCCAACAGATACCCCAGCGAACCATCCGGCTCCCCTTTGGCTCGCAAGTCCCGAAGATTCCTCTCCGTGACCATCCCGCGGTCCCCGACAAAGACGACCTGGTTGAACTCGAATCGCTCGGAGAGGTCGTTGACGACCTCCAGGAACGTCGTGCTGTCGCGCCGGTTCCCCTCCCAGACATGATGGGTGATCGGCCAGCCGCCGACCATGACGACCCCGACCACCACCTGCGGGTTCCGCGGCTTCTCGTCCCGGCTGTGCCCCCGCTTTGCATCCTCCGGGCCGAGCCCCTCGAAGTACGCGGAGGTCAGGTCGTAGAAGACCAGATCCGGCTTCATCGAGAACAGATCGCACAGCCGCTGATAGAGGGCGTGCTCGATCCATTCCTTATGCGCGAGCAGCTTGTCGTGGGTCCGGTACCAGCGCTGGAGCTGGTCAAAAGCCACCTGGACCCGTCCCCGATCCTCCCACGCCGGCACGTACCGCCGCCCATCTCGATCACACACGAAGAACGACTCCAACCAGCTCGCCAACCGATGCTCACTGCATGGATCGCTCAGCCGATTGGCGACGAGCGCCAGCACCCGGCTCACCCAGTCTTCCGGGATCTGTCCCTGACCCCGTCGATGACGGCGAGGGCTGGAGCTCTGGCAGGCATCGAGGATCTGCCAAAGGTCCAACTGGTCGAAGAGGGCACGGGCGACGAGGACCGGTCCCCATGTGCACGCTTCGAGCGGCTGGACGGGGGCGTCTTCGCTTTCCAACTGGTCTTTGGCCTCGGGCTCGCCTTGCAGGAAACGGGTCAGCATCGGAAGGACGGACTCGAGGACATCGCGGCGACCGAGGTTGGCCACGGGCTTCTGCCGGACCCGTCCCCCTTCGCGCACGGACTCGACGATCCGGATGTATTCGTGGGTCTGTCCGGAGGAACTCCGCGTTTTCACCGACCGGATGTACATGCCCTTATTGTCAGCTCAGTATCCGGCGGAGTCAACGGCGATTATCGGATTAGTTCATGCCATTGTGGCATCACTATTGTCACTACGCTTATTCGGCTTCCTGCTGCGCACAACCCCATAAAATCCGGGACTTCGTCTCTGGATGACCGATGTCACCAGCCTTTTTCTGTCAAACATGGGCTAGATTCGAGGGCAGCTGCCCGGACAGCGCCAGAGGCTGGAGTCGGGTAGGCTTGGGCGAGACCCCGTCAGGCTGGGGCCTC
>JAHEOA010000184.1 GCA_018609825.1 Candidatus Bipolaricaulota bacterium | reverse complement strand
GTCATCGGCGATGACGAGGTGTTTGAGCTCGTCAACATTCCCGAGGGAGAGACGGCCGGCAAGCCGCCCTTGTTCTTCGACTTCGAGGAGCTCAACATCAGCGGCATCCCGATCGCCAGCGGCATCACGGCCGACGCCACCGTCGTCTGCGTCAAGTCCACGGAGTGCGAGCTGACCAACACGTTGAACTTCACCGGCATGGGCCCGGTGCCGTTCAACGTCAGCTTCGTCTTCACCGACCTGTTCACGCTCGCTTTCGACAGCGCGGCGCTCGAGTTCGTAACCGGCCCCGCCACGCTGACGGTCAACCTGGCCGCCGACGGCACCATCGACGACGTCGCCCTTGACCTGTCCACGACGCTCAACCCGGACACGAACCCGGCCACGCTCAACTTGACGGCCACGTTCATCCCGGGCCTCGGCCTGGATGAGGGCAGCATCGGGCTGGCCATCAGCCGCAGCAACGTCGACTTCAGCATCGACGCCAGCTTTGGCGGCGGCCCGCCGGCCGAGTTCGAAGAGGTCGACTTCAGCGTCGGCACGACGCTGGGCGTCGTCGACGTGAACACGAGCGCCACCTTCGGCGCCTTCGGCTTCCAGGAGAGCGAGACCACGTTCACGCTCAGCTTCTAAACCGAGCGCAAACCGACAGCTCTGGAGGCCCACCTCCAGAGTTAAGATGGCACAACCGAGGGCCGAGCACGACTCGTGCTCGGCCCTCTTCCTTTTCCTGCCCGCCCACATTCCCGACATGTCGCTTGACGTTGTTTGTTGGTGCATGTTATCGTCACGCAAAACGTCTGTTCCGATCTAGGCATCGCGCATAAAAGCGGAACGTGAAAGGAGGCGAGCGTGCCGGGATCAACCCAGCGCAGCCCGACCAGGGCGCGCCGGGGCCTGGCCGGTGCCATCGGCGTGCTCCTGCTTCTTGGCGCAGCTGCCGTGGATGGTCCCACAGCCGATGAGCCCCTCGGCGTGGCCATCAACGAGGTCGCCTGGATGGGCACCCAGGCCAGCGCGTTCGACGGCTGGATCGAGCTTTACAATCCGACCGACGCCGACGTGGACCTCGCCAACTGGTCGATTTTTGGCGCCGAGACGGGCAACTGTCTAAACTTCGGCGCCGCCGACGGGGCAGCCACGACCGTCATCCCAGCCGAAGGGTATCTGATCTACGCCAACCACGCCGACGACGTCCAAACCGACGACGGGACCAACGTCGTCGACGTCTGGGACGCCACGGTCGGCCTCAACGACACCGATCCCGGGGCATTGGCACTCTACGACGCGCCTGATTGCCAGGGCTCGGCCGTTGACGCGGTCAACGAGGACGGCGGGGACTGGCCCGCCGGCGACAGCGGCACGCACGCCACCATGGAACGGAAGGACCCCACGCACGCGGGCACCGACGCCAACTGGGCGACCCACGACGGCAGCGCCCGGAACGGGCAGGACGCCGACGACAACCCCATCCGCGGCACGCCCAAAGCTCAAAACTCGGTCTTCAACCGGTTTCCGACGGCGGACGCCGGCTCCGATCGGACCCGCGACGAGGGCACGGCGGTCACGCTCGACGGATCGGCCTCGTCCGATCCCGACGGCGACCCGATCGACTGCACCTGGACGCCCGGCGATGGGTCGTCGCCCCTGTCGGGTTGTGTTGTCGATCACGTCTACGCCGATAACGGCAGCTACGCGACCACGCTGACCGTGCGTGATTCGACGGGCAACGAGGACACGGACTCGGCAACGATCGACGTCCGCAACGTGCCGCCCAACGTGGACGCCGGCGCCGATCGCGAGGCGAGGGTGGGCAACGAGGTCGACTTTGCCGGGGCCTTTGACGATCCCGGAACGGCCGATACCCATACGATCGAATGGGATTTCGGGGACGGGCACGCCGCGACGGGAACGCTGACGCCACAGCACGCCTACACGGCCGCCGGGAGCTATCAAGTCACGTTGCGCGTCACGGACGACGACGGCGGGGTCGGGACCGACACGCTGACCGTCTCGGTCGGCGCTCCCCACCTGTCCGCCACCAAACGGGATGTGGACGTCACGGACCCGCCGTTGGTGGCCGGCGACCTGCTCGAGTACGAGATTCGCATCACGAACACCGGTCGGTCTGCCCAGCCCAACAACCCCGACCCGGAATTCACGGATCCGATCCCGGCGCAGACGTCGTTTGTGACGGGATCGCTCTCGGCCACATCCGGGGCCGCCCACTTCGACGCCGACGACGGCCGCATTCGCTGGAACGGCGCGTTGGCGCCTCAAGCGACGACAACGTTGCGGTATCGCGTTCGAGTGGGCCACGTTCCCGCGGATACCGTCATCACCAACCAGGGACAAACGCAATTTGACGCGAATGGCGACGGTTCCAACGGCGCGACTGAACCTACTGATGACCCAGACACGCCCGAGCCGGGAGACTCGACCAAGAGCCCGTCCGTGGCGTTTAACGCGGATGCCACGGGGGACGGGACGGTCAACGTGCTGGATGCCCGCGCGTGCCTCCAAGTCGCGCAGGGCCTGTTGGCCCCGACGCCAATCCAGGAGGCGGCCTGCGACCTCGATCATGACGGCCAAGTGGACCGAACGGACGTGGCGAAAACGGCCAAGCTGGCCCTCGGATTAACCGAGACGCCGCCGAGTGCCCTTCCGGTGATCGGTCTGGGATTGATGCTGATCGGCTGGCCGCTGTTGGCACGCTCGTCACAGCGGATAAGATGGGCTCGGCGAGGCATGGTCATTGCGGTCCTGGCGAGCTTGACCGTTGTGCTGACGGCTTGCCCGGGCCTCATTCCGGCGTTGCCGTCGGGGGCCACCGGCGTCAAGGCGACGGTTCACCCCGAATCGATTGTCATCCGTGCCCAAGATATGCCGGATGGCGGCCTGGGGGCGATCGAAGCACGCTCCGGCGGCCTGACGTTTGATCCCGAGGCGATCCGGGTGACGAAGATCGCGTCCGCCGACGGCTGGGAGGTCTTAGCTCAAAAGATCGATAATGCCCAAGGCCGAATTCTCTTCGCGTCCGTCCATCCACGGACGGGCATTGCAGCCGGGCGGATCTTGACCATCCATTTCACGCAGACGGATGGCTTCCGCGGACGCGGCTCGGCCAGCGTCGCCTGGAACGCCGAGCAACTGACGCTGGGCAATGCGACTAACGCCGAAATCACGGACTTTCAAACGGGAAGCAACCCCTAAGGGCATCGGGACCACGGCACCACCCATGTCTTCCGGCAATCTTCGCTCTGCTTCCCGCTCGAACAACTCGGCCACAGCGTCGAGTTAACACCAACGATCAGAGATGGGTCGAGCGATAGCGCCCTGGCTGCTCGTCCTGCAAAACCACCGTTTTTCCCGGCTTGTCAGCGCGCGTCGGTGCCGTTTATAGAGTAGGTCGAATCCCGTGCACACCCGAAGGAGGACGAGCCAATGTGCGCACTCACCAAAGCGATCAGCATCATCATGCTAACGATCGGCCTATCGACGAGTGCACCCCTCACCGGCTTAGCTCAGTTCGGCGAGCAACCCGACCTCACCATCACCGACGTGCAGATCTCCCCCGAATCGCCCCAGCCGGGCGAGCAAGCCGAGATCACGCTGACGATTGCCAACGAAGGGGATGGCGACGTCGCGAGGACGGCCCGGCCTGACGTGGAGTTCCTCGCCAGCTTCGGCCCGGCGGAGCTGTCCAACATCGGCCTCGGCTTGCTGACCGGCATCCGCGTCGACAAGGCGACGCTGCGCGAAGGGCTAGAGGCCGGTGAGACCACCGAGGTGACGTTCAATTGGGACGTCGTCCAGTTGCCGCAGTTCGAATTTATCTTCAAGGTCGACTCCCCCTTCAATAACGTCGACGAGGCCAACGAGGACAACAACCGAGCGGAGTATACGCTCAGCGTCAAGGAACAAGCCCTCGATCAGTGGTGGCTCGACGACGTCAATGCCCGCGGTGCCTGGGAAACCACCCAGGGATCCGACGAGGTCGTCGTGGCCGTGATCGACTCCGGCATGGACGTCGATCATCAGGAGTTTAAGGGTAACCTCTGGACGAACCCCGAGGACGGCACGCACGGCTGGGACATTGTGGACGACCGCGCGCCCGGCAACCGCCGGACGCCCATCGGGGTTCACGGCACGTCGGTCGGCGGGCTCGTTGCCGCCCGCGACGACGGCCAAGGCGTCACGGGCGTCGCCCCG
>JAHEOA010000183.1 GCA_018609825.1 Candidatus Bipolaricaulota bacterium | reverse complement strand
GGAAACGCCTCGTCCACGGCGGCCAGCTCGCGCTCGTCCAGGCGCTCGGCGTCGTAGTCCATCCGATGGATCTGGACGCGCTCGGTCTTGACCTCGCCCGTATGGATAAGCGTCCCGGGCGAGGCGCCGGGCTCCTTCCGCCGCCGCAGCGATCCGAGTTTCGCCTTCATCGCCCTCCGTTATACGCCGTCCGTTTCAGCCCTCGCAAGCCCTTCCTTACCGTTGGCATGCGGGGAGACGCGCTGCCAATATGGCCGCATGGCCAATTGGGCAATCCGAGACCTCCAGGAATCGGACTACGCGGCGCTCGTCAATCTGTGGCAGAGAGCGGGGCTGCCGTTCAAGCCTGCGGGACGGGATACGCCGACGGCCATCGCGGATCAGTTGGCCCAATCCACGTCGATCTATCTCGGCGCGGTCCAAGATGAGACGCTCGTGGGCGCTGTCCTCGGCACCCACGACGGCCGCAAGGGCTGGATCAATCGACTGGCCGTCCACCCCGATCACCAAGGCCGCGGCATCGGGCGAGCGCTCGTGGAACACGCCGAAGGGCGCCTACAAGAACAAGGAATCGAGATCGTGGCTGCACTCATCGAGGCGTGGAACGAGACGTCGTTCGAGGTGTTTCGGGCGCTCGGCTACGTCCGTCATGCCGACATCCACTATCTGAGCAAGCGGGCCCACCCGGACGTCTAAAGCGGCGAGGACAGCCGGCGACACTGTCCTCGCCGCCTACCGCATCGGACGAACCCGATCCGATCGATTGCGGGTCGTCCGCGGCTACGGCGTGGGCAACTGCATGTCCACGTCATCGTAGAGACGGACGCAAGAGGCGAAGGCGTCGTAGGTGCTGTAGAGCCCCCAGACGCTGCGGGCGCCCCAGGCAAGCAGCCCGGCCGGCGTGCCCGCCAGGAGGAAGCCGCCCGCAATCAGGCCGAACCCGACGACGATGTGGGTCACGGCCTTGCTGCGCTCGCCGTTCATCCACTGGCCCCAGCCGGGGATGACGAACGAGGCGATGCCGCTAAAGAACGGATCGCAGCGCACCTCGGGCTGGGTCTGTTGTTGCTGGGCGTAGGCCGGGCCTCCGTTGCCCATGGCGACCACGAAGAGCAGACTGAGCGTCACAACCAGCGCGACTGTTTTGACCATCGCCGACCTCCTCGATCAGGCTGAATATGGCGATAAGTTTATCTCATGGGGAATATGCGGTCAATGACCGTGATCACGTACAAGGGAGGACCTGGCGGAGAGGGTGGGATTCGAACCCACGGTCGGCTGTGCCGACACACGCTTTCCAGGCGTGTCTGTTCGGCCGCTCCAGCACCTCTCCAGTTGGGCGCATTATAGCGAACGGGCCCTAGGGCAGCCACCGAGGCCGTCCGTACGACGAAAAATCGCGAGGTGCCGGACGCACGTGTCGATCCTCGCGCCCCCATGTCCTCGCCCGCGCTTCCGCAGCGTCCTAGGCTGAAAGGCCAATCAAACGGAACATAACTTACTTGGTATGTCAAAGTTGAGCGTGTATTATGGCGAAACTGAAGGGGTATCCGTGAGTCCACCTTCCGAAACGCACGCGCCGCGCCATGAGTACCTGTGAGGCAATGACCGACGGTGGCCGCATCCACGAGATCGATCAACTGACGGCCGAGGCGTGGGCGGTCCGCTCCGAAGACCTGACCCAGGCCCGCGAGCGGGCCGAGCAGGCGTTGACGCTCGCCACGGACGCCGGCTACGCCAAAGGCGAGGCGGACAGCGTCAGCGTTTTGGCGTACTGCCACATCGCCACGGGCTCGTTCCCGGACGCGCTCGGCCAGGCGCTGCGCGCCCTGGAGATCTATCGCGACCTGGACGATGCCAAAGGGCATGCGTACGCCGCCCATCTCGTCAGCCAAGCCTACCGACAGATGAACGACCTGCCGCGGGCGTTGGCGTACGCCCTGCCGGCGCTCGAGGTCGCGCGACAGATCGATGACCCGCGCTACCACATGGGCCTGCTCATGAGCCTCGGCGGGGCCTATGTGGATCGTGGCGACTACGACGCGGCGCTCCGCTGTGCGCAGGAGGTTCTGACCGCCTCCGATCCGGAGACGACGGCCGGGTTCCATGCCGACGCGCTCAACAGCATCGCCTACACGCGCTATCTCATGGGCGACGCCGCCGGCGGACTCGACTACGCCGACCAAGCGATCGAGCTGCACCAGCGGATGCCGCACGCAAGGCGCAACCTCTACGCGCTGCACACCGCCGCCGTCATCCGCCTGGCGATGGACCGCCTCGACGAGGCCCGCGCGATCCTGGAGCGGGGGCTCGCCACCGCCGAGGCCGAAGGGATTCGGATCTCGATCATCGAGTTCCGCGTGGAACTCGGGCGCTTGGCCGAGCGCGAGGGGCATCTCGATGCGGCATTCGATCATCTCAATGAGGCCCTCCGCATCGCTGAAGGGCTCGACTCCCCGCTGCGCCAAGCCGAGGTCCACCATCGGCTGGCGGAGCTGCACAAGGCCAACGGGGACTTCGCACGAGCGCTCCATCATTACGAGACGTTCCATGCGCTGGACAAGCAGGTCTTCAATGAGCAGTCGGATCAACGCATGAAGGCCGTCCAGATTCAGCACGAGGTGGAGCAGGCCCAGAAGGAAGCCGAGATTTACCGTTCGGAGAACGTCTCGCTGCAGGAGGAGATGAAGCGCCGCCGGCAGACCGAGCAGGAGCTGCGCCAGCTGGCCGCTCAGGATCCTCTGACGGGCGTCTACAACCGCCAGCATGTCGAGCGTCGGGCCGAAGGCATCTTGGAAGAAGCCGCCCAAACCGGCGAATCCGTGGGCGTAGTGCTGGCCGATATGGACGACTTCAAGGGTCTGAACGACACGCACGGGCACCTCACGGGCGACACGGTCCTGCGTGAGCTGACTCAACGGATTCTGTCCCTCATCCGCGAAGGCGACATTCTCGGACGCTACGGCGGCGACGAGTTCATCTTCCTGCTGCGCGACGCCACGCACGAGGACTGTCAGGAGGTGGCCGAACGAATCCGGCGCTCCATCGACGAGCAGACGCTCGCCCCGCGCCCCGACGTCCCCACCACCGTCAGCATCGGCGTTGTCCACCGACCACCCGATGACGAGACGGAACTGTTGACGCTGCTGGAGCGGGCCGACGAGGCCCTCTACGAGGCCAAGCGGGGCGGCAAGAACCGGGTTCGGCTCTGGCAAAATGCCGCCGAGCAAGCAAGGTAAGCCGCGATCCGCTCATCAGCCCTGCCCGCGCAGAGAACGCCCGGCAAACCCGTCTCAGCTTGTAAGCCCCCTTACGGACGCCCCGGCCCATCATCGCCATCATCGCTTCCGGAGAGCTTGAGCCAAATGACTGCACGCGGCGGCATCGAGCGGAAGCCGGCGTGGCCATTGGGCAACGACCTCCTTGGCCAAGACGCGCCTCCTTGGAGACGCCCACCCTTTCCGTCTCCCCCACCGGGAAGGGCGGGCCATCCCTCCGGTTGCCGCCTGCCGAAGGCACGGCCGTTGATGGCTACTGGTCCCGCTCCGGCCACGGCAGCAGCGTCTCAAGGTCGAGCACCTGGTCCTGCATGAACGTCTGCGCGTCGGAGATGGCCTGGTTGTAGATGACCGGCCCGATCTCCGCGAGGACGAACTCCAGCATCAGCTCCGCCGCCAGGTCTCCCATGTCCCAATCGGCGTGCTTCCGCACATAGGTCTTCAGCGCGTCAAGGGCGTGCTTTTCGGCTTCGTCGTCCAGCTTGATCGCCATATTGACAGCGTAGGCCGATTCCGCAGGGCAACCCAACCCGCAGATGGGGGACGAATACGTTTGACGCTCAGCGCCGGGTGCGGCAAGATGGGATCATATGCGCCCGTAGCTCAGGCGGATAGAGCAGCGGTTTCCTAAACCGCAGGCCGGAGGTTCGAGTCCTCCCGGGCGCGCCCCT
>JAHEOA010000182.1 GCA_018609825.1 Candidatus Bipolaricaulota bacterium | reverse complement strand
TGCCCTCCGTGCGCGGATACGTCGCCCACCAGCGCTCGAACGGATCCGGGTAGGCGTAGTGCAGCCCGTTCATGGGCAGCCTGCTCAGCGGCGGGAAGCGCTTCTCGGGCGGGGGCTCCTCATCGACATCGCCCTCGTCGCCGCCGTCGACCCCGTCCACGAGCGGGGCCTCCCCGTTGCCCTGGGCCCCGTCTTCCGCGCGCGCGCCCGCGCGCGATTTATCGTCCACGTCAGTGGACCGGGTGGAGGGTGGGGACGTGGGGTGGACCTGATGTTGTTCCCCTGGAGTATTCCACTGAACCTGTTTCAGTGCCTTCGGTGAAACAGGTTCAGTGCCTTTGCTGGAAGGCGCTGAAACAGGTTCAGTGCCTTCATCGGATGGTGCTGAAACAGGTTCAGCGCCTTGCATATCCGGTCTCATGGGATGATACTCGTGTCGCCGCCAGCGTTGATCCCCGTAGCCGTGCTCGTCGACCGCCAACCACCCCAGATCACGCGCCTGCTTTAGGTGAGTGCATACGGTCCGTTCGCTGAACCCTGTGTCCTTAGCCAACCTCCGAGTGCTGGGGAAGCAACTCTCGCCTTTTTCATTCATGTAGAGGCTGAGCGCAATCAAAACCCACTTGGTGGTTGAGGGTAGATCAGACTCTGTAACTGCGGTACGCCAAGTAAAGAGCTGAGGCAGTCTCTCGTTAGCGTTGTCGTTCATCATAACCTCCCTCATAAAGAACACGCCTCCGAAGCAGACCGAGGATCGTCGTTTTTATCTCTCCGTCCGCGGACCCCGGCACTGTGTCCGCCGCTCTCCTTGGGGGAAAAGTCACTATATCCGTCGAGGTGATAACCCAGTTTCGTCAGGTCACATTGCAGCTTGACGAGGTTACAAGCGTCGCCGGTCAACTCCCTATACTCCTCTTTGAGGACAAAACGCCGCAGGGGAGGAGGCTCATCGGTCAGGTAGTGGCCCGACATCGCCGATCACCCCCAAGGAGGGAATCGCTTCCGTTTGTCAGGAGGGTGTCCGGTATGGTAAGATTCATATACATCAGCCTTTCCGGTCTCTCGACCGAGATTCCCGAGAGCCGCCAGTTCCCCCTGGCGGCTCTTTCCTTACGGGGCTTCCACCCTAGCACGCTGCACCCCTCATTCCCAAACGGTCTCCAGGGTGACGCCGCTCCGCCAGCAGTTGCCGCAGACCGCCAGGTCGTTGGCGTTGTCGTAGATCCAGCCGGTCGGCTTGTACGTCGTCCCGTCGTCCACTGTAATGCACTCGACCTCGTGGCCGCAGTGATCGCAGACGGCGATCCAGGTCTCCGACGCCGGATTCCGCTTGATCATGCGCATCCTCCTCATATAGCGTTGTGCTGCTCTGAAGGCATGGCTGGCGAGCCATATCAAGACTCGATCGCACTCTTCGTCCCGGCCTCGCCCGCCAACATCTCGGGGAGGGCGGGGGCCATTTTGGCTTGCGAGCGCACAGGCACCAACGGCTCCCGCCCTTTTCGGCCTACCCGCCCATTACAGAGAACAGGCAAGAAGGCCCGTCACCTTTAGGTGGCGGGATGAATTGCCTGACCGTCTCTTGCACCTCCGGTCTACATCAGCCTGCTCCTTGTTTGGGGAGAGCATGACACCGACCATCGAGCTGGTCAGGGCGGTCTGGCCGGGCTCCTTCAACAGCGCGTCCAGACCCTTGATCAGGGTCTCGATGTCCCGCAGTGTCAGGTCGTCCATGACGCTCCTTTCGCTAGGCCTCTCCCGATCCATATCGAGCTGTCGCCCATCATTTGCGCTCCGCCGGCGGCACGGCACCGGGGCCGATGCCGAACTCGAGCCGCTTCCATTCCCGCAACAGGTCCGCGATGAACGCCTTGCAGACGACGACCTCGGCCACCCGGTTCGGCCGAGGGTGCCCTTCATTCTGCTTTTGCGCGAACTTCTCACGATAGATCGACTCGTACGGCTGGGGCTTCTGGGCCTTGATCTGGCCGGCGACTCCCCAGTCGCCCAGGAAAAGCGACTGCGCCTGCATGTGCCAGTCCGCTTGCTTGTTCGAGAACCGACCCAGCTGGTACTTGTTGGGCAATTTGTGCTCGACCTCGCCGTCCCCGGTCTCGACCGCCAGCACGTGCAGCCCGAAGTAGTGCCAGATCGCGCGGGTTCCCGTGCCGGGCCGCTGGCGCTCGATGACGCCCGGACATGGCTCGGGATCCGCCCCGCGCTCGGGAATCGTCGTGCTCGGGCACGGATCGCCGATGGCCACGACGGTCGAGTGGATGTGGCCCTCGCTGCAGGCCACGCCGGGGAAGCGGCGCGGGTCGTCGATGATGCTGATGAGCCGGGCGACGTAGGCGCTTCTCAGGCCGGGCAGGTCCTCGAGGAACGGCCAGAGCGGATGGCCCTGCAAGGCGGCCTTGAGCGCGCCGCTGACGTCCTCCTTCTGTTCGTCGAGCGTGGCCCGCCAGGCCCAATCCAGCTGCGGAATGAGTTCGTCCACGGGGAAGGTTTGGTCGACGCGCTCCGCCTTACACCGCAGGCGCTTGTCCCGGTCCTTGATCTTCTGCTTGCTCAGGGCGTCGATCTCCTCGGCGGTCGCGATCTCGCGCAGGGCCGTGTCCAGCTTGGCCTCGATGCGGTTGTCCAGGCGGGTCTTGCCCTTTTCCGCGTCCTCGTACGACTTGGACAGCAGGAACATGCGCGTCATGACGCGCTCGACGGCCTGGTCTCGGCGCGGGGCGCCGTCGGCCATGGCTCCTCCTTTCGAGGAACGGCCGGTCGCCAATGAGCGATCCGAGCTCATCCAATCAATCGGCGACCGGCCCACGCGGGAGCCATCCAAATCGTCGGTCGCAACGCCATATTCGGCTCCCGTGGTCCCGTTCAGGGCCCGGTCCAGGCCCAATATGGTTCGATCTCAACAGTTGACTCGGCTCCCTGCCGAATCTCGGGGCGGGCGGACTGCCACGAGGGGGCTCGATCCCAATTCGATCACCGGCATTCCGCCCGCCGTATCTCGAGGCGGGGCCAAGGCCTCCCGCGATCGCATATACTGAGTCGGCCCCGCGAACCTCGAGCGGACAGCCACGCTCTGTGTCGCGCTCACCGTTCTCATCGGCCGTCCGTGCGTCCCATCTCGGGGGTGGAGCCATCTATCAAACCGTTCGCAGGAGACCGGTCGGCCCCGCCCATCTCGAGCGGCCGGCGGCAGTGGCTGCCGCGTCACACACACCTTCGCCGCCAGCCGCGCATCACGTTCCGTACAACGGCTCGACGATCCCGTCCAGCTCCGCCATCGCCTCGCGGGGCAGCTGCCACACGTAGCGGACCCCGTGGGCATCCAGCAGCTCGATCTCGCGCTTGACCCACTCGCGCCGGATCCGCATGCCCTGGTACTGGGGCTCGATCACGCGCTGCCACAGGTCCAGCAGGTCGGCCCGGCTCATGCGGTAGTTCGGCTTGTCGTCCCCGCGGACCGTGTACTGCCAGCCCAGGAAGTGGAAGTCCCGTTGCAGGGCCTCGATCGAGGGCACGAGGCCGCCGGTGACGCTGCGCTGCACGCTGGGCGTCTTCCCGTCGCGGGGCTGGCTGCCAAAATCGTCGCCGTTCCCGTGACCGTCGCCAGTGGCCAGGTCCGCCTCGGCGAGATCCGAACCGGGATTGCGGCGCCGGGCCTCGACGCGGCGACGGTTGTAGGCAGCCTGCATGCCCAGGCGCGTCAGGTGCTGCTTCAGGTCGACGGTCATGGGCTCGTGGGCCAGCACGTGGTCGATCGCCTCGTGGATCCGGCAGCCGGTCTCGTCCATGATCGCCGTGATCCGCTCGTTGACCTCCTCCTCCGTCTGGAGCTCCTCCAGCGCGACCGTCGCCATGGGAACCTCCTCCTTTCCGTCGTTCGTAACCTGCTCGGCCCCGGCCATCGGTTGCATCGATCTCACCAGGCGGACCGACCGAGGCCGAATCATCGGGCCGGGCTAAGCCTTCTCCCGATCTCACTGTTCACCTCAGCCCGGCCCGCCATCTGGCGTCGTCCACATCTCGAGGGTCAGGCCAAATGACTATTCGACCACAGCCTTCCCTCCGACCCAACCCGGATCTCGGCGGGAATGGCACAGTGGCTCTTGACCGCACAGGCACAATCGCCATCCCGCCATCATCAGGTCTCCACCCCCTCGAAGGCCGACTGACGGCCTC
>JAHEOA010000181.1 GCA_018609825.1 Candidatus Bipolaricaulota bacterium | reverse complement strand
GTCGCGCCGGTCGTCGCGAGACCGTGTTCCTGGGCCTGGACATCGACGTCAGCCCAGGTTGCACCGGGCCCAACGCGAGCCGTCCGCGAGTCCGCGTCCACTGCCACCGAATCCATGTCGTCGAGGTCGATGAGCAGGCTGCCGTCCCGGGCTGGGTTGCCGCCGTAGTCATGCCCGCCGCCCTTCACAGCAATCGGCAAGGCCCGTTCCCGGCCGAACTCGATCCCGGTGATCACGTCCGCGGCCCCGTGGCATCGGATGATGACTTCCGGGTGCTTATCGAACCGCCCGTTCCAGACCTGCCGGGCCTCGTCGTATCCCTCGTCCCCCGCCGTCAGTACCGCGCCGTCGGTCTCTGCGGCCAGTTCGCTGATGGCCGCGTCGTCGGGTACGTCGTCTGTAGTCATGGGTCTGCTCCAAAGCTATCCCCTCGAGCCCTGGATAGCGGACCAATGATCACGGGGATTCGGCATAATGATTACCCCCTCGCGGGCGTGCCGGAGATATCGGTCAGAGCCCAGCCCACGATTGCCCACCAGTATCGGTCTGCCGTCAGTCGTGGGCCGGGAGACATCCACGCCCAGGGGTTGGTAACGAGCCGGATCACACGTTGAATCTGGACTGGGGAGGACAATTCACTCCCGCTGAACCGGCAGTTGCCAAGGCGGCCGGGGGCAATGCTCCAAACCGAACGTGGATCGCTTGCCCGCTGACGACATCGACCCCGGCTTTCAAACACCCGTTAGGGCGTTCGACGCAGAGGACATAACCGCATTCAACGGTGCAACTCTCCAATGGATCGAACCACCCTGAGTGGCGGGCCGCCGATAGAAGCATTGAGTTCCAGTTTCGGTCCGCTAGGCGGGGCTATTCCCGTATCGAAGCCCCACGTGGAGACATGGCCAATCGCAAGGGCGAACGGCGGGAACGGCAGCTCGTCAATCTGCTCGACGACGTCGGCTTCGCCGTCATGCGGGCCCCGGCCTCCGGCAGCGCGACCGAGAGGGAGCTCCCGGACGTGCTTGCCGGGAACGGCGAGCGGTTCTACGCGGTCGAGGCGAAGTCCTCGGGGGGGGGAATCCGATCTACCTTGACGCCGCCGAGGTCCAGGCCCTCAAGTATTTCGCCGAGAGTTTCGGCGCCGAGCCACGCATCGGCATCCGGTTCGATCAACAGGACTGGGCCTTCTTTGAGCCCGGGGCTCTCTACCGGACTGAGGCCGGGAACTACCGGGTGAAAGCCGAGACGGCGCTGGCCCACGGAGAGGACGTGCTTGAGCTGGCCGGGGAGTCCACCCAAGCCCGATTGGGAGACCTCCCGTCGTCAGCCTAACGCGACGGAGCCAAGCGACATGGGCCAGGCAGAGACATATCATTCAGCCGAGTGCATTGAGACCTCGACGTAGTCACGTGCCGCCGCGTGGTACGCGTTCAGTAGCTCGTCCTCGGTCTCGAAGGCGGCCTTCTCGACCCTTCGGAAAGGCATCTGGAGATCGAGCGGCTCCACACTGAAGGGATAGGGCTCTACCGTGAGGCGATTGCCATCGATCGCGTCCAGAGACAGGGTGGTTGTTGAGGCAGCCCGTCCCTGCGGTACGTTCCCAATGACCGGCCGGGCCGGCGGTTGCATGGTCGTGCAATACGCCAATGACAGCGTGTCCCAGGCCTGGAGCAGCCGGTAGTTGGTCCACAGCCGGCTCTCCGATTTGGCCGGGGCCGTACCGGTCGCATGGAGCTCCTCGAGGAGCCGGGCATCCGGCTCCGAGATTCGGTCGTCGTCCGGCGCCTCTTGGATCCCTTCGAGGAGCCGTCGTTGGTTGGCTTCTTGCCGACCGACGAATTCCTCGAAGGCGCGAGGAGTGTCTGGCCAGGACGGCGACAGCCCGTATCGTTGCCGTCGAAGACCGGTCCCGTGCATCGAGATCAGTAGGCCCATATACCGGTCCGTCGAGACGGCGGCGTCGATGCCGCGGTCGTAGATGTCGATCCAGGTCGCTGCCCCGAGCTCCGTGAAGGTCTCAGGCGTCCGATCGGCACTCAATCGTGGGCAGCGATCATACCGCAACCAGCCATCGTCATGGCTCTCCGCAGCCATGACCACGCTTGGGAACGGTGTTGGCGGATCGAAGCCATTGCCGCCCCAGTGTCTGGCGAATCGGCCCGCCAGGCGGGCGTGAGCTGGCTGGGTGACGAAGCGGTAGGCCTGGGAGGTTTCGGCAATGATCACGGCGGGGCTCCACCCAATGGCTGCATAGATGCCCGGGGCCGCTACCGGTCGGCTGGTGCCAGTTCCACATTGTCGGCACCGCAGTGGGGGCAATAATCGTAGTCCTTCTCGACCGGCTGCTCGCAGGCTGCGCAGCGGTATGCCGAGTCCGCGTTACCCGTCACCGCTTGCTTGGTTTCCTCAAACTTCTTGCCGGCTTTCCGGAAGAGGTCCATTAGGCGAAGCTGAGGCGCGACCGACGTTAAGCGTTCGGCCAGCGATTATGAACAGATAGCATCAGATCGAGAGGTGGGAGCGCTCCACGGGCGACCCATTCGAGGCCATGAGTTCGGACTCGGCGGTGTACTGGGCCGATCGGGGATCATCGTGCCCGGGGAGGGTGGTACCCATAGGAGGAAAGCTGAGCGGCTTCCGGCGGCCGCAGCACGCTGCCACCAGGCAGCGCCCACGTGGAGGCCCCAGGGAGCATATGGCCTAGCCGGCTTGATGACCGTGTATGAAGCTTGAAGCCCGGCTCGACGTCAACCTCGAGTCCGAGGCTATCGAGTTCGTCTTCTCCGTGACCAACACTGGCGAGGCCCCGGTCGAACTCACCTTCCGAAGCGGCCAGGCCGCGGAGTTCGCCGTCTGTGAGCACGACCAGCTCGTCTGGCGCTGGTCGGAGGGACGGATGTTCACCCAAGCCCTCTGGAAGGAGACCCTTGAGGTCGGCGGGTCTATGGATATCGAGGGGACATGGGACGCCCCCGACCCCGGTACCTACGAGGCCAAGGCAACCCTGGAAACCGTGGACGCCGACGTCGAGGCCCGCGCCACGTTCGACGTGTAGCCCGCCAGCGCCGGGCAGCCCCCCGACGACGCGCCAACCGCAAGCGTCACCACCCGTCCCGGGCCAGTTGGCCGAGTTCCACAGCGGTCTTTTAGCGTTATGGTCAGTCCATCGGTCGCGAACCGCTGGCGGGGCCTAACTTGATGAAGCCCTTGGAGCATGCCATGAGAGCGGTCCGCAGTCTGCAGCGACCTGTCAAGGAGCTGCGGGTGGAACGCCAGCTCAGCATCCCAGTCGGCCGGCTCGCCGGGAGGGGTTCACCATGCGACCGCTGAACCGACTGCTCTTCTGGCTCGGGATCGGCGCAATCGGGCTGGGCCTGTTCCTCGCGGCGCT
>JAHEOA010000180.1 GCA_018609825.1 Candidatus Bipolaricaulota bacterium | reverse complement strand
GACCCGATCGGTGCCGAGGCTGGCGACGTACACGCGTTGTCCATCTGGGGAGACCGCCAACGCTTGGGGGCTTGAGCCCACGACCACGCGCCAGATGACCGCCCCCCGCGCGAGATCGACGACCGCGACGTCGCCCCGCTCGCGGGCGGTCACGTACAGCCGTCCGCCGTCGGGTGAGACGGCGATCTCGTGGGGCGTGCCGCTGACCGGAATCGTCCTCTCGACCTCCCGGCTGGAGAGGTTGAGCACCGCAACGCGGTCCGCTCCGGAAACGGTCACAAAGGCCCGACTTCCGTTCGGCGAGAAGGCCACGCTCTGCGGCGCCTGTCCCACGCTGATCGCTCGGGTGGGCGTCTGGACGCCGCCATCGCTCAGGGGCAGGAAGCTGACCGTGTTCGAGCCGCGGTTGACGACGAGCGCTTCTGATCCGTCGGGCGCGATCGCCACGCCTTGCGGGTCTTTGCCCACGTCGACGCGCGCGCTCACCTTCCCCGTGGCCCCATCGATGGCCAGAGTTTGATCGGTTGCGCTGCTCGTGCCGAGGATCAACGAGCCGTCGGGGCTGGCATCGATGTAGCGGAGCTCGGCATCCGTGGGCCAGCGCGCTTGCACCTCGACTTCCACGTTAAGCAGGGCCGATCGGTGGCGAAGGCTCACGATCAGCGGCTGTGATGGCGGCGCCGCGCGCGTCTCCGTCGGCGTCTGGACCGACGCGGTCTCCGATGACGACGATCGCGAGGGCGACGACGACTCCGCCGACGAATCCGCCGGCCTCCGTTCGGACCGGTCATCCTGGACCGTGGACGTTGCGGATGATCCCGCGGATGGGCCCAGCGTCGTCCAAGCCAGAAAGCCGGCCACGGCCAACGCCCCCAGAACGACCCAGATCGGCACGCGGACCATCGAGGAGGATGGCATACGGTTCACCGGACCTCAGGCGGCCGCCTCGTCCACGATCGCCTGGACGTCGGCCGTGACCTGGGCCAGTTGATCCGACGCTTGGGGCGCCGCCTCCGGAAAGATCAGGGGCATCATCGTCGAGGGCTGCAGCGTGCCGATCTTGGTGCGGCCCTGCTCGGTGAACACCAGCACGCTGCAGGGCATGCACAGCGCCGTCAGTCGCTCCGCACCCATGAACGCGTTCGCGTAGCCGGGATTGCAGATGTCGAGCGACTTGACGGACTCATCTTGGGGGAACCCCTTGGACGCCAGAATCTCGTTGAAGTCGTAGTCGCCGAGCACGCCCCACTTCCGGGCCTCGGCCGCCCGACGCACCGCGACGAGCGCCTGGTCGAACGTCTTCTCCGTCTCCACCGCGTAGACGTAGTCGCTCATTTGGGCCATGCGGACACCTCCGCCCTGATTCTAGGGCGTTCCGTCGCCCGCGCCAAAGGGCGGAGCTCATGTCCGCTCCGCCCTCGCGCCCGTTCTCCGTCACGCATGATGGCCGCCGATCGCACTCGACCGGCCCTTACGAGGATTGGCCCTCCAGTCGGTTCAGCTTCTCGCCGATCACCTGCTGCCACATCTCCAGGTGCTCCATGAAGATGGGGCCGATGCCGGAACCCGCCGAGGCGCCTCGCTGCTGTCCGCCCATCGAGCCCGAGTTCATCATGGGGCAGTGGCCCTGCATGCCGCCGCCTTGGCCAGATGCCTGGCCCTGGCGCTGCATGCGGGCGCCCATCCTCGGCCCTTCGGGTTGGCTCTGGTCCATGCGGCTCGATGGCATGCCGCGCTGTGAGGGGGATGCGGCTGGCCCATGGCCGGGCGTGCCCCGCATTGACGTGCCCCCTCGCATCTGCTGGCCTTGACCGGCGCGTGCGCCCATGCGACCCGGGCCCATGGCGTGACCGCGCATGGCACCGTGACCTTGGGCGTTGTCCGTGCCCATGCCGCCGTGGAGCGCCTGACTGAGCGCACGTCCCTGGGCGATCGTCAGGATGCTGCGGACTTCCGCAACGGCGGACTGACGCGCGTCCTGATAGGCTTGGCGAGCCTCATCCAGTGCCTGCTCATAGGGTTCCAGGGCGCTGTCCAGCTCGTCGGGCGAGCCCTGCCAGCCGTAGAGGAAGTCGCGCAGCTCCTGCTGGCGCTGCAGGCGCGTCCCCTCGGCCGACTGGACGTCGGCGAGGGCGCCCTGGATCCGCTGCAACTGGTCCACACCCAGTCCGGCTTCGCTCATGGCGCGCAGCAGATGGGTCTCCATCTGGATCGACATGGCATCTTGGGACGCTGCTGGATCTGCCGGCCCCCGCTGACCCATCTGGCTGATGCCGGTCTGCCCGAGCATTAGCCCGAGGGAGAGGACGAGCACGCCGACGATGAGACCGATTCGCTTCATAATGTGACTCCTTTCGGATGCGTTCAAAGCTTCTGTGTGGATTCAAACGCGCCGTGCCAGCTGTGGTACCAGACCTGGCCGCTGACCCCGTCGACCGAGAGCATCAGCCGCCGGTCGCCTCCATCGAGCGCGACGGTGTAGTGGCCGTAGAACGGCGTCACGCTGGCGATCTGGGCATCGGGAGCAAACCGGTCGGCAAACTGCTGGGCGGCCGAGCGAGCGTCCGCCACGGACACGGGCATATCCGCAGGATCGACGGCTGTGCCGCCGTGCATGCCGCCGCCTCGCGTGTCGTAGCGCCCGTTCCACATCATGTTGGAGCCGGGCTCGGGCGAGACGACGCCGGTGACGCGGTCGACGAGCACCACCATGGCACCGTAGCCCGTGTCCGCTTCCGTCACGACGACGGCGTAATGGTTGGCGAAGCTCAACACTCGGTCGCTCGTCAAGCCTTGCCCGGCCCAGAACGTCGCCTCGAGGAACGCGGTGGCCGCTTGCGTCGCCTCCATGGGCGTGGTCGCGACAAAGCCGGGGTTGAACCCGCAGCCGAGCTGGAATCCGCCCGGACCGCGCATGCCGCCCATCATGCCGCCCTCGCCTTGGGCCATGCCACAGGCAGCGCCGACGATGGGCGAGCCCGGGCCGTAGCCGGTGTTGGGTCCACTCCCGGGATCGCCCGGCGGATGGCCGCCCCGATGGGCGAACCCCACCGATCCGATCGCCAGGAGGCCGACGAGCGCGATCGCTAACATCAGTCGTCCGTTCGACATCGGCAACATCCTTTCATTGGGCTTCTCGGCCTCATCCTGGACGGCCCGTGTGAACGCGGCGTGAAGAGGATGTGGAGATTCGGTGAAGCCTCCCGGGCGCATTCCGACCCGCGTCGCACGCTCCCCCCTCGGGCCACACGTTCGTGACCGCCCGTGGTCGCCGCGTCAGTGCGAGAGGTAGAGCTCCGCGCCCTCGTCCGTGATCCCGTAGATCTCGAACGGTTCGGTCTTCGGGCCGCTCATGCCGGGCGAGCCGGTCGGCATGCCGGGCAGCGCGATGCCCTGAACGTCGGGTTGCTCGCTCAACAGCTGCTCGATGGCCTCTAGCGGGACGTGGCCCTCGACGGCGTATCCACCGATCTCCATGGTGTGGCAGCTCTGCATCGAAGGGTCGATGCCGAGGCGGTCCTTGATCGCCATCATCTCAGACCCGTCGGTGGTCCGAACGTCCACCTCCACGCCGTGTTCGCGCAGATAGGCGACGTACTCGCCGCAGCAGCCGCAGTTCGGGTTGTGATAGAGCACGGCCGTGAGCTCGTCGACCTCCCTTGCTGCGGTCGACGAGGCATTCGACCCTGCGTCGTCCGGATTTTCGGGACCGAGCGCGACCGTCAGGCCGACGGCCAGGACGAACAACAGACCGGCAACGATCATGGGGCGATTCATGGTGACTCCTTTCGCAGTGAACGGGTCGATTCAGCCTATACGCGTCAGAGACCGTGAGCCCAGGCGGCTATGGCAAGCGCCGCCGCGCCACGTCAGGCGTGAAGATCGGGGTCAACGCGTCGGAGGGTGGTCCAAGCCCGAGAACGCCATGATCCCGGACAGAGCGAATTCCATCAGGCGAAAGCTCAGGGCAAAGGGGCGCGGAACGTCGAACGCGATCGCCGCAACCGCCGCCGCACACATGCTGCACGAAGCGCTCAAATGCGCGGATCCGTCGCTCGAACCCTGGCAGCACTCGCAGTCGGTGGGCGGGGTATCCGCCATAGAGCTGAGCGGATCGGCGTGAGCGAGCCCGCAGGCGTCGCTGGCCGGGACGATGGGAAAACCCAAGAGGACGAGCCCGATCGCCAGAACCAGGATCTCGGCCGATCGCCGTCCTCGACGCTTCGATTCCGCGTTTGCTGCCATGGTTGCTCAAGCATAGCGTCGCCGCGCGGCCGCTGCCATGATCTAAATCAGGACCCGAAGGTCTTATCCTGACCCAGGTCATTCACAAGCGCCGCATGACACGGCATCGTCAACGGGATGTCCAGGAAGAGCGCGGTCGCGGGATGGGCTCGATTGGCCATAGGCGCCACGCTCATCGTCGCGTTGCTGACGGCCGTCACGGGCTTTGGCGGGGCAGGTGTCTGCTCCCCGGCCGCGGGCGAGGCGTCCGACGCCTCACAGCATGAACCCCATGCGCCCTGCTGTCCCCAAGAGGGACCCCACGCAAGCCACGCGATGGGCCATTGCACCGCCTGTGTCTCGGCCACGCTTGCGGACGAGCCGACCTTGGCGCCAGCCGATCCCCAAGCGGCGCGCCAAGCGCAGATCCATCTCAGCCCTCTCGACCCTGTCGATCGCCCCTTCCGCCCGCCGCAGACGTCGGTCCCCTTTCCTGCGTAAGCCGCTCGTCCACCGCAACAGACGACCCCAGTGAAAGGAGCCGACCGATGTCCCGCGCGTTTCGTTCCCTCGACGAAGCCCGCATCTCGCTCGATGAGCTGCATCTGCCGACGGATGGCCCCACCATCGAACAGCGCTCGCTGCCGGAGCCCGCATGTTGGCGCCGACGCCTGGAGCTGCGCCTCGACGCGCTGCCGAGCGACGTTCAGGACGCCCTGCGTGGCGTCACCCAGCGCCACTCCTATGCCCCGGGTGAGCCCATCTTCCGGCGAGGGGAGCGCCCGCTGGGGCTCTATCGCATCGACGCCGGCGTGGTCAAAGTCACCCGACGGATGCCGGACGGCCCGGAGGCGCTCATCCTGGGGCTGCGCAACCGCGGCGAGTCACTGGGAGAGGAGACACTGTTCCACGACGCCCCACACGGCGCGTCGGCCTGGGCGTTGCAAGACGTGGATCTGACGCTCGTGCCGCGCGCCGAGCTCTGGGCCGTCATGCGAGATTGTCCCGAGTTTCTCGAGCAGCTATTGGCGATCTACGCCGCCCGCGTCCAACTCGCCCAGAACAAGCTGACCATGTTCTATTTCGAGAACGTCGAGACCCGCTTGGCGACAGCTGTCCTCGACTTGGCTCATCGCTTCGGCCAATCTCGCGACGGGGCAGTTCATATTCCATTGCCCCTGCACCCATGGGACTGGGCGCAGTTCGTCGGCGCGCGTGTCGAGACCGTCAGCCGCGTCTTCGCGCGGTGGACCCAACACGGATGGATTCGCCGTCGAGCGGGCGCCCTGGTCATTGAGGACGGAGCCGGCCTCATCACATGCCTCGAGCAACCGGCCCATGCGGTCTCGTTCTGAGCGCCCGATCTCGGCCCAGGCGGGGGCTCGGCCCCGCCCGGGGCGCTCCTCGGGGCATGGTCCCGTCGGCCCAGCATCAACCGATCATGCCCGGTGCGCCATGAGCTGATCGCGCACTCGTCCCAACAGCCGCGCATTGATCGCCACGATGACCGTCGACAGCGACATCAACACAGCTCCTGCTGCCGGCGAGAGCAGAACGCCCGCTTGATAGAACACACCCGCGGCCAACGGGATCGCCACGACGTTGTAGCCGGTCGCCCAACCGAGGTTCTGCACCATCTTCCCATACGTCGCCCTCGAAAGCCGCACAACGTTGAGTGCGTCCTGCGGGTTGGAGCGAACCAGGACGATGTCGGCCGACTCGATCGCGACGTCCGTGCCGGCCCCAATGGCGATCCCGACGTCGGCCTGGGTCAGCGCCGGCGCGTCGTTGACCCCGTCCCCGACCATCGCCACCGTCAAACCGCGCGCCTGGACCTCCCTAATCTTGGTCGATTTTTCATCGGGCAGCACGTCCGCAAAGTAATCATCCAAGTCGAGTTCTTGCGCCACCCAGCGGGCGACCTCGTCCGAGTCGCCGGTCAGCATCATCGCCTGGATGCCCATGGCTTTCAGTCGGGCCAGCGCCGCGCGCGAGTCCTCCCGGATGACGTCTGCCAGGGCGATGGCGCCTACCGGTTCATCATCGACGAGGAGGTAGACGACCGTCTTGCCGCCCTCGCTCAAATCCGACACTCGATCCGGATCGACGCTCAGCCCGTGTTCGTCGAGATACCCCGGACTGACGACCTTCACATCTCGGCCATCCAGCTGGGCTTGGGCGCCCTTGCCGGGGATCGCCGAAAAGTCCTTCGGCGCCGGATACTGAACGTTGTCGTCTTCGGCCTTGCGGAGGATCCCGGCCGCGATCGGATGCTCGGACTGGCTTTCCAATCCCGCGGCCAGACGCAGGATTTCCGTCACGTTCTGGTCATCAAGCGCGACGACATCGGTGACGCCGAAGCGGCCTTCGGTGAGCGTCCCCGTCTTGTCGAAGACGACGGCATCGATCCCGCGCGCCCGCTCGAACGCCGAGCGATCCCGGATGAGCAGGCCGCTCTGGGCGCCAACCGACGTGGAGACCGAGACGACGAGCGGAATGGCGAGCCCCAGGGCGTGCGGACAGGTGATGACCATCACCGTCACCATGCGAGCCACGGCGAAGACGACCGGACTGCCCGCCACGAGCCAGCCAGTCAAGGTGATCGCGCCGACGGTCAGCGCGATGATCGTGAGCCAGAGCGCCGCCCGATCGGCCAAATCTTGGGTTCGCGAGCGCGACGCCTGGGCCTCCTGGACCATCTGGATCACTTGGGAGAGATACGACTCGTCGCCGGTCTTGTGAACCTCAACGGTGATCGCCGAGTCGCCGTTGATCGTGCCGCCGATGACCTCGTCGCCCTCGGCGACCTCGACGGGCTGGCTCTCGCCCGTGACCGCCGCCTGGTTGACCGACGTACGACCTTCCGCGATTACTCCGTCGACCGGGATCTTCTCGCCCGGCTTGACGAGGACGCGATCGCCCCGGCTCAGCACGGCCACGGGCACGTCCTCCGTGGATCCGTCGTCGGCCACGCGATGGGCCTCGTCCGGCATCAGCCGAACGAGCTTCTCCAGGGCCCTTGATGCGCCCATCACCGAGCGCATCTCGACCCAGTGGCCGAGCAACATAACCACGACCAGCGTCGCCAGCTCCCAGAAGAAGACCTCGCCGGGCATGCCGAACACCACGGCGCTGCTGTAGACGTAGGCGACGCCGATCGCCAGCGCGATCAGCGTCATCATCCCGGGCTGGCGCCCGCGAAGTTCGGCAACGGTGCCCGTTAAAAAGGGCCAGCCGCCGTAGAGGAAGACGGCGGTGGCGAACGCAAACTGGGCGTACGCGTCGCCCGGAAAGCTCAGTACCTCGCGCAGCCCCAGCGCCCCTTGGATGAGGGGCGCCAGGGCGAGCACGGGGATCGTCAGCGCCAGCGAGACCCAGAAACGCTGACGGAAGTCCGACACCATCTGGGCGTGGTGGTCTTGGTGTGTGCCGCGATCGTGCCCCGGGTGGTTGGGCGCCTCATCAGGGCCGGGGGCATCACTCATGGTGGTCCGCCTCGCCCTTGGATTGAGGGTTCTTCGCGGAGGTGTTCAGCTCGCGGATCTTGGCTCGGGCCGCTTCGGGCAACGCGGACTGGGGCTCGGCCAGTCCAGCACCGTCGTGCGGCGCACCCACGACGACCGTGCCGACCATGCCAACGCCCTCATGCGGGATGCAGAAGTAGTCGGAGACGCCCTCGACATCGAACGTCTTCTCGAACGTCGCGCCCGAATCGCTGAGCACGCCCGAGTCCCAGGCCTCGGCGCCCTCAGGAACCCGCAGCGGTTTCCCATTGGACGGGTGATACGCGGTGGCAGAATGCCTTCCAGATGCAAGCACCCAGCGCACGGTGTCACCCGGCTCGACGCGGACGACGTGCGGCTCGAAGTGGAATTCTCCATTCTCGGTGACCATGCGGACGGTGTGGACGTTGCTCTCCGAGGTTTCGGCGGCCTCATGATGCTCTCCCTGGTCGGCGTCCGTGGCCGGTTTCTGGGTGCCCATGTGGCCCATCGGTTCCATCATCTGCGTGTGATGCATGGCGACAAACCCGAGCACAGCGATCAGGACGAGGGCAAGCACGATTCGTAGGTCCATACGACAGATTCCTCCTTGTTGTGGGGGATGGCGTCATGACGCCTCCCGTTGCGTCGTTGGAGGCGTCGCCGGACACGGTCCGTTCAGATGGAAATCGACAACAGAAGGGATCAACGTCGCGGCGGCGGAAGCTCGATCGCGATGGACGGGATGGCGACGAGAAGGGTCATCTTCCCTTGAGAATCGCCGACGGCGAGCGGGGGAAGCCGGAACGAATCGGGTGCACTGGCAAGGCAATGGCCGCCCAGGCCGTGATGGCACGGATGATCGTGGCCATGCCCATGGGCCGCGGCGCCGAGGACCGGCACGAGGCCGCTCACGAGCAAGACGCCGACGATTGCCAGGCAGACGATTCGCGTCACCACGCTTGGAGCCTACCAGGCGTTCTCTACGGACACAAGCGCAAGTTTGACGCTTTGCTTGACACTTCGCACGAACACGGACGCCTCGGTCGAACGCCGGCGCCGTTCGTCGGAACGGCCCTGTCAAGACCGATGAGCCGATCAGCGCATTATGAGCAGCCGCAAGACGTCGCTCTGGTGGAGGTCGCCGTCGGTCGTGCGGGCCGTCACGCGATAGAGGTAGACGCCGGTAGCGACCGACTGGCCCTCGTTCGTCACCATCGGCCACGCCAGCTGCGCCCCGCTCGTCTCCCCCGAAAAGACCGGGCGGCCGTCCAGGCCGAAGACGCTGACGCGCATCGAGGCCACATTCCCCCGCTGCGTTCGGAACGTGAGCGTCTGCCCGCGCGTTGTCGCTCTTACCGACAACGGCTGAACCGACGATGAAGCGCCGCTGAGTCCGGCGGCATTGAGGCGCCGTCCGTTGATCCAAAGGTCCATGCCGCGCAGGAACTGATCGTCGCCGAGCTCGTTCCGCGTCCAGGCGTCCATCATCGTCAGGAACTCGCCGTCATCGATGACGCCGTTGCCGTTCGTCTCAAAACGCGCGAACGGAGAATCGCCCGGCTCGTGTCGCGGTTGATTGCCCCCGTCGCTCATATGATGGGGATCGCCCACGTGGCGCATGCCGAGGAACGGGCCGTGCCAGTCGTGGTGCCAGACCTCACCCGTCGTGCCGTGGACGCTCACCATGCCGGCGATTTGACCGTCCTGTTGGAAGGGCACGGTGTGGTAGCCGTAACCGGGACGGACGTCGTCGGCATCCACGGTCGCGTCCGGCCAACGTTGGTGGAGAAACCGTTGGGCGCGTTCGCGGGCCTGATCGGGCGAGATCGCCATGGAGCCCCCAAATGCCGCGTCGTCGAGGGGGTCGGCTGAGCCCGTCATCATCGGCCCGTACTTGAGGTTCCACTGCTGGTTCGGGCCGGGCGCCGGCGTGACTCGACCATTGAAGCGATCGATCGTCAGCGCGAACGCGTGCCGGCCGCTGTCGGTCTCGGTCGTGGCCAAATAGAAGTGGTTCTCGAACTCCATGATCTCCGCCACGGCCACATCCGGAAGCTGACGTCGGTCCATGTAGTCCCGGGCAATGTTGACGGCCTCATCCATCGTCAACGGCTCTTCCATGCCGGATCCCGGTGGGCCGGGATGGCCCATGTGGGCGAGGGCGAGGGGACCGACCAGCAACAGGCTCCCCACGATCAGCGTAAGCAGACTTGCCAAGTTGAACGTTCGACGCATTGGTTCCTCCTTATTCCACGACGACGGTCCCCGTCATGAACGGGTGCGGGCCGCAGTAGTACGAGTAGGTGCCGGGCTCGTCGAACGCGTAGCTCCACCGTTGCCCCTGGTTGAGCATCCGCCCGGATTCGCCGGTCTCATTGAAGACGACGTTGTGCCGGACGCGGTCGCGATTGATCCACGTGACGGTCTCGCCGGCCTGGATACGGATCGTCTCCGGGGCGAACGTGAAGTCCTCAATCTGCACCGACGCCGTGTCGGTCGGGCTGGCGGATGGACCCGAGGGCGTCGGGTCGTTCTGAGGAGCCCGGGCGTCGCTGTTCCAGCCACGGTCGACCGTGCCCCGGCCCATCATGCCGGTTCCGCCCATGTGGCCGTGCATGCCGCCGCCGGTCATGCCGCCCATCCAGCCGGTCATCCGGCCCCACATCTGTTGGCACCACTGCCACATCTGGCCGAAGAGACCATCGTTGTTGGCGTTCGGCCGGCTGGCCATGGGAGCATCGCCCGTCGCGGGGCTGCCGCTCGGTCCCGCCGCCACGGTCCCGTGGTGGCCCGCGTAGCCGGCCATCGGGCCAGGGGCCGCCAGGTTCCAGACGGCGACGCCAACGACGGCGACCAGCACCATCGTCAAACCCGTCCACTTTGCTGCGTTCATGGTCCGTCATCCTTTCCGTTCGGGGTTGTCCCGAGACTGCCAGTCCGGCGTGAAGCGCCGATGGAGATCGTGTGAAGATCCCGTGAACGCCTCAAAGCTCCATGTAGCGCGACACGCCGTCCTCGGTGATCTGATAGATCATGAACGGTTTCCCCTTGGCGCCGTTCATCCCCGGAGACCCCTTCGGCATGCCGGGCAGCGCGATGCCCTGGATGTCGGGCCGCTCGCTCAAGAGCTGATCGATGGCTTCCATGGGGACGTGGCCCTCGACGACGTAGTCGCCCACCTTGAGCGTGTGGCAACTGCGCAGCGAGGAATCGACGCCCAAGCGCTGCTTGATCCGGTCCAACTCGGCATAGCTGACCGTCTCCACCTCGATCTCGAGGCCCTTGGAGCGGAGATAGCGGCCGTATTG
>JAHEOA010000179.1 GCA_018609825.1 Candidatus Bipolaricaulota bacterium | reverse complement strand
TCCGAGGCGCTGTTGACCATCGGCGTCGGGCTTGCCCTGGTGGCGGTCGTGGGCCTGGCGGCGGGCCTTTATCTGGTACGGATTCGGCCGCGTCCCGTTGACGGACGGGTCGTACGGGATCCCGAGGGCGACTCGTCGGCCAGCGGAGGCCCACAGCCCGAGGGCGTCGACCATGCATCGGGGCAGGCTGAGGCCGACGCGTCGGCGGACGGTTCGGAACTCATCCGCATAGGCGCGTTGCAGATCGATCCCCGCGGCAAGGCGGTCTACGTCGACGATCGCGTCGTGGAGCTGACGCCAAAGGAGTACGAACTGGTGAATCTGTTGGCCTCCGAGCCCGGCCGCGTCTTCTCCAATCGCGAGATCCTGGACGAGGTCTGGGCCTCGGAGAACGCCCAGGCGCCCACGTCGAAGGACGTCAAACAGTACATCTATCTCTTGCGCCAGAAGCTGGAGCGCGACGCGGGCCGTCCCGAGTTGATCGTGACGGTGCGCGGGTTCGGCTACAAACTGGACGCCGACGCCTCACATCCGCCCGACGGCGAAGGAGGACCCGAATGAGCCGTCGCCACTGTGACCTGTTGAAGGAGGAGGGATCGCCATGAAACGACGCCGCTGGACCCGACGCGGGTTGATCATCGGGCTCCTGATGGGGCTCGCGTTGAGCAGCCTGGGCACCATCTCCATGTCGCAATGGGAATCCGTGTCGGATGAGACGGTGCAAAAGCTCAAAGAAGATGCGAATGCGGTCATCGCGAAGACCTCGGAGGCTTTGAACTTCGTGCTTCTGGCCTGGCAGGCCCTCAACTTGTCCGACGACGTCGAAGGCAGCATCGCCAACGTCCATCGGGCGATCAACATTCTGGAAGGGCCCGACGGTGATCACTACGACGACGCATACGGGGACGCCAACCCGAGCACGGGCGCGCTTCGGCATGCGCAACAGATGCGTGCCCTCATCGAGGACATGGCGCAGGGAACCGACTATCGGATGGCCGCCGAGAACGTGGACCTCTTTCTGCAGTGGGCCGTGGGCAACCTGGTGAAGGCGCTCGACGCCGTCGACAGCGATCCGGAGGCCGCCACCCAACGAGTCCGACAGGCTCAAGCCATGCTGATCGCTGCGCTCGGGTCCCGCGAGGAGGTCGATCGGCCCACTCAGGGCAGCGCCCGCGCCATCCTAGCTTGGCTGGAAGGGATGCCATAACGCGACGTTGACCGGCGTTTGACCGGCCGTTGGTTGGGTCTTGACGCCACATCCGACATCGTCGAGCGGAACTCTGTCCATCAACAGCTCGAGGAGGAGGTCGTTTACGTTGGCAGATCTGTCTCGACGCGACATGATTCGCCTGGCCGGAGGCGGCGTGTTGACCGGAGGAGCCCTGGCCGGCGTCGGTCTCAAAGCCGTCGGGCCCTATCATGATCCGCAGGAGCAACCGAACCAAGAGGCCACGGAGGTCGTAATCCGAGCCGGCAACTTCTTCTTTGAGGGCCCGGCCGGACGCTCGGAAAGCGCCGACGATCCGCAGGTCGTCGCCCAACTTACCAACGGCCGACCCTATCGGCTCGTCTTTGAGAACGTCTCCAGCATCGGCCATCAAGTCGTGAGCCCGCTGCTCAACGAACAGAGCCGAGACGATCACACGCTCGGCCAGGACACGATCTATGAGCTGGCGGCTGGCGAGCAACTGGCCCTTGAGATCACGCCGCAGTTCCTGACGGTCGAGGACGGCAAGCCGCTGCAGTTCGATCTATCTTGCCACGTGGGGCATCCGGGCGGCCACTTCAACGCCGGCATGCGCGCGACGTTAGAGGTCGTGCCTGCGTCCAGTTGATCCCTTCATTCCGTCCGAGAGCGGACCTCCTGACCGCCGTCGCCGAGCGCCGTTCGTTCAAAATGCGCATCCGTCAGCCGCTCGGCGACGGCGGTCGCTATCTCGAGATGATCCGTCCAGGTGCGACAGAGGAACGCGCCGCCGTACAGGGCGAGATACGGGACCAGCTGATCGGCCAAGTGGACGTCGACGGTGGCGCCGGCCTCGATCTCGTCAATGAGGGTGCGCGCCGCCTCGCCGCCGACGTGCTCGGCCAGCTTGCCCTTCTTGCCCAGCGCGGCCGCGCCGAGCACCGTCCGCTCGAACGGCGCCCAGAGGACGACGCCCGTGCCGATCGACGCCGTGTCGGCATATTCGGCCGCGACGTACACGGGCAGCTCGGGATCGCTCTCCCGAAGTTCGGCCTCGGCGGCTCCGGCCTGGCGTTCGGCCACCTCGCGCTCGCGCAGCGCCGCGCTCGCCATCGAAACGCCTTCAATCCGCGAGAGCGTCCCTCGACGACGCAAGGCCAAAGGCGATGTCGACGTGGGCGGCGCGATCCGGGATTGGACGCGAGCCCCGCCCTTGGGGAAGAAGCCGTGACGTTCGGGCCAGAGCTCGATCGACTGGCCCCAGTGCGCCAGCACCCGGTGGGTGACGTGGGCGAGATAGGGCAACGGCGGGGCCCATTTCGTGACCGTTCCCCCGCCTCGAACGGTGACGGACACGCTGCGATCGGCGCCCAGCATCGCGAGCTGGAGCGGCTGCAGGGCGAGGCCGACGGATCCGGCCGTGGGCATTGCCAGGTCGACGTGCGAGGCCCACGACGATCCGGGCGCGAACGACAGCTCGCGCGAGTGGACCTCGGCGCCGTCGAGCTCGGCGTCGCAGAGTTCGGCCACGGCCTGGACGCCCGCGAGGTGCTGGGCCTTGAGGCCGGGCGTCTTGCGAGCGCCGCGGATGTTGACGATGCGCACGGGCTTTCCCCGTGCTGCGGCCAGCCCGACGCCCAGTCGGACGACCGAGCCGCCCCCGTCGGCGCCATCGATCTCAACGACGTCGCGAGCCATGGCGTTCAGGATAGCGGATGGGTCGATGCGCCTGTCAATCCGCCGCGACGCCGATCCCGCTCAGGATTGCGATCGTGACCTCCGGCAGACCCGATGCGCTCAGTCGGTCCCGAACGGCCTCGAGATCCCCGTTCCCGCTCGTATCCGGTTGCCGGGATCCTATCTGCGACGGCGGCTTGCGGACGAAGGCGCCCATGATCGACGACGTCGGCGGGCCCTCCTCGCCATCACGCACGATGGCGCACGTGTCGGTCTCGGACCGTCATGGCGAGCGATAGCCCGTCACGTCGAGCGTCGGCGGTTCTATGCTCAGGCCATGGGTGGGCCGTCGGCCCGCGGCGGTCTGGCCGGGAGGCCCAAGTCTATGTCCGAGCGCAAGAGGCGGAATCGGCAAAGGGTTTGAATCGACGCGGCACGAGCCTTAATCTAACCCTTCAATTGCGGGCGGCCCAGCGAGGAGGATCGATGCGCGCAGCTGGTGGTTTCCGACGGCAACAGCCCCAAAGGCGGACGATCAACCGCCTGATTCCGATTCTCCTGCTGCTGACATTCGCTTCGGGGGCAGGATCGACGGCCCTGGCTCAATCGGGCCCGACGCTCAACGTCGAGGTCGGCTTCCAGGGGACCTTCGCCGAGGGCCAGACGACGCCCGTCGGCGTGGAGATCGACCATGAGGGCGTGCCCATCGATGGCCAACTGGTCGTTCGCCAGACGTGGCGCCCCCTGATGGACGCGCCGCGCACCATCGAGGCACGGCGTGCCGTGACGCTCGGGCCGAAGGCTCGACTTCGCTACGTCTTCCATTTGCCGCTCTACGCGGAGCCCCCGCCCGGGGGCGAGTCTCCGGAAATCTCGGTCGAACTCCTCTCGAACGGCCAGTCGCTTGCGCGACGGACGGTGGCCTTGGAAAACGCCCGGCGAAGCAAGCTCATCTTGATGGCCAGCCAATCGGGGTATCTGCAGGAGCTGCCCACGGGCGAGGCGACACTCCAGCTCAACGGCGACGAGCTTCCCGACGACTGGCGGGCTTACGACGGGGTGAAACGGCTCTACGTGGGACGACTGGACGTCCCGGGGCTGGGGAGCGGCCAGCGGCGCGCGATCCGGCGCTGGGTGGCCAGTGGCGGCGAGTTGATCGTGCTCTCGGGCGAGAACGCCTTTCGCCACGACGCCGGCTGGCTCGTTGATCTGGTGCCGTTCCGCGTCGAGTCGGTGGAGTCGCTGAGCGCGTTCAAGGCTCGCGCGGCGTTGGGCGAACCGCGTGGGGAAGTCGTCTACGCCGAGCAGGGGCATCCGCTGTTGACGCGCTGGCGCGTCGGCCGCGGCGAGGTCTGGTTCTCGGCGCTGTCGCTGACCCGCAACGGCGCAACACAAGACGAAGTCTGGTCGCGTCTGACCTCAGGCCGGACCGAACAGGCCCGGCCGTTCGAGCGGGGGGCGGACCTGTTTCGGCGCATGCCGTTGCGCTATCCCGACAAGATGATTCTCGCCGGGGTTTTTGCGGTCTATCTGCTGGGCATCGGCCTGTCGATGCTCTGGGCGCTTCGACGGACGCCGTGGAGCAGCGGGGGACGCGCCGACGCCTCGGCCGCCACGTCGGATGACGATCCGGCCGGACGCGCGGGCCCCAATCGCCTCTGGGTCGGCATGGTCCTGTGGATCGGCCTTACGGCGGCGTTTGTGGTCGGCTACGGAAGCCAGTCGGGGTTCAGTGAGCGCGTCCAGGGCTTCGAGACCGGGATCCTGTGGGGAAGCTCTAGAGCGGAGCTGATGCATGTCTCGACCGGCCATAGCGCCATCGCCAAGCGCCGGCTCCGTCCCGAGTGGACCCTGCCCGACCGGACCGCCGTGACGCCCCTGCAAAACACGGATGTGGCCATCACCGATTCGGGGACGGTCGTTGCGCCCCTGGCCGGAACGCTGCCCGCCAAGCGGATCTACGACGTGGCGTTGGAATCGGTCCGTCCTCTTGACGTCCGCGTGGAACCGCGGGACGACTCCGCTGTCAGGCCCGACCAACTTCGCGTCTACAATGAGAGTCATTTCGACTTGCGGGAATCGATCGTCTGGCAAAGAGGCGCCTACTACGCGGGACCTTCGGCGCCGATCGCGCCCGGTGAGCAGGCGTCGGTCGACTTGAGCGACGCCGCGTCCGCGGCCCAGCCGTGGTTCCCCGGCAACGGCCGAACGGGCGGGTTCAGGCCCCAAGCTAAGGGCGCCGTCTTCGATGCCGTCGACCGTCGGCTGCGCGAACGTGGCGACCCGTGGGCGCTGTTGGCGTGGGTTCGCGAGTCCGGGGTTGCTGTGCACGCGAACGAGTACCGGCAGACCTGGCGGCTGCTGGTGGTGACGCCCTGGTAACATGACGGGAGGTTGGATGACTCGACGAGGCGTGACGGCCATCGTCCACGGCGCGATGCCGAGGCTCCAGCCCGATTACCTTGTTGAGCGGGCGACGTGGTCCGCCACGATCACGTATGTCGTCTTCGCCGGCCTCGTGACGCTGATCGCCTTGCCGATGGAGCAGCACATTGGCGAGGTTTCCGCGGACGCGGGCGGCACGCTGGCGGTCTTTACGGCCTTGTTCTGTCTGCTCTTCGGGGTTTTGACCATCACGATGGGCCAAGCGGAGCGGCGTTGGCGTGGTCGCCTGAGCTTCGGGGGCCAGCTCCGCCAACTGAGCGCCCGCGTGCTGTTTGCGCTCGCGCTGGCTCTGCCGTACTGGATTGCCTACATGACCGGCCACGTGCGATCGCTGTCGGCCTTGGCACTGATCGTCGTTCACTTGGGACTCTGGGGGCTGATGCTCGGCTTGGCCGGCTGGCGCCTGGCACTCGCGCCCTGGTCGGATATTGTGGGGTTCAACGTGAAGTACGCCAGCTTCTTCGGCTATCTGATCCTGTCCGGACTGGGCCAACTGGTTCCGTTCGTCAGCATCGTCGGCCCCTTCCACGCCCTGGACGGCGTGATGTCGCACGGGGTCGAGGCGTGGGGCCTGTTGGTGCAGAGCGCTGTCGTCTGGATCGTGCTGGGCGTTGCCCTTGGGATCTCCATTAGGAGGGTCTATGAACGATCGTAGCTTCCGCATCGTCGAAGAGAACGTGGCGCAACGCCGCCGTCGATTGAACGCGCTCGCCGGCGCCCAAGTGGGCGGACTGATCACCATGACGCTGACGCTGGCCCATTTGATCGCCGTCTTCCTCGGCGTCATGGCGCTGCTGCAGCCGTGGTGGTGGCTCGTCGTCGGCAACGTGGCCGCACTGGCGATGGGCGGCCTGGTGGGCAGGCGACGCGCCGTCCACCTGAAGCAAGACCTCTATCGGCTCGATCGGCGCTATGCGCTCGGCGAGAAGCTGACCACGATCCACGAGATACGCCAGCGCGACGATCGGAGTCCCTATCTGCGGCTGCTCTATGGGCGCATTGGGGACCGCGACCTGAGCCCGAAGCGGGCGCTGCGCCCAACGCGACGCCAACGACGGGCCTGGGCCGCGCTGTCGGGCGTCACGATGGCCTCGGCGGCGCTGTTGGCCATGTGGTTCGTCGGGGTCCCCCCGCTGTCGGTCCCGTCGTTGTTGGCCTCCGGACCGGGCAACGATCAGCCCGTCGTGGCGTCCCAGAACCAAGCGTCCGATGACCCGGTCTCGGAGGCGAGCTCAGCCGGCGAGTCGGCGTCGACCGACCCGCGTGGCCAGCGGACGGACACGCCCTGCAAGGACCAGAACGACTCGGTGTCGCCGTCGATGCTGACCCGTGAGGCCCGCGAGGATTGCCAACCCAGCTCAAGCTCGCCCTCAGGGGACGGACGCTCGTCCACGGGATCCCAAGGGACGTCGCAAAGCGCCTCTCAGGACGGGCGGATGAGCGTGCAGCAACTCCGGCGCCAGCTGCAGAGCGTGCAGCAACAAATGGCCGCGGGGGATCTGTCCATGGCGGACGCCCAGCGCGAACTGGAGCAGCTCTCGCAAGAGGCCCGCTCGCCCTCGATGGAGGAGCTGCTGGAGCAGGCCGCGCAGTCGGACAGCCGCAAGGAGATGCGACAGCGGATGCAGAACGCCATGGACGAGCTGGATCGCCGACGGGCGCAGGCTCAGCGGAGCGGCGACCGAAGCGGGCCCCGATCGAGCTCCGACGGACAGCGCCGTTCCGGCGGCGAGGCCCGCGGGACGCAACAGGGCCAGGCCGAAGGCCAAGAGCCCTCCTCCGAGCCAAGCTCGCAACGCGAGGACCCGCAGCAGAGCCAGCGCGACGGCGAGGGTCAGCCCGAATCGCAACAGGCCGACGGGCCGCAGCGCTCGGAACGCGGGTCGGGCCCGAACCCGAGCGACGAGGGCAGCGACGCCCAAGCGGGCCAACAGGAGTCGACGTCCTCGTCCGACCAACGGGCCAGCGCCCAGCGGAGCCAGAACCAGGGCGAGTCCGCCGAGGGGCCCGACGGCGAGCCGTCCCCATCGGGCAATCAAGGAGGCAACCCATCGGGCAACGCGCAGTCCGAGGGCCAGTCGGGGGAAGGTGAGGGCTCCTCGAACTCGTCGCAGGACTCCTCCGGGCAAAGCGGCAACACCCAGGGATCGGACGAGGGAAACGCCGACTCGCGATCCCAAGGCGAGCGCGAGGGCACCGGCACGCCCGGCGGGTCGTCGCCCGGAACGGGCACGGGCGAGAGCGCCCAGGGCCAGTCGGGCGACGTCGACGGCGATTCGGCCAACAACCTGCGCATCGAGTCGTCGGACTTGCCGACCGACATGGAGACCCTGCGCGCGATGATGACCCAAGGCGTCCCCTTCAACGTCAGCGGCAGCCCCACGTCGACCGGCTCGCCGCAGTTGGAACTGAACCCCGATCGCGTGGAGACGCTGCTTCGCTCGCGCGATCTGCCGCCCGAGGTCCGCGACCTCGTGCGAGCCTACTTTCTGTCATTGGCAGAGGGAGAGTGACGCATGGCCACGAACCCATCCAGCCGCGCCCAACCGCTGGAAGAGCGCCTCAACAGCGGCACCGAGACGTTTACGCGCCTGCGCAACGGGCTCGAATCCGTCATTGTCGGCCATCGCGAGGCGATCCGCGGCACGCTGATCGCGCTGATCTGCAACGGCCACGTGCTCTTGGAGGGCGTGCCCGGCCTGGGCAAGACGATGCTCGTCAAGTCCCTCGGCAAGATCCTCGGGCTGGAGTTTTCACGGATCCAGTTCACGCCCGACCTGATGCCGGCCGACATTTTGGGCACGAACATCATCAGCGAGGACGAGCACGGCCATCGCCATTTCCAGTTCTCCGCGGGGCCGATCTTCGCCCATATCGTGTTGGCCGACGAGATCAACCGCGCGACCCCGAAGACGCAATCGGCTCTGCTGGAGGCCATGCAGGAGCGCGGCGTGACCGTCGGCGGGCAGACGTACGAGCTCGATGAGCCGTTCATCGTGCTCGCCACCCAGAACCCGATCGAGATGGAGGGGACGTATCCGCTCCCGGAGGCCCAGATCGATCGTTTCTTCTTCAAGCTGGTGCTCGACTATCCCGATCTGGACGATCTCAACGAGATTCTGGAGCGCCATCTGACCAACCGTGAGGGAACCAGCTCGTTGGAGCAGATGGTCGATCAGGAGGCGATCCTGGACGCCCGACGGCTCGTCGCCGACATGCCCGTCGCGGAGCCGTTGCGTCGCTACATCACGCGCTTGGTCAATGCCACGCATCCGGCCGCGGATGACGCGCCGCAGATCGTCCAAGACTACGTGTCCTACGGGGCCAGCCCGCGAGCCGCCATCGCGCTCTTGTGGGGGGCCAAGGCGAACGCGTTCCTGGAGGGCGAGGCCAACACCCGACTCCGAGACATTCATGACGTCTTCCAGCCGGCGCTGCGCCACCGGATCATCCGGAACTTTCGTGGCGAGGCCGAGGGCGTGGCGGTCGGCGAGATCCTGCGCCAAGTGCGCGACGCGATCCCCGAGGAGTGACGCATGGCCCTGCTGCTCGATCCGGACTTTCTCAAGACGCTGGAGCGCCTCCAGCTCGTGATTCGCGGGCGGTTCCGCGGCAATCTGAGCGGCCGCCGCATGACCTCACGGGCCGGCATGAGCCTGGAGTTTGCCGAATACAAGGAGTACCACCCCGGCGACGACCTCCGCTATGTCGACTGGAACCTCTACGGGCGCCTCGGCAAGCTCTTCATCAAGGTCTTCACCCGCGAGGAGGATGTCCCCGTCTACGTCTTCCTCGACACCAGCCGCTCCATGAGCGTGGGCAACAAGGCGACCGCGTCCGCCCAGCTGGCCGGCGCCCTGGCCTACCTTGGTCTCAAGGAACTGAATCGCGTCGGGATTTTCCCCTTCGCCAGCTCGCTCACCCAGGGCGTGCCCCCGCGTGGCGGCTACGGTCAGATTTTCCAGATATTCCAGTTTCTCCAGTCCGTGGAGCCTGAGGGCGAGACGTCGGTCGACGAGGCGCTGACGCACTTCACGCGGGTCCGTCGCGAGAGCGGTTTGGCGATCGTGATCAGCGACATGCTGAGCGAGGGCGGCTACGAGGACGGGCTGGCCCGGCTGCGCTACCACGGCTACGAGGTGATCGTCCTCCATCTGTTGGCGCCGGAGGAGCTGGATCCCGACCTCACGGGCGAGCTGCGCCTGCAGGACATCGAGAGCGAGGCCGAGCTGCCCCTGAACGTCGACGCGTCGGCGCGACGCGCCTACAAGGAGCGGGTGCGGTCGTTCCAAGATGATCTGGAGCGGTTCTGCCAGGAGCGTGGGATACGCTATCTGCGTCTGTCGTCGGGGACGCCGATGGACGAGTTGATCACGGGCGCGCTGCAGGAAGGGGCGGTCGTGCAGTGACGCTACTGGCCAGCGGGGCGCTGTGGCTGCTCGGCCTTGGCGGCATTGTAGCGGCCGTGTATTTTCTCAAGCGCCAGGCCGAGCCTCGGTTCGTGTCGTCGCTGCTGTTCTGGCGCGGCGTGGAGCGCCAGCCGCGGAGCGCGCTCCGCTTCAACAAGATGCCCCTGCTCGGGCTGATTCTCCAGCTGCTCGCGCTCATCGCGGTCGTGTTGGCGCTGGCTCAGCCCGTGATGAGCACCTCGGCCAGCGGCGCACGGACGCTGGCGCTCGTACTGGACGGCAGCGCCAGCATGCGGGCCGAGATGGCGCCCGATGGGCAGCGTCGTGCCGAGGCCGCGGTTGCCCGAGCCCGGGAGGTTCTCTCGGCAAATCCGGCCGCCGAGGCGGCCCTGTTCAGCGCCCAGGCCAGCAACGAACTGTTGGTGGCCCCCACGACGGACCATGCCACGATCCGACGCGTGCTCGACGGCTATCAGCCCACGTATCAAGCCGACGCGGATCCGGCGGCGCTGGTGCGCCTGATCGACAGTCAGTTTCCGCAGGGCGTGGATCGCGTCGTCTTCCTGACGGACGAATCGCCCTCAGCCCAGATCACGGCGTTGGGTTGGCAGACGGAGGTCGTCGGCGCCGACGCCGAGGCGCGGAACGTTGCCGTGACGTCGTTCAAGGCCCGCAAGCAACCGAACGGACAGGGAGTCGCGTTCATCGCGGAGGTCTGGAACGGCAGCGACGCTGAGCGAACCATGCCGATCCGGATTCGCTCCTCGGAGGCCACCGTGGACGAACGGGCGCTGAGCGTGCCGGCTCAGAGCTCGAGCAAGCTCGACGTCCGTCGGTCGGATCTCGACGCGACCCGCTTTGTCGCCGAGGTCGATCCGGGGGATGGGCCCGATGCGCGTCCCGACGACAACGCGCGCTATGCGACCTTGCCGCAGAAGCGGCCCTGGCAAGTCCACTGGGTCGGCGGCGACAGCTTCTATCTGAGTCGCTTCTTCGAGCGGGCCGGACGCGCCGACGTTTATCGCCCCGGAGAGGCCGCGACGTCGTCCACGGATGGCGGCGCCGACCTGACCCTCGTTTACAACACCTCGATGGAGAACCCGCAGCCGGGTCGCTATCTGCTGGTGGGCAGCACCATGCCGCCGTGGCTCCAGGAGGCCCAAGGGAGCTCCGGGGGCGAGGTCACCATCGAGCGCGATCACCCGACGTTGCGCGGATTGACCCCCAATGACTGGCAACTGGGCCAGGTGCCGGCGGTCGAGGTGGCCGAAGACGGCGAGACGCTGCTGTCCGCCGGTGGCACGCCTGTCCTGTATCTGGCCGCCCGCGGCGGCGTGAGACTGGCCTATCTCGGCATCGACTTGACGCAGTCGAACCTGGGCCTTTCCGTCGACTTCCCCATTCTCATGTTCCGCCTGATGGAGTGGCTGGCCCCGCGGGTCGACCGCACGAGCACGCTCACGGTCGGCGGAGAACTGCCGCTCGATCGCCTGGACGAAGGCGCCGAGATTGCCGATCCCAAGGGACGGACGTGTGAACTGGGCCAAGGCGGCGCGTCGTGCGGCCGGGTCGATGAGCCGGGCTTCTACCGCGTCACGCAGGGCAGCAGCACGTATCATTTTGCGGCCAATGCGCCGGCCTCGGAGTCGAGATTGAGCACGCCGAGCGGCGAATCCGCTCCAACGTCGACCGGCAACCCGGCATCTTCCGCCAACGCCGCCCGAGCCCTGGAGTCGAGGCGGTCGCTGTGGCCCTGGGCCCTGGCGCTCGGGTTGGGGCTGATGCTGGCCGAGCTCTGGGCCTTTGATCGCCCGCGCTGGATGCGGCGGGGAAGGAGGGAAGCATGATCCGCTTCACGGACCTGTGGCCGTTGGCGCTGTTGGTCGTGCCGCTGTTGTATGTGGGGCTCCAGCGGCGCGGGTGGCTCCGCAAGTCGTTGGCGGACAAGGTGGCCATCGGCCTGCGGCTCCTGGCGATCGTCGCGCTCATCCTGGCGCTCGGCGGACCCCAATTGAAAAGCGCCGTCGACTCGCACGCGGTCTACTTTCTCGTGGATCGCTCGGCAAGCGCACGGGCGGCGCTCTCCGAGGGCGAGCTCGTGGACCGCCTCAACCGCTGGGCCAAGCCGCAGTCCAACACCAAATACGGGGTGATCGCCTTCGGCAAGGCGGCCTACGTGGAGCGGCCCTTTCGGAAGACGCTCGAGATGAACCAGCTGAACACGCAGGTCGATCCCGAGGGGACGAACCTCTCGGGGGCGTTGGACCTCGCGCTGGCCACGTTCCCCGAAGACGCCACGCGGACGATCGTGTTGCTCTCCGATGGCCAGCCGACCGGTGATGATGTCGCGACCTCGCTGGCGCGCGCCCGGCGCGAGGGCGTGTCCATCGCCGCGGTGCCCCTGACCGCGCCGCGGGACGAGTTCGCCGTTCAGGCCCTGCAGGCCCCGGACGAGGTCGCCACGGACCTGCCGTTCAGCCTGCAGACGATCGTCTACGCGGGCGAAGCGAGCCAAGCCCGTCTGTTGGTCTATCGCGACGATTCGCTCATCAGCGAGGAATCCGTGGATCTTCACGCCGGGCTCAACGTCGTGGAGCGCCAGGATCAGCTCGCCGAGGCGGGCGCCCACGCCTATCGCGTCGAGCTGGTGGCCGACGGCGACGTCCTGGCCGCCAACAACCGCTACGAGCAGGTCGTTCAGGCCACGGGCGAGCCGCGTGTGCTCATCGTCCGCGGCCCGGACGAGAGCGAGCCCTCGTCGACGCTGAGCCGCGTGCTCGAGGAGTCGGGCTCGGCCCACACCACCGTCTCACTGAACGAGTTTGCGCCGTCGCTGTCGACGCTGTTGCCGTATCGGGCGGTGGTGTTCGAGAACGTCCCGCTACGCTCGCTCACCGACCGCCAACAGGGCGTGCTGGAGCGCTACGTTCGCGACCTCGGCGGCGGGTTCTGGCTCATCCAGGGGCGCCAAGCCGTGCAGAACTTCGCCGACCGCGAGTTCGAAAAGCTCCTACCGGTCACGTACGAAGGCCCCGAGGAGTTGCGCAAGCCGGCGCTGGGGCTGGTCATGGTGCTGGACCGCTCCGGCAGCATGGGCGAGCTGGCCGGGCGCGGCCAGAAGATCGATCTTTTGAAGGAAGCCGCGATGCGCGCGGTCCAGAAGCTGAACAGCAACGACCTCGTCGGCATCATCGGCTTCGACGCCACGCACGACTGGCTCGTGGAGCTGGGCCCCGTCGAGGGCCGGCGTTCGGAGATCCTGCGCTCCATCGAAGACCTGAGCCCGAACGGGGGCACGGACGCGCATCCCGCCCTGGGCGACGCGGTGGAGGCGCTCAAGGGCGCCGATGCCCGCGTGCGCCACGTCCTGGTCTTCTCCGACGGCAAGTTCGTCCGCGAGCGCCGCGACTTTCCCACGCTGTTTCGCAACGTCGAGGACAGTCCCATCACGGCCTCGTCGATCGCCATCGGCGGGCAGGCCGATCGCGAGCTCATGTGGCGCCTGGCCGAGGTCGGCGTGGGCAAGAAGTACTCAGTTTCAGATGCCCAGGACCTGCCGCAGATCACGCTGGAGGAGCTCATTCGGCTCCAGCGGGCCCGCTGGATCAAGGGGCCCGTGCCGGTTCGGTCGGGCCCGTTTGCGGGCCAGCTGCAGCAAGTCAACCCGGGAGAGATTCCGCCCTTGGACGGCTACGTCTTGACGTTCGAGAAGTCCAGCTCCAAGACCGAGCTCTACGTCGGCCCCGAGGACGGGCCCGACGACCCGCTTGTGAGCACGTGGCGCTACGGCCTAGGCAAGGTGGCGGTCTTGAACACCGCGCTCAGCGAGACCGACGCCGAACGCTGGCTCGACTGGCCCGGCCTGGCCAACCTGATGTCGGATCTGCTGGGGCAGGTCTACAGCAAGAGCAGGCTGCGCCCGGACAGTCTCGACCTCCGCAAGGAACTGAACGGCTCGACGCTCACCGTCACCGTCGACGCGCAACAGAACGGGCAATGGCTGAACGACGCCCAGTTGCAGGGACGAATGGCATCGCTCGGGTCCGAGCCGAGCTCGCTGTCGTTCGAGCAGGTTGCACCCGGGCGCTATCGCGCGACGGTTGAGGACGTTTCGGAAGGCGTTCACCTGCTCAACGTGGGCAACGACGAGCTCGGGCGGGTCCAGGAGACCGTCAGCGTCCCCTATCCGGAGGAGTATCGCCGCATCGGCCTCAATTCTGAAGGATTGCGTCACATCGCCGAGACGACGGGCGGGCAGTACTTGACCTCGAACGACGATCTGCCCTCGCTCCTGGAGGGTCGGGCGTACGCGTTCCAGGACATCTGGTCCTCGCTGGCGCTGGCGTCGTTGGTTTTGTTCTTGCTCGACCTGGTGATGCGGAAGCTGCCGCTGCACCGGCTGTTCGCGGCCTAGCTCAGATCCGAACGACGTGGACACCGCGCGCGCCCTCCAAAAGCGACAGATCCACGTCGTCCTCGCGAGCCCCATTCGTGGCCAGCACGACCACCAGCGCGCGACTCTCCAAGGGCGAGTGGAGCGCCTCCAGACGCGCCACCAATCCGTCTCGGTCCTCAGTCGTCAGGGGAGAGGCCGCGGGAATCACCGTGACCTCGTCGCCGAGCGTGAGCACGCCGTCGTCGGTCGGATCGCCCATGGCGATGTCGAGATCGGGCAGCTGTTGGCGCAGATGCGTGTGAAGCGACGTGAGGAGCTCGCCCTCGCCCGTGGCCGGGGACGCGTCCCACCTCAGCACGACATCCCGCAGCGTGGACACGGGCCGGACGGCATAGCGGATCGCGCCCCATGGATCACGCAGGCGGAACACAAACAGAGCGACCGCCGTTACCCCGACCAGAATGGCCAACCCGCCAAGGACGCGGCCCCGCAGGTCATCGGGGTTGTCCAGGAAGACGAACAGGCCCAACAGTGGCGCGGCGCCGTAGATGATTACGCGATAGAGGAATCGCTTGCGACTGCCCAGAACGGAGCTCATAGGGCCATTGTATCAAGGCGCCGCGGGATGAGCCGTTCGGGCCGTGAGACCGCGTTGCGGGGCTCTGAGGGCCGCTGCTATACTTGATCTGGATCATCCAAGAAGGGAGCAATCGCCGATGGCCTTTGTGATCGCCCAACCTTGTGTCGACGAGAAATCGACGGAATGCGTCCAGGTTTGCCCCGTTGACTGCATCCATCCCCGACCCGACGAAGCCGAGTTTGAAAACGTCCGGATGCTCTACATTGATCCCGAAACCTGCATCAACTGCGCGGCCTGCGCGGCGGTCTGTCCGGTTGAGGCGATCTATCCCGAGGAGGATCTCCCCGAACAGTGGCGCGAATACATCGAGATCAACGCCAACTACTACGCGTGACGCGCCCCCCGGGCCGAACGAAGGCCTTCACGAGCGCCAACCCCGCGGCGAATCCGCCGATATGGGCGAGGTAGGCGACGCCACCGCCGCCGAGCATCCCCTGTCCGATCAGCGCCTGAATGACCTGGAGCACGATCCACATGCCGAGCACGACGATCGCGGGCAGCTCGATGAACTGGACGAACCAGACGATCCACATCAGCGTCAAGACGCGCCCGTGCGGATAGAGCAACATGTAGGCGCCTAAGACGCCCGCGACGGCGCCGCTTGCGCCGACCATGGGCGTTGAGCTGGCCGGATTGGCCACGATTTGTGCGGTTGCGGCGGCCAGCCCCGTGATCAGATAGAAGAGCAGAAAACGTCCTTTGCCCATGCGGTCCTCGACGTTGTCGCCGAAGATCCAGAGGAACCACATGTTCCCGCCGATGTGCAGCAGCCCGCCGTGGACGAACATCGCCGAGAAGATCGTCAGCCAGGCGGGCAGGGTCGACTCGGGAAACGGGCCATCGACGGTGGTCACGTCCGCGACGCGTCGGTCCTCGATGAGGCAGACGCGGGTCTGCCCACAGGTGCCCAAGAGCTCACAGGGCTTGACCCCGTGCTGAAAGATGAAGCGATCCTGGGCCGACAACGGCACGCACTGGGAGCCGCGGACGATCCCGTACTCGGCCTCGCCCCCGGTTCCGCCCACCATGACGGTCTGCACCAGAAAGACGAGCACGTTGAGCCCGATGATGACGAACGTGACGAGGGGCGTTGAACGGCTGCGGCGATAGTCGCGGATCGGGAAGAACATGGCGACGCTCCGTTGACGGCCGCGTCACTCTACTTGCGCGCGCAGGGGGCTGCAAGGCGGCGCAATTGCACCCGCGAACCGCCTCGATCTACAATGGCGCTCGGCATGAGGCAGGATCAACTCTTGCGCTGGCTGGCCCGATGGGTGGCGGGCACGCTGTCCATCTACCTGGTGGGGGCGCTGCTGCAAGGCCACATCATCGTCAACGACTTCGCCGCGGCCATTTGGGCCGGACTGGCGCTCGGCCTCCTCAACACCTTCATTCGGCCCGTCTTGGTCGTCTTCACGCTGCCCGCCACGATCCTGACGCTCGGGCTGTTTATGCTCGTCATCAACGCCTTCATCCTCTTGCTCGTCGACTCGCTGGTGGCGGGGATTGAGATCGCCGGGTTCGGTTGGGCCTTGCTGGGGGCCCTGCTGATCAGCGTCTTCAGCGCGATCATCGCCGCCGTGCTCGACCCGACCCGACGGGGCGTCCACATCGAGATTCGGCGTTGATCGCCCTCAGCCCGGGCGGATAATTGTCCCGACGTTGCGCTGCTCGGCCAACTTGACCACGTGGTGCGCGACAGCCACGTCTTCCAGGGCGACGCCCTGGGACTCGAAGACCGTAACCCCATCGGCCGAACCGTGCCCTGAGGTCTGGCCGGCCACGGCCTGCCGGAGTTCCCGCACGGCTTCCCAGCGTACCTTGCCGCGCTCGGCGGCGGCAATCAGCTCGCCGCACTCCATCTTGGCTTGATCGAGATCGTCGGCGACGATGTGATGGGCGCGCTCGAGCGTCGCGTTGTCGATCTCGCGGCGGAGGACGTTGTTGCCCCCGGCGGCCAGCACGCAGGCTCCGGGGGTCAGCCATTCGCCCGCGAGGACGGGCTCACGGGCGGTCGTGACCGTGATGACGACGTCGGCATCTCGGACCGCGGCTTCGGCGCTCGCCACGGCGTTCACCGTCACGCCGAGCCGTTGGGCCATCGTCTGCGCGAACGCCTCACGGGTCGCCGCGGTTCGGCTGAACGCGCGGACTTGTCCGACGGAGCGAACGGCGCAGACCGCCTCCAGTTGGGTCTGTGCTTGATAGCCCGTGCCGATGATCCCCACGGTCTCCGCGTCCTCACGGGCCAAGACCTTGGCCGCCACCCCGGATGCCGCGCCGGTGCGGAGTTGCCCGAGCCGATCCGCGTCGATCAACGCGATCAGCTTGCCCGTCTCGTTGTCGAAGAGCTGGACCACGAACGTCGCCCCGCCCGCGACCGTGGCGTAGGTTTTCAACCCCATGACCCCGTCATCGATGAGCGCGGCTTCCATGACGTGCAGAAAGCCCTGGGGGATTCGAATGCGTCGGCGCGGATGGTTGACCGCCCGTCCGTTCCCCCAAGCGCGGAAGGCGGCCTCCACGACGCGCAGCGTGTCGGGCATCGTCAGAAGTTGATCGACGTCGGCTTCGCTGAGATAGCGGGTCATGACGGGGCCCTAATCCGTCGGCAACTCGGGCAGCTCGCGGCTCGGGCGCTCGCTCAGATCCGGCTTGAGCGGTGGACGTTCGGACAGAATCCGTTCGATCTCCTGGAGACCGCGGTCCAATTGGGGATCGGCGCCCGCGGCGTAGTCCTGGGGCCGGACTTCGACCTCGATGTCGGGATCGGTACCGCGGTTTTCGATGGCCCACCCGACGTCGACGAACCAGAACGAAAACTCCGGCTGGGTCGTGATGCCCCGGTCGACGAGGAATTGTCTCGGGTTGATGCCGATGACGCCGCCCCATGTGCGTTTCCCGATCAACGGACCGAGCCCGAGCAGCTTGAAGCCGTGACTGAAGATGTCGCCGTCGGAGCCGGCCCACTCGTTGGTGAGCGCCACCATGGGGCCAGCGGGTGAGGAGTCGGGCCACGGCTCGGCGCCGTACCAGCGGGTCTTGACGAACGCCAAGCGCCGTCTGGCCAGTTTCTCCAACAGCAGCCCGGAGACGTGGCCTCCGCCGTTGAAGCGGACGTCGACGATGAGCCCGTCGCGCTCCACTTCCGCGAGGAAGGACCGATGGAACTCGGAAAACCCGGTCGGTCCCATGTCGGGCACGTGGATGTAGCCGACGCGGCCGCCGGTGGCGTTATGGATGCGCGATCGGTTCGCCTCGACCCAGTCGCGGTAGCGGGCGGACGCTTCGCTCTTGAGCGTCTTGACGCTCACGGTTCGCGGCGATTGGCCGCTCTCGTCACCCAACGTGATGGAGACCTCCGATCCGGCCTGGTTGACCAGGAGCTCGCCTGGGGAGGTGTCGCGCGACAGCGGTCGGCCGTTGATGGCGAGCAGCGTCTCGCCCTCGCGGGCGTTGACGCCGGAGCGGATGAGGGGTGACCCGGCCTGCTCGTCCCACGGGTCGCCACGGACAATGCGCGAGATCGTCCAGGCGCCCATGCTCTCGTCGTAGTCGATGTCGGCCCCGAGAAAGCCGAGCGGATATTGGGGATTCGGCCGATAGTCCCCGCCGATCTCGTAGGCATGCGACGTTCCCAGCTCGCCCTGCATTTCCCACATTAAGTCGGAGAACTCGCCGCGCGTGGCGACCCGATCCAACAGCGGCCGATAGCGTTGATACACCCGCTCCCAGTCGACCTTGGACATCTCCTCGTTCCAGAAGTGATCGCGCTGGAGGCGCCAGGCCTCAGTGTACATCTGCGCCCATTCCTTGGGCGGCGTCACCGAGACCTTGATCCGCGACAGGTCGATCCATCCGCTCTTCTCGCCGGGCGGCTCCTTGGCGGCGTTCTCGTCCGGCTTCTGACCGGCTTTGACGACCCGCAGCTTGTTGCCGGCGCGATAGAGCAACTGCTGGCGGTCGCCGGAGATCTGGAACGCGGTCAGCCCCTGGATCAGCGTCTCGGTCTGTTGGGTCTTGAGGTCGAACATGTGCAGCGTCGCCTTCGCCGGCGGCTCGCCCGCGTTGAAGATTTGGCGATTCAGGCTGCCGTCGACGGGCAATGACGTGTAGAGCACTTTGCCGGAGATCGCCTCCAGCTGCGGATAGCGACCGGGCGAGATCGGAAAGGCCAGCACGCGATCCTCGATGCCGTCGAGTTCGATCTCGACGGGCTTGGGGGCGTCGTCATCCGGGCCCTCGGCGCTGGATTCAGCGTCGTCGTTGGTCGTCGGGCTTTCGTCCTCAGTGTTCGGCTCCGGCAGGAACGGATGGCGCACGTCCGAGCGCAGCGTCACCAGGTACGGACGCGCCCCCCGGGGAAACCCGAGCTCGAAGTGGAGGGCGTCGTAGACGGGGTCGAACTCCCGGAACGACCGGAAATACAGATACTGGCCGTCGGGGTCGAACTTCGGGCCGACGTCGCGCAGCACGGGATTCGTGACGCGATGCGTCTGGCCCGTGGTGACCTCAGCCAATCGAATGCTCGTGGTCTGCTCGGTCTCGGGGAAGCCGTACGCGATCCAGCGCCCGTCCGGGGACCAGTCGAAGCCCGCGATCGTGCCGTGGTCGCTGCGATCCAGAACCGTCGCCCGGTTGGCGTCGACCTCGACGAGCACCAGCTCGTTGCGATGGTTGGCCAGCGCCAGCTTGTTCTCCGTCGGGCTGGGCTGAACCGACGAGGGGCGTCCGATGTCGAGATCGGCCAGCCGCGTCGGCTCCTCGAGGCCGCCCTCCGGGTGGATTTCAATGGCTTCCTCGCCCTCGGCGTCGCTCAATATCACCAAGCGATCGCCGTCGTGCAGCCACTGGGCCAACCGATAGCGCACGCCGTCGGCGTCCCCGTATTGGGTCACGGGGCCGCGCCAGTTCCCCATGGAGAACGCCTTCCCGCGGGCGTTGATCGCCAGCTTGTGCCCTTTGGGATGGAGCGTGGTGTTCGCCAAGTACGTCTTGGCCTCGACGAACTTGCGGTTGCGCTGGGTGCGTGGACTGGGGTAGTCGACCTCGATCCGCTCGCTCGCGTCCGAACTCGGATCGTAGACATAGAGGTCCGCCCCCGCATGATAGACGATCCGCGTGCCGTCGGTATCCGGATGGCGGACATAGTAGGCGTCGTGATGGGTATGGCGGGTCAGGTCGTGGCCATCAGGGGTGCAGGAGTAGAGGTTGGCGATGCCCTCGTGGTCCGAGGTGAAGTAGATCCGCGCCCCGACCCAGAGCGGGAAAGCGAGGTTGCCGTCGATCTGAATCAGGCGCTCGAACTCGCCCGAGCCGTCCCGGTCGACCCAGAGATCGCCCGCGGTCCCGCCGCGGTAGCGCTTCCAATGCGCGGGCTCGCGCGTGACCATCCCGTATCGACCGATGACGCGTTCGCGATCGGGGCCGTAGCTCATGTGGGTCGCCGGCCCGTGGGGCAGCGCCTCCGGCTCGCGTCCGTCGGGATCGACGGCAAAGAGCGAGAACAACCGACTGAGCGGCTGTCGATAGGAGCTGCCGAAGACGATGCGCCCGTCGGGGGCCCAGCCGACGACGATCGTCGGGGCCCCAACGTAAGTCACGCGCCGGGGCGGCCCGCCCTCGGCGGGCATGACATAGACCTCCTGGTGCCCCTCTTCGCGCCCGCTGAACGCGATCTGGGAACCGTCGGGCGACAAGCGGGGATAGCCGACCATGCCCTCGCCCGAGGTCAAGCGTCGGGCCGTGCCCCCCCTGCTCGACACGGTCCAGAGGTCGTCTTCGCTGGTGAACACGACCTGATCGTCATGAACGGTGGGAAATCGGTAATAGCCGGGTGAGCTCATACGGTTGGCCTCCTCATTCATGCCATAGCCATAGGATCATGCTGCCGGTATGGGCCCCGTTGTACACGTGGGCTACCGGCTTCGCAACGTCAGGGCTGGCCCCTCCGGCGTGCCGGCGATGTGACGCGGTCGGCTTTACGTGCCGTTGGCGTCGGCTCCGTTCGTCTTCGGGTAACGGACGACGGGATGGCGCGCCGCTTGCACCTCATCGAGCCGCCCGACCGGCGTGTCGTGGGGCGCGGTCGTGAGCAGCTCCGGGTTCTCCGTGGCCTCCTGGGCGATCTCGATGAACGCCTCGGCGACCTCGTCGAGCTCCTCCAGCGAGACGGTCTCGGTCGGCTCGATCATGAGTGCCTCGCTGACGACCATCGGAAAGTAGACCGTCGGCGGATGGACGCCCTTGTCGATGAGGCGCTTGGCGATGTCCGCCGTGTGGACGTCCTCGGCCTGGCCTTCGCCGGAGAGCACGAACTCGTGCTTGCAGATGCGATCGAAGGGCAGGCGATAGTGATGCTTGAGGCGCTCTTTGAGGTAGTTGGCGTTGAGCACGGCGTTCTCGCTGACGCGCTTCAGGCCCGAGTCGCCGAGCATCCGGATGTAGGTGTAGGCTCGCACGTGCATGCCGACGTTGCCGTAGTAGGGATGCAGTCGCCCGATCGACTTGGGGCGATCGTGGTCCAACGAGATCGAGCCGTCGTCGTTCTCCACGAGCGCCGGCACGGGCAGATACGGCTCCAATTCTGCATTGACGGCGACGGGACCGGACCCGGGACCTCCGCCGCCATGCGGCGTCGAGAAGGTCTTGTGGAGGTTGAAGTGGACGATGTCCACGCCGAAGTCGCCCGGTTTGGCGCGGCCGACGATGGAGTTCAAATTGGCCCCGTCGAAGTAGCACAGCGCCCCGGCGTCGTGCAGCAGCTGCGTGATCTCGAAGATGTCCTCCTCAAAGATGCCGAGCGTGTTCGGGACCGTCACCATCAGCCCGGCCGTCGTCTCGTCCACGAGATCCCGAAGGGCCTCGACGTGGACCATGCCCTCCTCGTCCGAGGGGATCTCTTGCACGTCGAACCCCGCGATGTTGGCCGAGGCCGGGTTGGTCCCGTGGGCGGAGTCGGGCAACAGCACCGTCCGGCGCTGATCCAGTTCGCCCCGCTCCTCGAAGTAGCGCTTCAGCAGCAGCATGCCGAGGAACTCCCCATGGGCGCCGGCGGCCGGCTGGATCGTGATCGCCGGCAGCCCGGCCACACCCTTGAGCAGCTCCGATAGCTCGTACTGCAGCTTCAGCGCGCCCTGCGAATTCGCCTCACCCTGGAGGGGATGCGCTTCGGCGAAGCCGGGAATGCGGGCGACTTCCTCGTTGATCCGCGGGTTGTACTTCATCGTGCACGACCCGAGCGGATACGGGCCGGTGTCGACGCCGTAGTTGACCTGGGAGATGGACGTATAGTGCCGGATGAGTTCGATCTGGCTCAGCTCGGGAAGGTCCGGGTCGTCGTCACGCAACAGGTCCTCGGGGATGAGCTCATCGAGCGGCTCGGTCTCGACGTCGGGTTCGGGAATCGTCAGCGCGTATCGGCCGGACTCGCCGCGATCGAAGACCGTCGTGCCGGGCTTGAAGTTGTTCATGCTGCCGCCTCCTTCAATGCGTCGACGAAGCCGTCCAGTTGCTCTCGTGTCCGCTTCTCCGTGGCGGCGATCAACAGGGTGTGGTCGTGGCCGTAGGGCGCCAGATCCACGCCGCCCAAATAGCCCTGGGTCTGGAGGCCGTCCAAAAGTTCGTCCGCGGGCTTCGGGGTCCGGACCGCGAACTCGTTGAAGAACGGGGCGTCAAAAGCCCGCTCGAAGCCGTTCAGTTGTTCGATCTGGCGGGCGAGATAATGGGCCTTCTGCGCGTTCAACTCGGCCAGCTTCCGGAAACCGTCTCTGCCGAGAGCGGCCAACGTGATCGTGGCGGCCAGCGCACAGAGCGCCTCGTTGGTGCAGATGTTCGACGTCGCCTTGGCGCGGCGGATGTGCTGCTCGCGGGTCTGCAGCGTCATGATGTAGCCGAAGTTGCCGTCCGCGTCCTGGGTGCGGCCGGAGATGCGCCCGGGCAGCTTGCGCAGATAGTCGTGGCGGCAGGCGAAGAGTCCCAACAGCGGCCCGCCGAAGTTCGGCGCGTTGCCGAAGACTTGCCCCTCGCCGACCACGATGTCCGCGCCGAGATGGCCGGGGGCTTTCAGAATCCCGAGCGACAATGGGTGCGTGCTGACGCACAGCTTCGCCTTGCCGATTTGGTCCTTCAGGCCGCGAAGGTCCTCCAGGACGCCGACGAAGTTCGGGGACTGGACGAGCAGCCCGCCCAGGTCGTCGTCGGAGGCGTGGCGCTGCAGAGCGGAGCGATCCAGCCGGCCGTCGTCGGTCATGGGCAGGTCGACGACCTCCAGATCCGCGGCCCAGGCGTAGGTGTCGATGATCTGGCGCGTGTGCGGATGGACGTTGGCGGGCACGAGGAAGCGGTGATTGCGCGTGAGGTTGTGCGCCATGAGCATCGCTTCCGCGAGCGCCGAACTGCCGTCGTACATGGAGCCGTTGGCGACGTCGAGCCCCGTCAGCTCGCAGACGAGCGACTGGAACTCGAACATCCACGTCAGCGTCCCCTGGCTGGCTTCAGCTTGATACGGGGTGTAGCTGGTGAAGAACTCCGAGCGCTGGATGAGGTGGGCGGCCACGCTGGGAATGTGATGGTCGTAGACCCCGCCGCCCATGAACGACACGTGTCGGGTGGGATCGACGTTCTCCGCCGCGAGGTCAGACAGGTGCTGTTTCGCCTCGAGTTCGCTCAGCGGTTCGATGCCGAGCGGCTGGTAACGTTCGAGAATCTCATGGGGGATGTCCGCAAACAGGTCTTCGACGTGCTTGAGCCCGATCGCCGAGAGCATCCGGCGTTGATCGTCGCGAGTGTGGGGGATGAACTCGCTCATTGAGAGGCCCTCCGTTTCTTGCGGAGTTCGGGGTTATCGACCACCACGGGCGTCGCTTCCGGGAGACCGCGGCTTGAGATCGACCTGGATGGGCCACGACTTGGCCCTTCGCGGTGGTCCATGGGGGGCAGTATATCGATCGGTCATGGGCGACGCGATGACGCCGATTAGGTCTATTCCGAGCCGATATGCTCCTCGTATGCCTCGGCGCTCATGAGCGACTCGAGCTCGCTGGCGTCGTTCATCTCGATACGGGCCATCCAGCCGTTCTCGTGGGGCGACTCGTTGACCAGTTCCGGCTGGTCCTCCAAGTCCGAGTTGATCTCCACCACGGTGCCGCCCACGGGCGCATAGACGTCCGAGGCGGCCTTGACGGACTCCACGGTGATGATCGCGTCGTCCTGCTGGACCTCGGTGCCCGCTTCGGGCAGCTCGACAAAGACGACGTCGCCCAGCTCGTCTTGCGCGAAATCGGTGATGCCCATGAGAATCGTGCCGTTTTCGGGCTTGACCCACTCGTGCTCTTTCGTGTACCTCAGCTCACTGGGATAAGCCATCGTTTCCCTCCATGACGCAATGTTGGTGAAATCGAGGCGATTATAGATCCGGAGAAAAACGCGATGCAACCACGCGTCTTCGCCGTTTTGCTGTTTGCGGTCGGGGTGATCAGCGCCGCCTCGATCATGATCAAGCTGGCCGAGGCCCCAGCGCTCATCATCGCGGCCTATCGGTTGGGCGTCACGGGCCTGCTCGTGGGGCCGACCGCGCTCGCGCTGCGTCGCCGGGAGTTGCGGGCGCTCGAGCGGCGCGACTGGCTCATGTCTCTGGCCAGCGGGGCGTTCCTGAGCCTGCACTTCGTCTTCTGGATCAGCTCGCTCGAGTTCACCAGCGTCGCCAGCTCGGTCGTCTTCGTCACGACCAATCCCATCTTCGTCGGCCTGGGGACGTTCTTCATTCTGGGCGAGCGACTGCCGCGGAGCCTGATCGGCGGGATCGCCCTGGCCGTCATGGGCGGCGTCATGATCGGCTCGGGCGACCTGTCGATCGGCGGCACCGCGCTCGTGGGCGATCTGCTGGCGCTGTTGGGCGGGATCGCCCACTCGGGGTATCTGTTGATCGGCCAGCGCGTGCGCGTCAAGACCGACGTGTTGAGCTACATCGCCATCGTCTACGGCATGGCGGCCGTGCTGACCCTCATTGCAGCCACACTGAGCGGGTTCCCGTTCGTCGGGTATCCGGCGACGACCTACGTCTGGATGGCGCTGTTGGCGCTGGGGCCCCAGATCATGGGCCACAGCGCCTACAACTGGGCGCTGCGCTACGTCTCGGCAGCGGCGGTAGCCGTCATCATCTTGGGCGAACCCGTGGGCGCCTCGATCCTGGCGTACGTGATCTTGGACGAGGGCCTGACGTGGTGGAAGGTCATCGGTGGGGTGCTCGTCCTGAGCGGCATCTATCTGGCGACGCAGGCGGAACGTGAATCGAGCCCGAAGCCCGAGGTCAGCGACTGAGTGTGTAAGCCGCCTTACGGCGTCGCCCGTCTTCCCGCCCTAGAGTGAGCCCTCCGACGCTGGATTTGAGGAGGGAGAGTCGACCATGAAGCGTGGCGTGGTGACGACGATATTGGTGATCCTGGTGATCGGGGTCGGCCTCGTCGGCCTGGTGCCGTCCGTGCGATCGGCGTTCATGGACAACGTGTTCAACGTGTCCAACGAGTCGACGACGTCCAGTTCAGCGTCGTCGTCGAACTCCCAAGCGAAGCTCGGCTTGATCGGGGAAGCGCCCGGCGAGCTCAAAGTGGGCGATCCGGTCCCCAACTTTCGGCTCAAGACGGTCGACGGCCGCGTGATCGAGCTGGCCGACTATCAGGGCGAGAAGAACGTGATCCTCAACTTCTGGGCGACGTGGTGCCCGCCCTGCAAAGCCGAAATGCCCGACTTCCAACACGCCTACGAGCAGCACCCGGACGACCTGGTCGTCCTCGGGGTCGATCTCATGGAATCCAAGGGCGCGGTCCAACAGTTCCTCGACGAGGAGGTGGACGTCGATTACCCGATCTTGATGGACCCGAACGGCGAGGTATCGCGCGGATACCGGCTCTTTACCCAGCCGACGACGTTCTTCATCAACAAGCAGGGCAGGATCGCACCCATCGGCGGTCGGCCGGCCAAGAACGGGGCGTTCACGCCTGAGGAATTGGAACGGCGCGTCGCCTCGCTGCTTGGCGAGAGCGGCTCGAGCGCATCGTCGTCGAACGGGGCCGAAAGCGTGTCGTCGAGTGAGCCGACGTCCTCCTCAACGGAGGCAACGGATACAACGGAGGCAAAGCAGGTTGAGACGGGCGATCTGTCCGGGAAGTACTTCTCCAAGCGTCGTCTGGAAGAGATGGGATTCGACGTGGATCCGACCCGCGTCAAGTATGCCTCGACGATCAACCCGGATCAGCTCATGTCCGGCGGGCCGCCCCCCGACGGCATTCCGAGCATCGACGCCCCGCGATTCCAGTCGGTCCAGTCCGCCAGCCAGTGGCTGGCGCCCGATGACGTGGTCTTGGGCGTCGAACACAACGGCGAGGCGAAGGCCTATCCCATTCGGATCCTGAATCATCACGAGATCGCCAACGACACGATCGGCGGGACGCCCATCGCCGCCACGTACTGCCCGCTCTGCGGCTCCGGTGTCGTCTTCGTGCGACCCGATCTGACTGGGAGGCGGGCGGAGTTCGGCACGTCAGGTCGGCTGTACAACTCCGATCTGGTGATGTACGACCGCGTCACGGGCACGTTCTGGTCCCAGCTCGAGGGGACGCCGATGGTCGGCCCGCTCGTCGGCGAGTTCGGCGAGCTGCGGCGACTGCCCAACAGCATGGCCAAGTGGGCCGCCTGGAAAGAGGCGCATCCGCAAGCCCGCGTGCTCAAGCGCCCCACCTCGGCCGTGGCCATGGGCGGCGAGCCGCCGCGGACCGATAATCCCGAGGAAGCGCGGCAAGTGCGCGATTACGGCTACAACCCTTACGCCGGCTACGAGGATCGCGAAAGCCTGATGTTCCCCGTCGCTACCGAGGACGATCGCCTGGACAAGAAGCAGAGGGTCAGCGGCGTGACGCTGCAGGATCAGGCCAAGGCCTATCTCAAGTCGGCGGTGCGGGATGCGAACGTGGTCAACGATTTAGTGGGAGGCGTCCCCGTACTGGCGGCGTGGCATCCCGAGTTGGGCGATGTCGTGGTCTTCAAGCGCCGGCATCCCGAGCGCCCGACCCCGTTGGCGTTCAGTATCCAGGATGGCTCGCTCGTGGACACGACGACGGGCACGAGCTGGTCTTGGGACGGAAAGGCCCAATCGGGGCCGTTGGCCGAACTGGACGCTCAACTTGAGCGCGTGACCTCGACGACGACGTTCTGGTTCGCCTGGGCGGCGTTCCATCCGGAGACGTCGCTCTACAACCCGTCAAGCTCGTCACGCTGAGACCTCAGCCCGCGATTCGCGGGCGCACGATCCGTTTGGCCGTCCCGCCTTGGCGCGGGTCGCCGCCTTTCCGCACGGATCCGATGGTGCTCCCATCATCTCGGCATCCTCCATTCTGTCGACGGGTTTCTCCGCCGCATCATCTCCGCAACTTGCGCGGCTTTGACCTTATCGGGCATTCATGGTAAAAAGACACTTCAGAAAACGGTCAAAAAAGGAGTTGGAGGTGATACAAGCGATCGCACACCGCCGAAGAGCAGCAGAGTTTGTCGGCAAGTCGAAATATCAGATAAGGAGGTCGAATAATGGCTGACAACAAGCATCAAGCTTTCCTCAGTCGGCGTCGCTTCCTCAAGGGAATTGGGGTTGCCGGTGGTGCCCTGACGCTCAGCGGGCCGTTGGCGTTCCGCGGCATGGCCCAGCCGCAGCAAGTGCCGGTCGGTGCCCTCTTCGCGTTCACGGGTGGCCTGTCCGAGTTCGGGCCGAACTTCGAGCGGGCGGCCCAGCTGGCGGTCGACCACATCAACAACGCCGCCAACCAAGTCTTTGGCGGCCCCATTATGCGCTTGGTCGTCGAGGACACGGCGACCGCCCCATCTCAGGGCGTCGATCGGGCCAGCAGCCTGGTGAACCAGCAGGGCGTGCCGGCCATCATCGGCGCGCTCTCCAGCGGCGTCTCCCAGGCCGTCGGCGAGTCGGTCACCATCGACGCCAACGTGCTCCAGATTTCCCCGGCGTCGACCTCGCCGGTCTTCAGCGGGCCGCCGTTTGACGAGACGTTCTTCCGCACCACCGTGACCGACGTGCAGCAGGGCGTCGTGGCCGCCATGTTGGCTCGAGGCGAGATCGTCGACGGCTACTCCAACGACACGGCCTCGGTCATGTACACCAACAACGCGTACGGCCAAGGCCTCAACGACGTCTTTGCCGCGGCGTTCGAGCGGCGTGACGGCACGGTTCAGGCTCAGGTTCCGCACCAGGCGGGAACGCCCGAGCCGACCTACGTCGATGACCTCGAACAGGCGCTGGGCGATGACCCGGACATCATCGTCACGCCGAGCTATCCCGGCGCGTCGACGGTGTTCATGCAGGAGGCCCTGGAGCAGTTTGACTTCACGGGCTTCCAGCACACCGACGGCACCAAGTCCGAGGACAACATCGACGCGCTCGGCATCGAGAACCTCATGGGCCAGCACGGCACCGCGCCCGGTTCGCCGTCCAGCCGTCAGGCGTTCCAGATGTTCGAGAGCATGTACGCGGATCGCTACGGCCGGACGCCGCCGCTGCCGTTCATGGCCCAGTGCTACGACGCCGCGTTCATCGTCGGCCTGACGATCGCCAAGGCGATCGCGGACGGGGAGGACCCGACCAGCGGCACGGTGCTGATCGACCGCATTCGCAACGTGTCCAACCCGCCGGGTGACACCGTCGGGATCGGTCCGGAGGGCTCCATGGCCGGTCTGGAGCAGATCGACGGCGGATCCGACATCGACTACTCCGGCGCGTCCGGCGAGCAGAACTTCAACGAGGTCGGCGACGTGGCCGGCGCCGGCATCCAGATCTGGAAGTACGGCGCGGACGGCATCGAGACGGTCACGACCGTCGAGGACGTGCCGGCCGAATAACGACCGATCTCAGCTCGACATCGCAGACTCAACCGTCGAGCCCGATCAAGCCAACGCCAAGCGGGGACCTGGATACCCAAGGTCCCCGCTTTTCGTATCGCCTCGTATCGTCGGACTTGTCGGATTTGGGATAGCCGCCCGAGTCGCTCAACGCGACTGGTGCGGGCGGGGGGCTTCACGTCATCCGGAAGGCTTCCCCGGACCCATCAGCTTCGACACGATCTTGCTCTCGGCGAGAAGCCCCTGTGGCCGGAAGATCAGGATCAGCTCCAGGAGGATCGCCACCAGCGTGTAGCGCAGGTATTGGCTCCGGCCGGGCAGGTCGGGGTGAATCTCGCCCAGGACGGGCCCAAGCGCGCTCGCCAAGTCGAGCGCGACGGTCCAGATCCCGTAGACGATAAACCCGCCCAGGATGGCCCCCCGGTTGTTGCCGCTGCCGCCGAGCATCAACATGACCCAGATGAGGAAGGTCGCTCGCAGTGGCCGGAAGCTGCTGTAGTCGATGGCGACGATCTGGTGGGCGTAAAGCGCGCCTCCAATGCCCATGATAATCGCCCCGACGACGAAGGCCTGGACCTTGAACGAGGCCACGTCCTTGCCGCTCATGGATGTGGCGTCGGGGTCCTCTCGCACGGCCCTCAGCACCCGCCCCCACGGTGAGCGGCTCATGCGCTCGATGACGACGTAGAGCACGAACAGAATGAGCACGACGATCAGGAGATAGATGAAGCCGTAGTCGCGGGGCTCCAAGGGGGCAAACAACCCCGTCAGCCAGGTCGGCAGCCACTCGCATGTCGGGTCCTCGACCAGGCAGAACAGCGGCCGCGGGATGCCGCTCAGAGGCCGAGGCCCGTTGGCGAGCCACCGTTCGTTCTGGAAGATGAGTCGCACGATCTCCGCGATCCCGATCGTGGCAATGGCGAGGTAATCCAGGCGCAGCTCCAGCGTGGCGCGCGCGATCACCCAGGCGACGACCCCGGAGACAAGCCCCCCGGCCAGAATGCCCATCAAAAAAGGAGCTTCTAGGCCGAAAGCCTGTTGGGAGAACTGGGCCTGGATGCCGGTCGGCATGGCCGTCGTGAACAGGCCCGTCGTGAACGCGCCCAAGGCGAAGAACGCCGCGATGCCGAAGTTGAGCAGGCCCGACCCGCCCCATTGGACGTTCAGGCCCAGGGTCAAGATCGCATAGATGCCGGCCATCACGCCGAACGACGTGGCGAAGTAGGTGATCGTCCCGGTCGGGAGCGCGAGCGAGGCGCCGACGGCCACGGCCAGTCCCAGGGTCGCCCCGAGCACGATGCGCCCGTACCAGCGGACCTGGCTCGGCAGGAAGCGAGCGATCAACAGGGCGAGCGGCAGGGCGATCAAGACGGCCTTGACCCACATGTCAGCGGTCACGTGCGATCACGCTCCTCGGCTTCCGAAGATGCCCTGCGGGCGCACCAACAGCATCAGAATCATGACGAGAAAGGCCATGCCGGGTCCGTACGTCGAGTTGACAACCATGGTGGAGACCATCCAGATGACGCCGATGATCAGGCCGCCCACAAGCGCGCCGTAGGGATTGCCGATGCTGCCCATGATCACCGCCGCAAAGACCGGCACGAGGAAGAAGAAGCCCATCGTCGGCCGCAGTTGGAGGTTGAGCCCGTAAAGCATGCCGCCGATGGCCGCCAATGCCCCGCCGATGATCCACGTCCAGAGGATGACGCGCTCGGTGTTGATGCCGGTGACCCGGGCCAAGTCGACGTTGTCGGCCGTGGCCCGCATGGCCTTGCCCAGCTTCGTCTTCTCCAACAGGAGATACGTCAGCACGATCAACACGAGCGATATCCCGAGGATGAAGAACTGATCCGGCGGGATCCGGATTCCGGCGAAGAGCTCGATCGCGGGCGTCAGGCGGCCCTGGTAGTAGAAGTGGAAGTCGGCGCCCCAGACGAGATAAATCAGACTGCGGACGAAAAACGCCATGCCGAGGGACGACATCGCCAGCAGGACCAGCCCGGCCGAGCGATTCCGCAGGGGCCGATAGATGACGCGATCGGTGAGCGCGGCGACCACGCCGATGCCCAGCATGCTGATGAGCAACCCGAGCAGAAACTCCCAACCGAAGGTGAACGGACCGATCGGGTCGGTCTTCGGCAACACCGCCAACGCCGCTAACCCGACGTAAGCGCCGGCGGACATGAGGTCGCCGTGGGCGAAGTTCGGAAACTTGACGACCCCGTAGACGAGCGACAGGCCGATGGCGCTGACGGCGATGATGCTGCCGAGCATGATCCCGCGAATCGTCAGCGCCAGGAAGCTGGTCAGCGAGACCGATGGGGACTCCCACCAGAGCGCGATCAGCAGCGCGGCGAACGCCAATATCGCCACGACGCGCCCGTACTTCTCGACGAGGCCCCGCATGCCGCTCGGCGTCGCCGGCGGCGCGGCCGTGCTGGCCAGGGTGACGTCCGAGGAGGGCCCTGACCGGGCGGTGTCCGACGAACTCGACTCTGGCCTGTCGGGCGGGGAAGGTTGGCGCTCCGGATCGTCGCTCATGCGTTAGCCTCCCAGGTAGAGCCGGGCGACCTCCGGGTCGTTCAGCAG